>CALMPJ010000115.1 GCA_937871585.1 uncultured Acidobacteriota bacterium | reverse complement strand
GATAGCAGACCTGCTCCGCCCGAGAAGCTTTTTCGCGGGCCGTTGACGTAATGGCCTTGGCCGACGCCAAGTCCGGGATCCGCGGCACGTTCGAGCTTGCCGTCTTTGACGGAATAGACCGCCGCGAGCCGCTCAGTTTTGTTCGTCGGCAGATAAAAGCTCGTGTCTTTCATATCGAGCGGCTTGAGGATGCGTTCGTTCAGGAATTCTTCGAGCGTCTTGCCGCTGGCTTTTTCGACGACGACGCCAAGAATGTCGGTCGAATAGCCGTAGATATATTTTTCGCCCGGATGTGCGTCCATCGGCAGGGAAGCCATACGTTTAATGGTCTCGGCTACGGCCTCGTCACGGTCGGCGAAGTACCAATTCTGTATCTTCGCGGCTTCCCATTTGTCCTTCGCTGGCCCAAAACCGTAACTAATGCCCGACGTATGCGTCAACAGATCGCGGATCGTGATCTGACGTTTGGCCTTAACGACATCGTAGCCGCCGCCGTCTTTTGGAACCGCGACCGTTGAGTTTGCGAATTCGGGAATGTACTTGCTCAGGTTGTCGGAAACCAGAAGTTTGCCGTCTTCCTGTAGCATCATGATCGCGACGCTGGTCAGCGCTTTGGACTGCGAAGCGATGCGAAAGATCGTGTCCTCAGCCATTGGCGAATTCGCTTCGCGGTCGCTTTTGCCGAACGAATGGACGTAAGCGACCTTGCCTTTGCGAAGCACCATCGCGACGCCGCCGGGCAGACGGCCTTCGTTAACATAGCCGTCGAGCACAGACGAAAGCTGTGAGAGTTTCGCCGCCGACATTCCGACCAACTCGGGCTTGGCTTTTGGAAGTTCCTGGCCAAACGTAGTGATCGCCAACGCGACGATGATAAGAATTGCGAAATTCGATCTGATTTTCTGCATCTTTAAGTACCTCTAGCGTGTCAGCCGATAGATCAACACGGTTCCTCGTTTTGTCAGTTCAGCCAGCCTGTCGACGGTCGCATACTCGCCTTTTGCGTGTGAGTTTCCACCACCGCCGATACCGATACCGTCGAGGCTCGGCAGTAGATTTGAGATATAGGCTATGTCGCCGGCACCGCGTTCGCCGGGATCGAGAGCAGTGACGGGACCGAAGCCAAGCTCGCGGCTCACTTGGTCTAGCTGCTTCAGAAGGTCATAATTGCCTGCGACCGGCGTCATTGCCGGGATGCTGTCGAAAAACGTGATCTTCGCCGTTGTGCCGGGCAGATTCTTCGCGACAATCTCTCGCATTTTCGCTCGAGTTCGTTCTTTTTGCTCTTCACTGATGAACCGCAGATCGCCGTCGATCACGACCTTCGCGGCGACGACGTTTGTTTTGCCGGTCGCGTTGCCTTCGGCGTTCTTGGCCGTGGCGGTCGTGCCGCCGACTATCAGCGACGGATTGAACGTCAGATATTCTTCGCCGCCTAGTTGAGTGCGGAATTCGTTCAATATTCGTGACGCCTCAAATATTCCGCCGTCGCCCATCGCGGGTTTGAATATCTGGCTCGAATGCCCGGTCTTGCTGTCGATCTCGATCGTCCACGAACTCGCTCCGCGTCGTCCGACTGTCGCCGTGTTGCCGACAGTTCCCTCGAAACTAAGCACGAGATCGCTACGTTTCGCCGCCTCGATCATATCGCCTCGGCAGATCGAGATCGGGTCGCAATTGTCTTCTTCGTCGCCGGTCAGCAGAACCGTGATCTGCGAATCTTTGAGCGCTCCGGCGGCGTGCATTGCTTTCAATGCGAACACGATCATTACAATTCCGCCTTTCATATCGGCGATGCCTGTGCCGAAAACCTTGTCTCCCTCACGGCGAAACTTCTCGCCCCTTAGCACGGTGTCCATGTGGCCGATGATCAGAATTCGTTTGCCTTTCTTACCGCTCGTCTCGGCGATCAAATGTCCGGCACGATTCTGCGCCGCAGGCATATCGATCCAACGAGTTTTCATTCCAAGTGCGTCGAATTCCTTTCGAAAGAACGCTCCGACAGCCTTTACGCCCGCGAGGTCTTCGGTCGGGCTCTCGATATTCACGACCTTTTCGAGCATCGCGATCATTCCGTCGCGGTCTTTGTCGATCTGTGTCGCGATCTTTTGTTCGTCGGCTATGGCCGATTGAGCGAATGCCACTATCGGAACTAGAAAGCCAAATACGAGAGCCAGCAAGCAAACGCAAGCCGATACCTTGCAGCGATAGGATAGAGATCGATGTCTGTTCATTTCAAGCAATTCTCTGATACAACGCGTCGTTCGTCAACGCCGCTCGGAGATCCGGTTAAATGCATTCTATGGACAATTCGCGAAATATCTTACAAATATGTAGGAAAATAAGGATCCTCATCTGACAACGATGTAGAGCCTTGAGACAGCAGTTCCGTGCGATTAGACTGCCTACTTGTTTTACAGAAAGTGTTAGTTTTCAGACGACCATATATCACACGGAGACCAAATGACTGCTAAAAACGTTCTAAGCTATGCCGCGGACCAAGAAGCGCGGTTCGTATCTATCAGGTTTACCGACCTTGTCGGTTCCTGGCATCACCTTACTTATCCGATCAGCCAGTTGTCCGAAGACAGCTTCGAAGACGGCTTTGGATTTGACGCTTCGTCGCTTCGCGGTTGGGCCGCGATCCACGAATCGGACATGCTACTTGTGCCCGATCCATCGCGATTCTGGATCGATCCATTTACTGAGGACACGACGCTTTGCCTGATCGCAAATGCCGTCGATCCGATCACCAAGGAAGGCTACTGGCTCGATCCGCGTTCGGTCGCGCAGCGTGCCGAGAGCTATCTCAAATTCACCGGCATCGCCGACACCGTCAACGTCGGTCCCGAGGCCGAATTCTTCATCTTCGACGAAGCCAATTTCCATGCTACGCAGAATTCCGCCGGTTATTTCGTCAACAGCGAAGAAGGCCACTGGAACTCGGGCCGCCAAGGCAGCCTCGAGAATCCGAACAGCGGCTATCACATTCGTGCGAAAGAAGGCTACGTTCCGGTCGCACCGCTTGATTCGCTGATCGACATTCGTAACACGATGTCATCGACGCTTGGCGAGGTCGGCATCGACGTCGAATGTCATCACCACGAAGTCGCGACTGCGGGTCAGTGCGAGATCGATTTCCGTTTCTCGAATCTGCTCAACTGTGCAGATAACCTGATGCTATTCAAGTATATCGTCAAGAACACTGCGGCGGCATACGGCAAAACGGCGACGTTCATGCCGAAGCCGATATACGGCGATAACGGTTCGGGAATGCACTGTCACCAGTCGTTGTGGAAAGACGGTTCGCCGCTTTTTGCGGGCGACGAATATGCGGGGCTTTCCGAGATGGCGAAGTTCTACATCGGCGGTTTGCTCAAGCACGCTCCGGCTCTTGTCGCACTTGCAGCACCGACGACGAACAGCTACAAACGTCTCGTCCCCGGATTCGAAGCTCCCGTGAACCTCGCATATTCGGCGCGTAACCGCTCGGCGGCCGTGCGAATTCCGATGTTCTCGTCTTCGCCAAAAGCGAAACGCCTCGAATTCCGGCCGCCGGATCCGTCGTGCAATCCGTATCTGACGTTTGCCGCACTGCTGATGGCCGGCCTCGACGGCGTCCAGAACCGCATCGATCCGGGTGAACCGCTCGACAAGGACATCTACGATCTGCCGCCTGAGGAATTGGCGAATGTCCCGTCACTGCCCGGCAGCCTCGACGAAGCTCTCGATGCACTCGAGAATGATCACGAGTTCCTGCTCAAGGGTGACGTCTTCACGTCGTCGCTCATCGAACGCTGGATCACATACAAACGCGAAAACGAGATCACTCCGCTTCGCCTCCGTCCACATCCGCTCGAATTCTCGATGTATTACGACATCTAGTTTTCATGGCAGAAGCCCACACGGTTGTAATGGCGTTTCGCATGTTATATAAGGTCGTCTGAAAAGGCGGCCTTTTTCTATCAGAACCGCCCGCGTCAGCGAGCGGCAATCAATCTGCGGCTGTTTCAATTCGATGGCAGTCGATCTCATCAATTACCACATAAATGTAACCACTTTCCGCAAAACTATCAGAAGTCGCTCAAAGTGGAACACCTAAAATGGAACAGTGTGCGTCTCTAACCAATGTGCTGTCAACAGTTTACCAGGCCCAACTGTTCCACTTTGGAAAACAGCCCATCTCAAAGTGGAACAGCTTGCAAATGATCAAATTCGAGCGTCGATCAACCGATCTTGCATGTATATTCTCTATTGGGACGGATCTTATGAGCAGTCTTGTGACTGTAACTCTCCTGTTTTCATGAGTTTGCAGCCACTTTTTGTCCCATTTGGGAAAAAGAGACCGTCTATTTCGCATTTTCCGTGCGCAGAAATTTTGTTTTCAAAGATCAAACCGTCGTTGCGGCCTTTAAGTAGAATACCATAGATGCAACGGCGTTTCAAAAGAAATCCGTTTCAGAGAACCGGACATCTCCGAAATGTGCTGTAAGGAAGGCGAGCAACGCTCCCGCTCTTTTCGCCCGGACCGCACGCGAGACGCGTGCGGTCCGATCTCTTGCGGCTGGGCCGCTCGATGTGCGGAATCGCTGTGCTTTTCCGAGAGAAGCCCTTCTTCTCAGTGCGACGCCGCCGCCGCTCCGACGAATCTGCTTTCGGAAATATGGCCGTTCGTTCGGTGTCGTCGCGTAGCGATGGTTCAACCATTCGCCGCACTCGTCAATCGTCGCGATGCGACGCGGAAATTATCATCACCGCAACCGTGGGTTGTCACCCACGGCTACAATCAGGCGGCGCTCCGCGACGGAAAGGCACGAGCCCGCAAATACGGCATCACTCGAATTTCAATTTTTGCTTGGAGGAGGTGTTTGGCCAACAGGCAGCACAATAAACCTTAAGTATTTCCGACGCGTCGAGCCGGCTCCCAAATTGAGTGCGGTGTCCAGCGATTCAATTTTCCCTGGGAAGCCATCAGCTTGGAAGCCATTTGGGTTAAAGGGATAGTCAGCACCATAATCAAGAACCACATAAATGCCAAAGTCGGTGCTTGTACTCTCCATATAATTTGGCAATTGGCTTTGAATTCCATGGGCAAGGTCTTTAGAGTGAGCATTCTTAAATTCTACGCAGACTCTTCCTATCTTTCCGGTTACTAACGGTGCCGAAATTAAGAAGTCGAGACGACCAGTGCCGGTATGGTATTCAGGTACAATCTGAAAATTCTTCGTAATTTCTAGGTCATCGAGAAGGTGTCGGATTGTCGGATGGATATCAGGTTCATGCTTCGGCACTCGCTTTACGATCCGTTGTCCGTCACGGTGGATATCCCAAAAGCCATTAGTTCCGCCAATATCTTGGAATCTCTGCCTCAATTTCTGAAACTGATCCATGACGGCTTCAAGCAGGTGAGCTTCCGAGTCGTACTTATCCGTTGAAATAAGAGCACGTTCTCTTGCCCATCGTTTCAAACTTTGTGGCGGATAAGTCCAGGCAGTCGGAGCTTCATAACCTCTTCTGCCTTCTGAGTCCTGAATGTGAAGTTGAATAGTAGTTGGACTCCATCCCACGCTATAAATAAATCCCTTTTCGCGATTTGAAGGTTCCGCGAGAGGCACGATGATAGCGGTTCCGCACCTCAAAAGCACGATATCCTTTTCTCGAATCTCGACACCGAACACGTAGTCAGGAGCTATTACCTCAAAAACAACTCCCGGTTTTAGGTTTTTGTACGTGGCAATCGAGTACATTTGACCTTCAGGCCGAATGAGATCAACAACATTTACGAGTCCCTGCCCTGAAGGTGCAATATTCACATAGGTATCAGATTCCATGGACTTAGATTTATGAGAAAGATTTCAGGCCTAGTTCGGAAGTTCACGTTCGCACGCTAATTGCCACCCGATTCTTTGCACTAATTGTAATTCAGAAAGTGTGTGTGATAAACCGTCGTTGTTTTTCGATTTGTTCGGTTCTCAATTACAATCTAGCTAATGATCGTGAAACCTGTGGTGTTGGTTGGGGGAGTTGTGCGGTTGGGGCATTTGGATGGGCTGTTCGAGGTTGCTATTAGCTGCTTAGTAATCTAATTCCCATTCGTTCACTAGATGCTAGTTCGCAGGCATTGAGCATTCCATTAAGAAACGACCGGGCGTTAGCGTCGAGCGTTAATTGCTCGGTTCGTATTAATTCATCTCGCAAAGAGGTGATCTCCGCCGGAGCAAACGCAGCGTCTCGGTAGAATTCTTCGATACGAGCAAGTAACGGATAATCCTCCAGTGATTGCTTGAACAGTTGTTGATCCCGCAGATAGAAGTCATCGTCGTATCTAACGCCGATTTCTCGATCAAGACTTTTTGGATTCAAAGTAACAAAGAAAAAAGACCACCACTCGTCATGACCGAATGAAATGTTGGTATGTCGGTCGCCGTTCTCAGCGGACCATTCTACGAATGGGTCTTTCATTAACGCGACATCGAGTCCATTACTCATGACGTAAATATAGCACTCAAAAGGCTTCATCGTTGTTGGTGAAGCCGTCCTGTTTGCACACGATCTATCCCGCCGTTGTCTTTCGATTTGTACGGTTCGCAATTACAATCTACCTAATGATCGTGAAACCTGTGGTGTTGGTTGGGGGAGTTGTGCGGTTGGAGCCGATGGCTTTGGGGCATTTGGATGGGTTGTGCGAGGTTGGGCTGGCGGCGGAGTTGTGGGAGCTGACGCCGTCGCAGGTGGTGACGCGGACGGATATGTTCGGGTACGTGGAGTTTGCGTTGGGTGAGCAGGCGAAGGGGACTTCGCTGCCTTTTGTCACGATCGAGAAAGCGACGGGCAAGATCATCGGTTCGACGCGGTTTTGTGCGATCGACACCGCCAACAAACGCACGGAGATCGGCTGGACTTGGGTAGCTCCGGCGTGGCAGCGTTCGGCGGTGAATACCGAGGCGAAACTGCTGATGCTTAGGCACGCGTTCGACGTTTGGAAGTGCAACCGCGTGGAATTTAAGACCGACGCACTCAACCTTCGCTCGCGTGCTGCCATCAAACGCATAGGCGCCACCGAAGAAGGCATTTTCCGCCAACACATTGTTTGTGACAGCGGACGTTTACGAGACAGCGCTTATTTCAGTATCATTGATAGCGAATGGCCGTCTGTAAAACAAAGGTTAGAGGAGATCTTGTCAGTAAAATGAAGTTTATTTCACTGTTATTTATTGCAATGTTGGCTGCTGCGTGTTCGTCCGAACCGGCGAACAACGCCCGTCCGAATTCGAACACGAAGACTAATGCCGTAAGCCCGACGCCTGCCGTTCCTGCGACCGCGAGTTCGACAACTTCAGCGACGACATCGTCTGCAATTCCAACTACACCGATAGTTTCGGACGGAAAAACGCCTTTGCCGGAGGTTGAGGGAACGCCCGTGCCGACTGTTGCTCCGAACCAACAGACCGTCGTCGGCGCCGATCCAAATGGACGAAGGCGAATTGTAGATCAGCCGGCGACCGGCCCAACTCCGGCGCCGAAACCGGTGCCAGCAGGCGAGAATTCGGAAGTTACGACCACGATGGACAGGCTCGGACGATTCGTCGAAACGCGTGTATTTAAGGGGCACGCTCAACTGGTCAAGGCCGAGCGAGTTTGGGTCGATGCAAGTGGATCCGTGCTGACGCTAACGCTGAAGAACGGTAAGCAAGTTCGCGGCTCAGGTGCGGCGGTTCCGAATATGATCCCCGCCACGGGGGGCGGTCTCTGTGGGGGTGTCCGGGGGAAAACCGCGGGGAAACACCCCCAAAGGACCCCCCCCCAAAAAACGGGTTGCCCCCCAAACCCCGAACAAAAACGAGTTAGTATGGAAAAGTTTTCGGTAATCTGCCCTTGCTGCGAAGCGACGCTGTCGATCGACGCGGTGACCGGCGCCATACTTTCGCACGTTGAGAAAAAGAAAGTTCTCGGTTCGTTTGACGAACTGAAGAGCGACCTTGACCGACAGAAAGAGGTCCGCGAGAACATATTTGCACAGGAAATGTCATCGCAAAAAGACCGCGAACGCCTTCTTGAGGAGAAGTTTCAAGAAGCCTTAAAACGTGCCGAGGGCGAACCGGACAAGCCTTATCGAAATCCGTTGGATATGGACTAGGTCCACGATTTGAATGACGACACCTGCTGCCGCGACCACAAATATCGAAGATCCAAGCGAAAAGATCATTGTCGCACTCGACGTCTCGACCGCCGACGAAGCTCGTGACATCATTGCTGAGCTTTCGGGCAAGGTTGGTGCGTACAAGATCGGTCTGCAGTTGTTCGTCTCCGCAGGGCCGGAGTTTGTACGCGAGGTCGCGGCTGAGAACAAAGTTTTTCTCGATCTCAAGTTCCACGATATTCCGAACACCGTCGCAAACGCCGCTGTCGAGGCCGCGAAACTTGGCGTTTGGATGACAAATGTTCACGCTATCGGCGGACTTGACATGATGCGTTCGACGGTCGAGGCCGTTGATCGACAATGCGAAGAGCAGGGAATTGAGCGGCCTTTGCTGATCGCCGTCACGGTGCTGACGAGTTCTGATGCCAACGTCTTAAATGAGACCGGCATCGAAAGTTCGGTCGATGAGCAGGTCATGCGCTTGGCGAAATTGACGAAAGCCGCCGGTTTCGACGGCGTTGTTGCTTCGGCTAGAGAAGCCGCGATCATTCGACAAGAGATCGGCGAAGATTTTGTGATCGTAACGCCCGGAATTCGGGCAAAAGACGCAACGAACGACGACCAGCGGCGTGTAATGACGTTTAGCGACGCGATGAAAAATGGTTCGACATACGCCGTCATCGGCCGTCCGATAACAGGACAAGCCGATCGAGTCGCGGCCGTAAGTGCAATTATTGGTTAAGATGACTACTGCATTCCGACATACAGCTTCCACGGTCGCGGGCATTTTCTTGATGCTCGTTGCAGCGTTATCGGCCTTCGCTCAGACCACTGACGGTTTTCGAGTCGGCGAGAAATTCTCGTTCAATGTCTCATTTGACCAATTCGGGAATGTGGCGTTTCTCGAAATGCACACCGTATCCCGCGGCAAATTTGCCAATCGCGATGCGGTCGAACTTTACGCACGCGTCAAGACTTACGAGATCGTCAGCGCCGCGTTTACTCAGATCGACGAACGCCGCACTGTCTTTGCGGCTGCGGATACGGGGCTTCCGCTGTACATCGACCGTATGGCCGCGACCGGCGGCATTCCGAAACGCAAGGTCGTAAATAACCTCGACATCGCGACGCCCGCACTCGATATGGTGACGATGATCCAACGGGCTCGTGTCGCCGGAGCGAATGGTTCGTTCACGTTTACAGAGGACGGAGAGACGTATGTGATCACGCTGGCGAGTGGTGCCGCCGAGAAGCTGAAGACCGACGAAGGCGAGTTCGACACGATCATTACATCGATCCAAAGTACGTTTTTCGATGCTTACGGAATTAAAGATCTACGCGTGAATTTCACGGCAGACGATCGGCGAATTCCAGTTGGATTCAAATTTACGACTGTCAAAGGGAAGTTCGAAGGTCGATTGGTTGGATTGACCGAGCCGCCCGCTCCGCCGACCGAAGTAAAGCCGACGCCAACGCCGACGCCGCGTCCGGTCGCGACACCGATTCCAACGCCGGTGCCTCCGACATACGTTAACGATCAGCCTTTGCTGCCGGAACTCGCGTTCTCGCTTGGAGAAAAACTTGAATACAAACTCAGTTCGGGCGGTCAGCAAGCCGGTGATCTAATTCTCGAAGCAAAAGAACGGCGTTTGGTTCAGAACGCCGATACTCTGACGCTGACTGCGACGGTCGCGAATGCCGCACCACAGATTCGCGGCCTGATCGCGAATGATGCGATGATCGCTCGTGTCAATCCCGACACGCTTGCACCGTACGCTTTCGACCTGAATTTGACGGGAACATTGGCGACAAACGCTCAGAAGCTTGTGTTCGACACCAGAAACGGCGGCGTTCTGGCTGCCTCGGGCAAGATCGATGCGCCGATCGGCACGCATAGTTTGCTGTCGCTGCTTTACGCAATGCGTTCGTTCAATTTGAAACCAAGCAAGGTCGCGACAAATCCGGTTAACGACACTCGCGTGGCAGTTTTTTGGGCCGGGAAGCCGTACATATTTGTACTTAGGCCGTCGCTTGCCGATTCGATCACGATCGCGGGTGAGAAATATCCTGCGCAGCTAGTAACTATCAACACAGGGAATCCGCAACTGGACACGCTACAGATCAAGGTTTGGCTCTCGCTCGACAGCAAGCGCACGCCTTTGCGGATACAGTTTGGTAGCTTTACCGCCGACCTTTTGATTCGCGACGCAACTCTTTTCCGCTAAATATCGTATTCCAATTAGCCTTGAATAATTATTTCCGTTCGATGAAATTGAAAGCGGATTTCAATTAGGCTAAAATCTATTCTCAGGAGTACGCAATGAAAACGAATTTACTCTTAGTGATGTTGATCACGTTCGCCGTGAGTTTTACGGCTTATTCTCAGACTGACGCCGATCGCGAAGGTGTCAAACGAGCAGCCCTCGATTACGCCGAGAGTTTTTACGAAGGCAACGGCGAGAAGATGGAAGGTGCTTTGTCGCCTGATCTCGCGAAGCGTATCGCGAACACGAATGCTCAGGGCCGAAGCGGACTCGGACACATGTCGGCGATGACGTTGGTTCAGATCATTCGCACAGGCAGCGGCAAAAACACGCCGAAGGATGAGCAGATCAAGAACGTTACGATACTCGATATGATGGTCAATTCCGCGACCGTAAAGCTCGAGATGCGGGATTGGGTCGACTATATGCACATTGCCAAGATGAATGGTAAATGGGTGATAGTAAACGTTTTATGGGAGAACAAGCCCAAAAAGGATGACAAGAAACCGTAAGGACACGACAATTCTGACCGAACTCGCCGTAGGCAGCGAGGCGCGCGTCACGGCCGTAAATGGCGAGGGCCGAGTTACAAATCGTCTGTTAGAAATGGGCGTCGTTCCCGGAGCGACTGTCAGCGTTGTCAAATCTGCACCGTTCGGAGATCCGATACAGGTGCGTGTCAAAGGTTACAGTCTTGCGATGCGTCGCAGCGAAGCCGAGATGATCGAGGTAGCGGAATAGGAGCGGCTGGATCATTTTGGACGGAGCAACATCAAAACAAATTACGGTCGCGCTTGCCGGCAATCCAAATGCCGGTAAGACGACCCTTTTTAATGCCCTGACGGGCCTGCGGCAAAAGGTCGCGAACTATCCCGGCGTCACCGTCGAACGCAAAGAAGGCTCGTGGCAACTCGGCGAACATCACGCCACGCTGATAGATCTTCCGGGGCTTTATAGTTTAGACGCGACTTCTCTCGACGAGCACATTGCGAGCGATATTATTCGCGGCGAACAAACGGGCGTCTCAAAGCCCGAAGTCGTTATCGCGGTTGTCGATTCGACCAACCTTGAACGCAATCTTTATCTCGTAACACAGCTTTTCGAATTCGGCGTGCCGGTCGTCGTCGCTCTGACGATGATCGATGTTTTTGAGAAGCAAAAACACGAGATCGATGTCGAGATGCTGTCGGCGTTGCTCAAGATTCCGGTTGTAGTAGTAAATGCGAAATCGGGCCGCGGCATCGAAGAACTTGCTGAGAAAGCGACCGCTGTTATCGGCACGACGCAGCAAATTCCATACACTTTCGACGAAACCGGCGACGAAGCCGGGCCGCGCGGCAAGATCTTTGCCCGCTATAATTTCATTTCGAACGCCGTTCAGGAATCGACGTGGCACAGCGACCAGTCAAGCCATTTGGTTTCGGATAAGATCGACCGCGTTTTGACGCATAAGTTCTTTGGCTTGTTGATCTTAGTAGGAATTCTACTGCTGGTTTTTCAGACGATCTTCTCGTGGGCGTCACTGCCGATGGATCTGCTTGAAAGCGGATTTGGTGCGTTGCAGGAATACGCAAAAGCGTCGCTTCCCGAAGGAATTCTCGCAGATCTGATCTCGGACGGAATTATTGCGGGCGTTGGCGGCGTTGTCGTGTTTTTGCCGCAGATCCTGCTTCTATTCCTTTTCATTTCGCTACTCGAAGACAGCGGCTATATGGCCCGAGCGGCGTTTTTGCTCGACAAACTGATGTCCCGCGTCGGGCTTCATGGCAAAGCATTCTTGCCGCTAGTTTCTAGTTTTGCGTGTGCAATTCCGGGAATAATGGCGACGCGTACGATCGAGAGCCGTCGCGATAGATTTGCGACGATCATGATCGCACCGTTCATGTCGTGCTCGGCTAGGCTGCCCGTTTACACGCTTATGATCGGAGCGTTCTTTGGCGGGCAGTATGTTTTCGGTTTCATTTCGGTCGGGGCATTGCTGATGCTGCTGATGTACACGATCGGCATCATCGTCGCGGTGTTGTTCGCATTCGTTCTAAAACGAACGGTTCTAAAAGCACCACCGCCGCCGTTCCTGATGGAACTGCCGCCGTATCGTCTGCCCAATCTTCGTACGGTTTTGCAGAATATGCTGACGCGAGCATGGCTGTTCTTGAAGCGTGCGGGCACGGTGATCTTAGCGATCTCGATCATACTTTGGGCGTTGATGTATTTCCCGAGAAGTAATCAGGAGCCGGTAGTTAGCAGTCAGCAGACGGAACAAACCCAAGCTGTCGAATCGGAAACGCCGGTTCTGCCGGAATCGGAGCAGCTCAAACACTCGTATGCAGGGAAGCTTGGTCATGCTATCGAACCGGTTATTGCGCCGCTCGGATATGACTGGAAAATGGGTGTTGCGTTGATCGCTAGTTTTGCTGCTCGCGAGGTTTTGGTTTCGACGCTCTCCATAATATATAACGTCGGCAAAGACGAGAATGAAGAATCGGAGACGCTGATCACAGCCGTTCGCGAAGCTAAGAAAGATGACGGCTCACTCGCTTGGACGCCGCTGACAGCGCTCTCGCTGATGGTCTTTTTTGTTCTTGCGATGCAATGTATGTCCACGCTGGCCGTGGTGCGCCGAGAAACAAATTCCTGGTTCTGGCCGCTATTTATGTTCGGCTATATGACGGTGCTCGCTTACTTCGCAGCCCTGATAACTTATCAAGGCGGGAAAGCGCTTGGATTTGAATAATGCACAAATGAGCTCGCTTGCACGGCGAGGATTGGAGCTTAAGAAACTAAATAAACCTCAAACTTCGGTTTGTTTCTTTCTCCGATGCCAAGCGATGATTCCAATTAACGGGATCGTAGTTCCGACTGCCAAAGCGACGTATGTCTGAATCATATATCCGCGACCGGCCTCTCTAATGATGTGCTGACCAACACTAGGATCGTTGAACTCAGGTACAAATATCAAAGCGAATCCAGTGAGCAAAATGAGAGGAATCGTCACGAACACTGGTTGCATTCGGGCTAGTAAAAATCCGCCGATCGCGACAACGAATACTACGGACCAGATCTCATGGAGAGATGGCATCTTGTCCATGACCTCAAAAAGTAATATGGTCATCAGCATATCTCTTTATACTATTAGTAATTGATGTTTGTTCAATACGCCTTAGTAATAATTTTCATTGCCGTCGCCATAATGTTTGTCGGAACCTCTCTTTGGCGAAAACGCAAAGCATTCTCTACCAAAGACTCCTGCGGCAGCGATTGCGGCTGCGGCGAATAAATAGTGTACTCACCATTTCGGCATTTTCTGATACAATCACTAGCCAATATTGTTCGAACAGCTGATCCTAGTTCTCGAAGGAGATAAGCATTGGTATGAAAAGATGTCCGGCATGCTCACGTACCTACGAAGACGATACTCTGTCGTTCTGTCTTGAGGATGGCAGTGTGCTTTCGGCTGCTTTTGACGAGGTTCAGACAGTCGTTCGCGGTGCGGAAGATACTGTTTTGATCCATAATGATTCGGCTTTTCGGCCAGTTCGTCCGACTGCGGAAAGCCTGCCGCCGAATTCGACGGCTGCTCCAAGTTCGAACAGTATTTTTCCACATTTGCTATATGCCTCCACGGGCTTGCTTGGGCTGGTGATCATCGGTTTGATCATTGGTGGAGTGCTTTGGTTTCGGTCGGGAGATGTCGCCAATGTCTCTAATACGAAAGGTAATTCAAACCGAAGTAATTCAAACGTTGTGGTCGTTCCCACGCCAACAATCGCGGTTCCAAGCCCGACGGCCGAAATTCGATCAAGCGACAAACTTGGATTGCGGCAGATCGAAACTGCTCTTGACGGAACTCGCATTACTTTCTATCAACAACCAAGCCTGAGCCGATGCGAATCTGACTGTGCGGACAATCCGATCTGTAAAGGATATACGTGGATCGTTGCCGGGACCTACAATCCGGGCGATGCTGCAATGTGTTACTTGATGTCGTCCGTGACAAAAACCAACGGTGCTAAGGGCCATGTGTCTGCGGTCAAAGGAATGCCCTGAATCGACGGAGGATGATACGTTTTCCAGTATTTTCTCGCTGAATAAATCAGGAGAAAATTATATGAAACGATCATTTTTACTTTTAGTTTTTACATTGTGTTTGGTTGCCGGGGCTGCGTTCGGCCAGAACGATCTGGCTAATAGCAAGCTTGAGCAGCAAATGGCGCCCTTTGGGCTTGGGATGGCGGTTTCCGTGCTGGGCGAAATGCACGACGTTTCGATGCATCAGGCAGTGATGACATATCGGCAGACGATGCCGAAGTTTGCTGACGATCTCGCCCCGTTCTTTACTTTGCAGATAAATGCCGAGGATTACGTTCGGCTGGATGTCGCACAAACAGCGACGAATTCGATCCGAAAGAAAGCTGATGCTTCGCAAAAATGGCAGATGTTGGTCGGCGAGCGTTTCGGTACGATCTACGCTCAGATCAAAAAGAACAAAGACAAAGGCGTAAAGATCAACGTGAGCGATCTGCAATTTTCACTTGAGATGATCACGACCTTGTCGTCGAATCCACCGGCAGATGTGCCGAAGAATATCAACGCGATGTTCGCTGAGATCGGGGAATTGAGCAAGTCCCAGAATCTCGGATCGGACGAAAGTATCGAAAAGATCGTCGAAAAGGTAGTTGCAACATTGACTGCCATTGGCGGCTAATTACGGCATCACAACGGCAGCGGCCGCACAGTTTGCAATACAATTGGCGACGAACTAACCTCAAGGTTTGAGCGATAATTCGTCAATTGTAAGCGCAGGCGTGCGGTCGATGTTTTTGTCGACGGCGTGTTTCTTTTTGGCGAACGTCTGCGTAAAAGAGGTCGCACATCTGCCGGCGATGGAATCGGTGTTCTTTCGGTGCATTATTGCTTCCACGATGTGTGTGATCGGTCTGAAACGCGCCGGAGCGAGTTTGATCGGCGAGAATCACACCTTGCTGATTTTGCGTGGGCTTTTTGGCACGACAGCGTTGTTCATGTTCTTTCTGACGCTCCAGAATATGCCGCTGGCGTCGGCTCAGACCATTCAATATCTGTCGCCGATATTTACGGCAACAATTGCGATATTTGTTCTAAAAGAAGCAGTTAGGCCATCACAGTGGTTTTTTTACGCGATCGCGTTCGGTGGCGTTTTGCTGATCGAACAGGTCGATGATCGCATTTCGCCGCTGTATCTAGCTCTCGGAATAGTTTCTGCATTCTGTTCGGGAATGGCGTACAATCTCGTTCGTTCATTACGAGGCCGTGAACATCCGCTGACGGTCGTTTTCCATTTTCAACTGATCGGAGCGATCCTCGGCGGCATTTCGCTGCTGTTCAATTGGGTAATGCCGCAAGGAACAGATTGGCTGTGGCTGCTCGGCGTCGGCGTATTGTCGCAACTCGGCCAGATATTTCTCACCGACGCCCTCCAACGCGAAAAAGTCGCCAGCGTCGCTATCGTAAACTACACAGGACTCGTTTATGCTGTTTCAGTCGGCTGGATACTATTCGGCGAATCCCACGGCCTGCTCGCTCTCGCGGGCATGCTGCTCGTCGTGCTCGGAGTTTTGTTGAGCGTACTTTATACTCGCAGACAAAGCAGGTTGGAAGAGATCGAAGCGACCGCGGCGTAGAATATTCTGATAAAAGGAGAGATATGCTCACACACGTTGAATTTATTTCAGACTCATTTCCACCATACGAAGATGAGATCTACAACCCCGATGTCTACGGTAAACGGCTCGCGGAGTTTCTTTCTAAAGGGCTCGGCGAGAAGGGGATTAGGACGGAAGAAATCTATCAGGAAGATTGGGGCTGGATAATCAAGGTCGAAAATGAAGCGTTCGGTCTGTGGATCGGTTGCGGGCATTATCCGGAATACGAGAACGGATTTTTGTGCTTTATTGAGCCGCATAAGGAACAGGTGAAGAAGTTTTTGTTCTTTGGGACGATCGAGACGAAGCCGAGAATCATGGAGCTGCAGAAGGCGATGGACGAAATTTTACAAGCCGAACCGTCGATCGAAAACGTGAAGTGGTTTACACACGACGAGTTTAATTCGCCACGATGAGAGCTGCGATAATTACAGTAAGCGACACGCGAACGCTCGGTGATGACATCTCGGGCGATAAGCTGGTTGAGCTGGTGCTTGGCTTTTCGGGCGACATGGTCGAACGTGCGATCGTTGCCGATGATTCGCAACGGATCGCCGACAAGCTGATCGCGATGTGCGAAGGCGAAGTTGATG
>CALMPJ010000114.1 GCA_937871585.1 uncultured Acidobacteriota bacterium | reverse complement strand
AATCGGCGAAAGAGGTCGAGTTGATGCAGACTGCGGGAACGATCGCGGCCGAGGGGCATATTCTGGCAATGAAAAAGGTCAAGCCGGGAATGAACGAGGGCCAGGTCGAGGCTCTGATGGAAGCCTACATGAAAGACAAAGGTGCAAGCGGCGTCGCCTATAATTCGATCATCGGCGGCGGCGATAACGCGACGATCCTGCACTATGTCGAGAACAATATGCCGCTAAAGGACGGCGATCTGATCCTGATCGACGCAGGTGCCGAATATCAGGGCTATGCAAGCGACATTACGCGAACGTTTCCTGTGAACGGCAAATTCACCAAAGCTCAGCGTGAGGTTTATGACGTTGTTCTTGATGTTCAACTTAAGTGCATAGACTTCACAGTTGTCGGAAATACGCATTTGCAACGCCAAGAGTACTCGATCGAGCTATTGACCGAAGGCATGAAACAGCTTGGCCTGCTTAAGGGAAAGACCAAAGACCTGATCAAAAAGAAAGCCTATCTAAAATATTACATGCACGGCGTCGGCCATTGGCTCGGCCTCGACGTGCACGACGCCGGACGTTATTACGTAGATCAACAGGCGACAAAGTCTAAGCCATATGCCCCTGGAATGGTGCTAACCGTTGAGCCCGGACTCTACATTCCGCCGGACGACAAAACCGCTCCCGCAAAATACCGAGGAATCGGCATCCGCATCGAAGACGATGTCGTCGTTACCAAGGATGGCAATTTGAATTTGACTTCGAAAGTCACGAAAGATCCCGACGAGATCGAGGCATTGATGCAGAAGCCCGCACGTAAGTAAGGGCGTAACTCAATACGTTATGCAGTACGAACTCTTGACCAAGAATTTGCCGGCTCTGTTCTGCGCACTCTTCGTCGCAATTCTTTTCATCCAATCCGGCCTCGACAAGGTGTTTGATTGGAAGGGAAATGTCGATTGGCTGACGGGACACTTTTCGAAGACTTTTCTCGCGCCGTTTACCAAGATCATGGTCGCGAAGATCACGGTGCTTGAGCTGCTGACGGGAATTGTCGCGGCAGCGGGAATTGTCTATTTCTTTGTCGCGGGTTCAACCGTCATCATCTTCTACGCCTCGATCCTCGGTGCCGGTTCGATCACGGCACTTTTCTTCGGACAGCGCATCGCCAAAGACTACGCCGGGGCCGCAGTCCTCGTGCCGTACTTTCTGTTAAATATTGTGATGATGTGGCTTACGTTGCCAACGAAGTGATCTAACGGGTCAACTTAACGATCTTGAACTTCGCTTTATAAAGCTGCGGATCGATCGTCGGGCCGGTCTCCGGTTTCGACGATAGTTCTTCGAGATAGATCGCCCAGCCTGCGAAGCTGTTGCCAGTCGGGCCGTCGGTGGTGTTTATCACAAATTCCTGCGATCTCGTGCCGCTGGTGACCAGCACTTTGATCTTTGCATTTCCTGCCCAAATGCACTGAACGCCCGCGGGGCATCGCGAATCTTCGACCACTTCGAGTAACTTGATCTTGAGCTTGCTCTTTTTCGCGACGACTTGCTTCGTGTGCTTTACGGTCACGAATTCCGGCGTTTGAGCGTAACCGAACATTGAGAAAGTGAATATCAGTGCAAATGTTAAAATCGCTGTTTTCATGACGTTTGCGGCCTCCTTTGGCCCCGCAAATTTAGAACGAGCGAGACCGCATTGAGTTGCACAAAATCGGTTACGCCGACGCGGCTGAATTCGCCTGTATCTTTTCTTCGATCGCACGGGCAAATTCGTTGGTCTTTGCGTTTCCGCCTAGATCACGTGTGATCGAGGTGCCGTCGGCGAATACGGCGAGGATCGCGTCGTGTAGCTTTGCCGCAGCTTCGCGTTCGCCAATGTGATTCAGCATCTGAATCGCTGACAGCATCAGCGCTGTCGGATTTGCGATGCCTTGACCGGCGATGTCAGGAGCCGAACCATGAACGGCCTCAAACACGGCCCCAAGCTCGCCGATGTTCGCTCCCGGAGCAAGTCCAAGACCACCGATCAGGCCTGCGCAGAGGTCGCTGACGATATCGCCGTAAAGGTTTTCGAGCACCATCACATCAAACTGCTCCGGCCGCATCACGAGCTGCATACAGCAGTTGTCAATGATCTTGTCGTCGGCCTCGATGTCCGGATATTGCTTGGCGACGTTGTAGAAACACTCTAGAAAAAGGCCGTCCGACAGTTTCATGATGTTCGCTTTGTGGACGGCAGTTACCTTCCTACGGCCATTGTCGCGGGCATATTGAAATGCGTATTGAGCGATTCGCGTTGACGCTTTCTCGGTAATGATCTTGATCGATTCGACCACACCGGGAACTACGACATGCTCGAGACCTGCGTAGAGGTCTTCGGTGTTTTCGCGAACGATCACAAGGTCGAGTTCAGGATAACGGCACGGAACATTCGGCAGAGCCTTGACCGGACGGACGTTGGCGTAAAGATCGAGATTCTTTCGCAAACCGACGTTCACCGACGTAAAGCCTTTGCCGACAGGCGTCATCTGCGGGCCTTTGAGAGCGACCTTGTTGCGACGGATCGATTCGATAGTTTCGTCCGGGATCGTGGTGCCGTATTTTTCGTGTGCTTGGGCACCGAGAATTTGCGTTTCCCATTCAATATCGACGCCTGCTGCCTCGATAACGCGAACGGTAGCGGCGACGATCTCAGGGCCGATGCCGTCGCCGGGAATGAGTGTAATAGTATGTTTCATATGGCGTAACCTATAATTAAACTTACAACGGTTGGCGGCGTATCGACAACTATTAGATTCGGATGATGGCGAAAACGGTAATCATAGGCGGCGGCGTGATCGGGCTCTCGATCGCACGAGAACTGCATAAACGTGGACACGACGGTATAACTGTTGTCGATAAAAGTACTTGCGGCGAAGAGTCAAGCTGGGCCGCCGGCGGAATGCTCGGCCCCCAAGCAGAATCGGACCACGGCGGGCAATTCTACGATCTTTGCTCGGAATCGCGAGATCTATATCCAACGCTTGCCGCAGAACTGTTGAGCGAAACCGGCATCGATATCGAACTCGATACAAAAGGCACGCTTTACGTCGCGTTTTCGCCTATCGAAATGGAGCGACTCGCGAGTCGATACGAAGTACAAAGAGCACGAGGACTAACTGTCGAAATGCTCGATGCCGCCGAGATCAGGCGACGCGAGCCGTTCATCTCCCCCGACGTTGTCGGCGGACTTTTCTTGCCTAATGATTGGCAAGTTGATAACCGAAAGCTGATTGCGGCATTGCGAAAGTACACCGAGTTGAACGGCATTGAGATCATTGAGAATTGTGAGGTTCGAGGCGTCAAAACGAAAGACGGCAAGGTCGTGAATATAGTTGCCAATGATCGAGAGTTCGACACTGAGAATATCATCGTTTGTGCCGGAGCTTGGACGAGCAAGCTTGGTTTGCCGCTGCCTGAGGTCGTGCCGGTTCGAGGGCAGATTATCTGTTATCGAACCGCAAAGCGTGTTTATGAGCACGTGATCTATTCGCTGCGAGGCTATATTGTGCCGCGACAAGACGGCCGCGTACTATCCGGTTCGACAAGTGAATTTGTTGGGTTTTCGAAAGGCGTGACTGACGATGGCGTCGCAACGTTGCGGGCAATGGCTGAGGAAATATCGCCAAGTTTGGCATCGCAAACGCCGTACGATTCGTGGTCCGGACTACGGCCAAAGACGGCGGACGAGATTCCTGTGATCGGCAGAATTGACGGCTTAACCAACGCCTTTGCCGCTATCGGACACTATCGAAACGGCATTCTATTGGCGCCGATCACCGCAAATATGATTGCGGATCGATTTGAAATGGATATCACTGTGATGCCGAATCGAAATAGTGCGATCGGCTGATTGTAATGAAGTTTATCGTTATTACAACCCTGATTTTGGTTACACTCGCTTTCGCGGTTGATGAGGCTGTCGCTCAATCGGGAAGGCCTTCTGCGTTGACATCAGCGACGCCCGATCCGGTCACTCAAAAGACCATCAAAGATTTATTCGACGAAGCAAACCGCTATGTTCGCGACAAAGCCGCTGAGATGGAAGCCAAGAAGATCGGCTTTTCCGAAGCACGACTCGCGCAATTAAATCTCGAACAGCGACAGCTCGCCGCTCGATACGCCGGCATCGCTGCGGCTCGCAAAGACCTCGTTACTGAAGACGTTTACTACGTGGCTATGCTCAATTGGATCGCCGAGAATCTCGATGCGACCATCGAGGCAATGCTGCGGTTCACGACCGCAACCGATGCTTCTCCCGATCGAATTCAGACGGCTCGGTCGATACTGATCGTTTCGATGGCAAAGCGCGGCAAGACTTCGGAAGCAGAAGAGGTTCTCGCGACTTATTTGTCGTCAAAACCGACGAAACTGACCGAGATCGCACGAATGAATAGCGAGCTCGCGAAGGCATACCAAAAGAAAAACGACTTCGCTAAGATGGCTCCGCATGCAACGGAAGCATTCAAAGCCGCGAAAACGCTGCTCGCGGATGCCGTTTCGCGGGCACGCGGACTCGACGAGATATTGGACACCGGAATGCTATCGTTCGAAGCATTTCGCGATCTTGGCGAACAGACGAAAGCAGAGAACGTTCTCGAAGAAATGCGTGCGTCGGCTGTGGAAACTCAATCGACAAGTTTTTACTATTACTCGACTGACGCGAAAATTCGATATCTTATCGAATCCGGACGTAAGGCTGCTGGATTGGCTGAATATCGTTCAGCACTTGGATCTGCGGGTCGATATTTCGAGAAACCGGAGCTCCGCGAAGATGTCATAAGCCGTTTGAAGCGACGTGACAAGCACTACGCGATTCTCGGCGAACCTGCTCCGCCGTTGCCGAAATTTGACAATTGGATCGGCGGCACGGCAAAGACGCTCGACGATCTCAAAGGCAAGGTCGTACTCCTCGATTTCTGGGCGACTTGGTGCGGGCCGTGTTTCGAGGCGTTCCCTCATCTTCGCGAATGGCAAGCCGATCATTCGAACGATGGCTTCGTAATTCTGGGACTGACACGGTATTATGACGCCGCGTCAGGGAATGCCACGGAGAAAGCTCGTGAGGTCGAAAAGCTTAAGCGATTCAAGGTTGAGCACAAATTGGATTATGATATTCCCGTTGCACTCGGACAGGAAAGCCAGATAATTTACGGAGCGATGGGATTGCCAACGACGGTATTGATCGACAGAAAGGGCGTTGTCCGATATGTTGCAACCGGAACCAGTTTGTCGCGTATGGAAGAATTGCGATCGATGATCGTAAAACTGATCGCCGAAAAATAACTATGCCTAACGACCTTCGTCATCACAAGACGAAAGCCCAAGGCCTTTACGACCGCATCGCCGATGTCCACAATCTGGCGATGAAGTTGAACGGCTATAGTGCGTCCGTTGCCAAATATTTGCGTTCTCTCGACCTGTCACTAGACGAGAATTCGCTCGTGCTCGACGCCGGCAGCGGTACGGGCATCGTGACCGAGGCGTTCCATAATGCGGGACTCCCGGCAAAACGAGTTGTGTCACTCGACCTTTCGATCAAATCACTTGAGGTTGGCCGCGAAAGTTTGGAACGTTGGCCAACGAAAGCAGCTAAAAATGATTTCGTTCAGGCAAACGTGCTGTCGATGCCGTTTGCCGACGACACATTCGATCTGCTGCTGATGTGCGGGGTGCTCGAATATACGCCGCTTGATGACGGTCTTCGCGAGGCCGCGAGAATATTGAAGCCGGGGGCACCGCTCGTTTTTCTGCCGGTAAAACCATCCGTGGTTGGCTCGGTGCTTGAGTTGTTGTACAACTTCAAAACGCATTCGCTCAATAGTGTTCGCGAGACGGCGAGCGACTATTTCAACATTGTCGGCAATCACAAATTTCCGATCACCGAGCCGATCGCTTGGTCGAAAACCATCTTTCTACTCGAAAAGAAATGAACTCGCCGCACATCATCGCTCATCGCGGCGACAGCCGAAATGCTCCGGAAAACACGATGGCGGCATTTCGTTCCGCGATCAAATGTGGTGCCGATGGAGTCGAATTTGACGTTCAACTCGCTGCCGACGGAGTTCCGGTCGTCGTTCACGACTATGACCTGCAACGAACCGCTGGCCGTCGCGAAAAGATCGGCGAACTAACGTCAAAACAATTGGCACAGGTCGATGTCGGGAAATGGTTTGGCGAGAAATTCGCCGGCGAAACGGTACCAACACTTTTGTCCATTCTAGAAATGTATAGCAATTCCGGCGGGCCGATATTCATTGAGCTAAAGTGCGAATCGGGCGACTATAGCGACTTGGTTACAAACGTTTGCGATCTGATCCGCGAGTCGCCTTTGATGCCGCGGGTCATCGTAAAAAGCTTTAGATTGGCCGCGATCGGAGAAGTTAGATTTCGATTGCCTGATGTTCAAACTGCGGCACTATTTGAACCTTCGATCATGACCATTTTGCGGCGACGGCAGTACATAATTGCCATGGCCCGCGAGTTTGGGGCACATCAGATATCGCTTCACACATCGCTTGCGACAGCGAAACTGGCGGAGCTTGCCAAACAATCCGGAATGCCGACAACGGTTTGGACCGCCGACAGTTCGCGTTGGATCGCACGTTGCCGCGAACGCAACATCGACAATTTGATCACCAATGATCCCGGGAAAATGCTTGCGGCTCGTCGCTAAACATGCTCGATTCTTGATTGAATACCGCTTTCGGCATAAACTCTGACCTATAATCTGTGGCCGATGAGCCAAAACTCGCGAGTATCGCGACATTTCGTATTTAATGAGAACTTACAACGACGTTATCAGTTTGATTGGCAACACCCCGCTTGTCCGCATCAACAACATCACCAAACAACTAAAGATCAAAACACCCATTTACGCCAAGATGGAGAACCTGAACCCGGGCTACTCGGTCAAGGATCGCATCGGTATATCGATGATCAACTGGGCCGAAAAAGAGGGCGTCCTCAAGAAAGGCGGCACAATTGTCGAGGCGACAAGCGGCAATACCGGTATCGGTCTCGCTTTGGTTGCGGCTGTTCGCGGCTACAAATGTGTGTTTGTGTTGACCGACAAAGTTTCGGTCGAGAAAAACCGTTATCTCAAAGCATTGGGGGCAGATATCGTAGTTTGCCCTGCTGCAGCGAAGCCCGGAACTCCTGACCATTACGTCGCAACAGCTAAACGCATCGCCGAGGAAACACCAAATTCGTTCTATCCCGACCAATATAGCCATCCGGCGAATCCGCTGGCACATTACAATTCGACCGGCCCTGAGATCTGGAACGACACGGACGGCAAGATCACGCACTTTGTTTCGAGCATCGGTACCGGCGGCACTATCAGCGGCACGGCTCGTTATCTTAAGGAGATGAACCCGAATATCAAGGTTATCGGCGCCGATCCGTATGGCTCGATATTCAAGACCTACAAAGATTCTGGTCACGTTCCTGAACCTACGCCATACCTTGTCGAAGGTATCGGCCAAGGTTTGCCTACCGTTAACGCAAACCTCGCGATAGTCGATGAGATCATTAACATCACCGACCGCGAATCGTTCGATCTCGCTCGACAATTGTCGCGTCGCGAAGGCATCTTCTGCGGCGGTTCGACCGGAACGATCTTCGCGGGTGCACTTAAAGTTGCGAAGGAACTCGACGAGAATTCGCTCGTCGTATTCATCGTTTGCGATACGGGCGAGCACTATTTGACCAAATTTCATTCTGACGAATGGATGAAGGAAAAGCTGATGCTCGAACCGCAACGCATCACCGCCGGCGTCATTGCAGAGACAAAGAACGCCGGCGATCGTCCCGCAGTTATCTCAGTTGCGTCAACCGATACAGTCGCCGACGCGCTTGAGAAAATGAACACCAGCGGCGTGACGCAGTTGCCGGTAATTGACGACAACGCGTCCGTCGGTAGCTTGCGTGAAAGCGGTTTGCTGACGAAACTGTTGCAGAATCGAGATCTGATGACGGCACAGGTTGCCGACGTGATGGACACGAGTTTTCCGGTGCTCGATTCGGATGCGACGTATAACGAGATCAGAACAAAACTACAGAAAAATCCTGCGATCCTGATCGAGGATTTCAAGCGAATTACGGCGATCATTACGCGTGCCGACCTGCTCGATCTGCCGAGCTAAACCACGCTAAGGAGGCTCTGCCAATGGCCGGTGACAATTGGGAATTGCCAAAACCTATTTTTCGTTCGAGCGAAGGCACGGAAGCGGGCGTCGCTGCTACGCCAGAGGTGTCAGATTTCATCGAACCGGACACGTTAGTACCGGTAGCCGACGGAAATCTCTCTTCGCTTTACTCGCCGCCGGACGAGACGCCTGATGAAGCGCCGCAACCTGCGGCCGCGTCGGTCGTGGTCGAAGAACAGCCGTTCATTTCCGAACAATTGACCGCCGAACGGATCGTTCCCGAGATACCGGCAAGTGCAAAACCTGCAAAGAAAACAGGCTCGTCCTTTGGGACGATACTGGCGATCTTGTTTCTTATACTGGCGGCTCTTGTCGCCGTGCTTTACTACGTATTCTTCATTCGCCAGCCTGCGGACACTACGTTTTGACGGCAAAATTCGCGGCTATTTTCCGTCTTTGAATTGCGATGCCAGAGCCACGGATCAAAACTGAACAAGGCGAAATTCTGCTAACCAAGGCCGTTACAACCATCGGCCGAACACAGGACAACGACATCTTATTTGCGTCCGACAGCAACGTTTCGCGTTTTCATGCCGAGATCGAGTTTCGTGATGGCGATCATTACCTGATCGATCTAAACAGCAGCAACGGAACGACCGTCAATGACGAGAAACTGGTCGGCGAACATAGACTGGCAAATGGCGACAAACTGATGTTCGGCGGCTCTTCAACCGCCGAGTTCCTTTCCAATGCAACTACAAGCAAGACAGAGTCGCCATCCGACGCCCCTGACATTTCTCCGATCACAAACGAAGCGAGTAACGCTGCCAGCGAGGCCGTCAGTGCGGCAGTCGCCGCCACGCCTTCCGGTTCAAATCCGATGCTACTTGTTGCCGGAGCCGTATGCGGCCTTGCTGTGATATGCGCCGTTGCGGCTGGGGCATTTTACGCAACACGAGGCGGTAGCTGTTCGGCAACTGCTGAATTTGTAAAGCCCGAACGCGGCGATTCGATCAGTTCGGCAACCGACATTGAGATCAAAGTTTCCGGCGGCGAATGCGTCGCCCAGGCGGTCTATATGATCGACGAAAAACGCGTCGCAACCGGTTCATCGCCAAGCTTTGGAGCATCGCTCGATCCTGCCGAGGTGCCGGAATTTGCTGACGGACTCGATCACTCGCTCAAGGTTCAGCTTGTCGATGCCGAAGGCAATGTTGCGTTCACATCGCAGCCTTTGTCGTTGGCATTCGACACCGCAAAGCTCACGCCAAAGCCGACGCCAGTTGTTGGGCCGACCGCCGAACAGCCCAAACAGCCAGCTGCGAACGCCGAAGTTTCGATGCTGCAAATGCAGGAGATGGCGACGAAATTCGCGGAACAATTCTCCGGCGGATTTCAGTACAATATCTCGAATAAACAGTTTCTGACCGAGGTCAAGAAGCGATCCGCCGAGTTCGCGCAAGCAGGAATCGCCGACCGTGCCGCCGTCTATCGCGATGCGATCAACACGGCTTTTGTCCGCGAACAGAATCTCGACGCCGCTCTCGGTTTTATACTTGCTCTCGAACGAAGTAAATTCGTCAGTGCAAAGCAGGGAACCGACGAAGGTCTGTGGCGAATGTCGAACAGTTTTGTTGTCGATAACAAATACAACGGCCAATGCGGCACCGAGACGTTGTCCGACGCTTCGCAGAACTGTGCCGCACGGGCAGCGGCGATCTATATGAAAGCGATCGTGTTCGGCGTATTCGACGGTGATTCGATCTACGGAGCGGTAGCATTCGGCAAGTCGCCGCAGGACGCCGCAACGTGGAAGGCTTCGTTTGCCGCTAACCGAACTGACGTTTGGAATACGATCAAAACGGCACCCGAACGGGAACGTCTCGTTCGGTTTTTCGCGGCCGGTATCGTCGCCGAGAATCCGCAACGCTTTGGTTTGAGCAAAGACCGTCCGCTTTCAACGCTTTATCCGGCTGCGATCAAATGAGTGATATTGTCCTAAAGATCTCAGTCAACGACACCGAGCAGACCGTTCCGCTGTCGGTCGGACGCACTCGTATCGGCCGAGGCAGCGACGCCGATCTGCGGCTCGAAGACCAAGGTCTGTCACGACTCAACTCTACGATCTACAACGAAAACGGCCGCATTTGGATCGTAGACGAAGGCTCGACAAACGGCACGCTGATCGACGGCGTTGCTGCAACTGCGTGCGGGACGCCGTTGAATGCGGGCAATATTATTTCGATAGGAAACTCGACAAAGATCGAGTTGGCCGTGCAACAACAAAACGCTGAGCCTGCAGCGGTGCCAGAAGTTTCGCCGTCCGAAACTCCGTCGAGGAGCGGCAATTTAAGCATCGGCCCGATCATTGCCATCGCCGCCGCAATTTTTGTGATAAGCGTTTCAGTCGTATTCGCTTTGTTTGTAGGACTCGGCTCGAACAAAGCGGAAGTTGCCAATGTTAGTGACTTCGAAGATGAGCCGATAACGAATCGAAATTCGAAAGCGAACTCTTCGCCGACACCCTCGGGCTCCGCGACACCGTCAAACGGCAACTCGGACGTTCCGTCGGACATCACGCAACCAACTTTGCCTGACGCTCCGAGCGGCAAGAAGTACGCCGAAATGTCTGAAACCGAAAAGCGTTCGTACGTCGAAGCCAAGGCCAAGCGTGTCGCGCAGGTCATCGGCAATGCCAGCGGCGAGAAGATTCCGTCTGCGGCACTCGACCGTATTTTACGTGATGTGAACTCGTTTGCTACTCGGACGAAAGCATCGCGACTTTCAGGATGTCGTTTCGGAGACAACCTTGCTGCAACATATGAACGAGCGAGTAAGAATGCACCGTTCATCGTTCGTGCATTTAACGAAAAGGGCGTCGATCCGCGGATCGGGCTTTACCTCGCGATGATCGAATCGGAGCATTGCGTTTGTCTGCAAAGCCCGACCGGGCCGCTTGGATTGTTCCAGTTTACTTTCGCAACTGCAAAGCTTCACTTTGAGCCAAGCGACGGCGTGATCAAAGGTGCGACGATCTCAAATCCGGACATTCGATGCCAACCCGAACCTGCCGCCCGAGCTGCGGCATCGTATATGAAGGCTCTCACCGGACGTTACGGAACGGGCCCTGCGAGCGTGCCGCTGGCCATCGGCAGCTACAACAGCGGCGAAGGCGGCCTGAGTTCGAATCTGCAAAAAGCTCTCGACGCAAACTCCGGCTTGCCTCGCGATTTCTGGACGCTGATCGCAAATTCAGAGATTTTATCGAAACAGTTTCAGGCAGAGAATTTCAAGTACGTACCAAAATTCTTCGCCGCCGCCATCATAGGCGAAAATCCGCGTGATTTCGGCATCGAACTGAATCCGCTGTCGACGTATTCGAAATAATGGCGACGTTAGTCATCAAGTTAACCGATCAAGAAGGCAGCGAACGAACGTTCGAGGTCTCGGCCGACCGAACCGTAATCGGCAGGCATTCGGCGTGCGACATTTCGATCAGCGACGGTCGGTTGTCTCGCGAGCATCTTGCGATCGAACGCGAAGGCGACGAGTATTTTGTCGAAGATCTCGGCTCGAGCAACGGCTCGATGCTGAACGGCGAGCCGCTCGTCGAGCGAAGGACGATTTCGGATCGCGATAAGCTTGATCTTGGCGGTTTAGCGATTGACGTGCAGATCGAATCATCGGCCGATGCGGACTCAGAGCCTCCGGCGGCTGAGTCGCCCGATCCGGAGATCGCACCGACGCCAGCGGTTTCGACGGCACCGAAGGCTAAGGACGGTGGTTCTGCTAAGGTCTTCGTTGTCGTTGCGGCCATAATGGTCGTATTCGTTGCTGTGGTCCTCGGCATTATCTTGCTGATAATGCCGGGACAGAAAAAAGGCGGTAATGGTAACTTTGTAGCGTCGATCGATGATGAACCAACACCGCGGCCGGGAGCTTCGAGTTCCGCATCGCCGACGCCCGTTGCGAGCGGTAGCATCGACGACACGTCGGTGCCGCCTTCGGGCGATCCGAACGCGACAAAGCCCGCCACTGAGATCGACGCAAAGGTTGAGCAGAACGCGGCGCGATTTCTGCAAAAAGCGGCGGCAAATGATCAGCGGGCATTCATCACAGGTGCTCAGGCTCAGATCGTGGCTTCGAAAGTAAAATCGCTCGCTGGGTCGAGCGGCGTCTCCGACAATATTGCCTCCGCTCGAAAATCGGCTTCGGCAATCAACGATATTGCGAAGTCGAAAAATCTCAAGCCGCAATTCGTAGCCGCCGCGGCTGTGGCAAAACTCGGCAATTCACGAGGCGATGTGTTGGCAACGGCTCGTTCGATGGCCGACACGCTTGATCGTTTCGGCACGCAAATTGGCAACGAATTTGGCGACGATTGTCTTGTTCTCATCGCCGTGCTCGATCAAGGCGATCCGTTGAAGATGCGAAATTTGCTGCAACAGCTTGCTACAAATTCGAGCGAATCATCTCGCACAATTCGTTCGATCTGGTGGCTGAAAAAAAATGGCAAGATCACCGACGCTGAGTACGAATCGGCACTCCGATTCCTTGCCATCGGCACGATAGCGCAAAATCCGGCGGATTTCGGCGTCAATACCGAAGGATGGAATTTCTGATATGAGCGACGAAAATTGGGTCACAGGAAACCTCGTGCTTCGCGTCAACGGCGAACCGGTCGAGATGCAAATGACCGTGCCGACGGCAAAGATCAAACCGCAGCGGATGCTGCCGATCTTTCAGCAGATGTCGAGCGCCGTAGTCAATGCGTCGGTTGAGGCAAACGGCAAAGAGGTCTCATGCAAAGCCGGCTGCGGAGCCTGTTGCCGCCAGGCCGTGCCCATCTCCGAAGCCGAGGCGTTTCAGATCGCCGAGCTTGTCGAAGCGATGGAACCGGAGCGGCGTTCAATTGTCAAAGAGCGATTTGCTTCGCAACTGGAACACTTTACAAAGCTAAAATGGTTCGACCGACTTATCGGTCTCAAGGACATGGCTCACGAGAAAGATCCAAATTTCTCGCCTGAGAAATACATGGCGGTCGTGACCGATTATTTCAAAGAAGGCATGCCGTGTCCGTTTCTAGAAGCCGAATCGTGTTCGATCCATCCCGACCGGCCGCTCGTATGCCGCGAGTATCTTGTTACTTCGCCTGCCGAGAATTGCAGCGATCCAAAGCCGACAAATATCGAGAAAGTGCCGATATTCCTGCGTCCGTCAAAGGCAATGCTTAAGGTTGGGCGTTCGAGCAACAGCGAGAACTATTCGTCGCTGATGATGATCGAGGCTCTAGATTTTGTTGAACGAAATCCAGATCGCTTTCCTGAACTCACAGGCCCGGAATGGGCAGAGCGATTTGTCAACGAACTTGCCGCCGCAGATGCTCCGATAGACAACGCCTCGCGCGTCCGGCGCAAGAAGAAGCGGCACAAAAAATAGTCGTGCATTTACTAACGGCGCATTTCGGTTTACTATGAATCGTCGCCCGATATGAGCAAATACCGCAAGATCGTCTGGAACGAAGGGATGCTGCTAACGCCGCATCATTTCCAACAGTGGGACAATTATCACGAAGGCCTAGTGCATTCGCGTGTCCGCTCGGTCGCGCCGTTTGCGTATGGCGTGCTCGAACTCCAGATCGATCACGAATCGATCGCCAACGGTAATTTTCAGATCGTGAATTGTCGTGCCGTAATGCCCGATGGCTTGGTCGTCAACGTTCCCGATACCGAAGGCGTTCCGCCGTCGCGGCCTGT
>CALMPJ010000113.1 GCA_937871585.1 uncultured Acidobacteriota bacterium | reverse complement strand
ATGAACCCCCAAAGCCTCCGCCATGTTCGAGACCTGCGAGCCGATATTCCCGTAACCGACGATGCCCAGCGTCTTGCCGCGAAGCTCGAAACTGCCCGCCGAATCCTTCATCCAAACGCCGCTATGTGCCGCAGTGTTCTTATCAACGATCTTGCGAATCAACATCACCGACAGCCCAATTATCAACTCGGCGACGCTACGTGTGTTCGCATGAGGAGCATTAAAAACCGCAACGCCTTTCTTCGTCGCGGCCGCCAGATCGACCTGATTCACGCCAATACAAAAACACCCAACCGCTAACAATTTGTCCGCCGCATCAATGACCTTCTTCGTGATCTGCGTCTTTGAACGAATGCCGATGAGATGTACGCCCTTCACAGCCTCGCACAACTCCGCCTCGCTCAACGCTCCCTTGATCTCACGGATATCAGCGTAACCACTAGCACGCAACTCCGCGACCGCCGCCGGAGAGATGTTCTCAAGCAGAAGGATCTTGATCTTGGATTTTGGGTAGGATGTTTGAGTTATCGCCATAAAGGGCGATTATACAGAAAATTGTTCAGAAAGACTTCCAAACAATTTTACCTTGCTTATTGATGTAACCCCAACGGTTAGTATCGCCATGGATAATATACGCGTCGCTCAGATTTACCCAAGCCAGACCGTTTTCGAAATCACCAAGCTGAACGTACTTAGGGGGCATGACAAATTTCCCGGTTTTATCGATTACCCCATACAATCCACTCGAATTGGCCATAATATTTCTATCAGGAGTTATCGTAACGTTCCGCAAACCGTCTTTTGTTGGTTTCTCCGATTCTCCGATCTTAACCACCGCAACCCCATCAGAAAAACGGCTTTCTTTACCTGGATTCCAAGCAAACTGCGGCGGGATAACCATCTTCCCTGTCTTATCGATGAAACCGACCAAACCGTTCACCAGAACGGATGCAAGGCCCTCATAGAATCTTCCGCAACCGTCGAATTTGAGCTCAATGGCTATTTTCCCATTTGAGTCGACGAACCCTGAACCATTACCGGATGATACGCATGCTAACCCTTCGGAAAAGTCCTCGCCGTAGTCAAAGGTTGGAGGAATCGCGATTTTGCCAGACTTATCAATATATCCGACCTTCGTATCCGGCATGTTTCCGTTAGTTTTGAACATAGCAAGTCCATTACTGAACCCGGCGTTATAAATATCGAAATAAAACTTTAGAGTGCCATTGGTGTCAATAATTCCGTTTTTGTAATCCCAGGTTAACACCTGAGCAAGTCCGTCTGCGAAAGAGAAGGCGACCTCAAATTGGTCTTTTGAAATTAATTGACCTTTTCTATCGATATAATTGTAGAACCCGACTTTGCTGGTAATCACTTGCTTCTGAGGAAACCACACCCCAACAGATGCAATTCCGTTGCTAAACTTCTTGGCTTGAAAAAACTGTGGCTTGATGACTATTTTTCCGGTCGCGTCAATGTAACCCCAATCATCACCTACGCGAACGGGAGCAACGCCTTCGTTAAACGGCCATCCGTCGTCAAATTGTGGCTTGATGATCACTCGGCCCGAGACATCGATATAGCCCGTTTTGCCATTCTTTTCTATAGGAAATAGGGCAACCTGCTGCGCACCGATTAGAGATACGCAGCCAACTAGAAAAAGTAGAGCACTGATACTAGATTTCATCATTGATCATGACGCTCGCTGATCGACTATAGATACGCCAGACAGCCTAAATATGAATCGTCAGATCATGCACGCCTTCGGCGGCTTCCATTATGGATTCGGAAACCGTTGGGTGGGCGTGGATGACGCGGCCTAGTTCGTCGGCTGTTGTTTCGAGGGCCATGGCGACGCAGGCTTCGGCAAGCAGCTCGGTGGCGTGCGGGCCGATGATGTGGACGCCGAGGACCTCGTCGTATTTCTTTTCGGCGACGATCTTGACGAAGCCGTCTGTCTCGCCGAGAATACGTGCCTTGCCCGATGCCGAGAACGGGAACTTGCCGACCTTTACGTCATAGCCTGCTTCTTTGGCTTTCGCTTCGGTCAGGCCGACGCTGGCGACCTCGGGGTCGCAGTAGGTGCAGTTCGGGACGAGGTTCTGCTTGATCGGCTCAACCTTCTTGCCGGCGATCTTCTCAACGACCAAGATGCCTTCTTTCGAAGCGAGGTGGGCGAGCCATGCTGTATCGATGACGTCACCGATGGCGTAAACGTTAGGTTCGTCGGTTTCGCAATACTCGTTCACCTTGATGGTGCCGCGTGGATTTACAACAACCTTGGTCTTATCCAGTCCGATGTTTTCGATGAATGGCATGCGTCCGACTGCAACCAGCAGCATTTCGGCTTCGAACGAAACATCGTCGCCTTTCGCGTTCTTGCCCGAAACTTTGACGCCTTTCTTGTCTTTCGTCAGCTTGTCGAGCTTGATGCCGGTTTCGCATTTGATGCCCTGTTTTTTGAAGGCACGAGCGAGCTCTTTTGAAACATCAGCATCTTCGATAGGAACGATGCGGTCCATCAGCTCAACAACAGTAGTGTCGCAACCAAACCGATGATAAACGCTCGCAAACTCAACGCCGACGGCACCTGAGCCCATGACGATCATCGATTTTGGCACGCGGTCTAGTTCGAGGATCTGGTCACTGTTAACGACCTGCTTTCCGTCAACCTCAAAGCCTGGGATCGGGCGAACTACAGACCCTGTGGCGATGATGATGTTCTTCGTCTCGATCGTTTCTTTCTTGCCGTCAGCCAGATCGACCTCGACCTTGCCTTTGCCGGCGATTCGGCCGAAACCGTTAAACACCGTGACCTTGTTCTTTTTCATCAAATAGGTCACACCGGCTGAATTCTTGGTCACGATGTCCGATTTGTATTTCTGAACGCCGTTCCAATCATACTCGAGGCCCGAAACCTTGAGGCCGTAGTTCTCGAAATGCGAGGCCTTGTCATACAAATAAGCTGCGTTGAGCAAGGCCTTTGTCGGGATGCAGCCGCGCAGGCCGCAGGTGCCGCCGAGACGAGCGTCTTTCTCTTTCTCGATGATCGCGACCTTTAGTCCAAGCTGCCCCGCACGAACCGCTGCGACATAGCCGCCGGGTCCCGATCCGATAATTGTTACGTCAAATTGTTCTGCCACGTTGTGTTTCCTCAGTAATGAAATTCGAATAATTGCAAAACAAGAATTATAACGGCTATCAAGCGGACAAACAAAAACGCGACGCACCGACAAGGGCACATCGCGTTCGAAACCTACAAAATTGAACTATTTGCCCATTGAAAATACCGTTTGGTAATCCTTCATCAGAGCTTGGAATTTGGTCGCAGCGTCGCCGTCCTGAGCGAGCTTCATTGCATTTTTGGTCGAAACATCGACGAGTTCTTTCATGCTCTTGGTTACGCTATCTTCGAGTTTCTTCTTCGTGTCGGCGCTGACTTGAAATCCTACAGCGTCCTTGATCGCATCCCACTTTGCCTTGAGGCTGGCTTTCTTTGCGTCAAACGCTTTTTGGGCATCTGCAACGCCGGCAGCCGTCGGATTAGCGTCGATCTTTGAGGTGATCTCTTTGGTCGTCGCCTCAAACTCAGTGATGAATGCGTTGACTTCGGCATCTTTGCTGCACGACGTCAATAAAAGCGAACAAAGGGCAATTGCGATAACAATGGTTTTCTTCATATGGTTCTCCTAAAATCGAAATAATTTCGAACTGTTGTTAGTTCTAAGATAGAACGGTTTGTTTATTGAATTTTGCAAAGCTTATATTAAAGAGATGATACATTCAAGCGAGTTTCTAGAAATTGTAAACGATGCGAAAGGCCGAATTCGCGAAACCGATGTCCGAGGTGCCAGACAATTGATCGCCGAGGGAGCCGTGCTGATCGATGTACGCGAAGACAATGAGTTCGAAGACGGGCACGCAATTGGTGCCATGCATATGGGCCGCGGCATCATCGAACGCGACATTGTTCAAGAGTTTCCGGAAAAAGAAACGAAGCTGGTTCTCTATTGCGGCGGCGGATTCCGCTCGGCGCTCGCCGCAGATATGCTGCAGAAAATGGGCTACACCAACGTCTGGTCAATGGACGGCGGCTGGAAAGCTTGGAAAGATTCGGGTGCTCCGATCGAATCGGAAATGCCGTTTTAGTTGATATGGAACGTGATATTGAAAAGCTGCGTGAGCGCGTAAAAGAGATACAAGCCGAATTCGCCGCTCGAGGCGATGTGACCGGCTGGTTCGAAGCGCTATACAAAGAGGCTGCGGGCGACAATGAGGTCATTCCGTGGGCCGACCTTGAGGCAAATGTGTATTTCCGGCAATGGGCGGAAGCAAACAAGTTATTCGGTGACGGTCGCTCAGCATTGGTCGTCGGTTGTGGGCTTGGCGACGATGCCAAATATTTACATGATCTCGGATTCAAGGTAACGGCTTTCGATATCTCGCCAACGGCTATCGAATGGGCAAAGAAGCTGTATGGTGACAACGAGATTCAGTTCGAGGTCGCTGATCTATTCGAGCCGCCGCGTGGTTGGCTCGGTGCATTCGACTTTGTGCTTGAGATCTATACGATCCAGCCTCTTCCGCTCGAAATGCGGCCTAAGGTGATCGATGCCGTTTCGGCGTTTGTTGCCGAGAATGGCGAACTTGTTGTTGTCACTCGCGGCCGGGAGGATGATGTCGAACCTGACGAATTGCCGTGGCCGCTTTCGCGACGCGATCTTTCGCAATTTGAGATGAATGGCCTCAAGCAAACCGACTTCGTCATAATGCCGCCGGCTGAGAACGAGGACGAGCCTAACCGTTGGGTTATTAGATACGAACGCTAGCCGAACAACGAACTTTTTGCCTCAAAGCGGTCACGCAAGCTTCCGCAGACAACCTCACACAGCTCGAAGACCGATTCGTCGGCAATGCGATAGTAAACAGTGTTGCCGTCTTGACGCTTAGCGACGAGGCCTTCGTCCTGCATTATCCTGAGATGCTTGCTCACGTTTGGTTGTGTTGAACCAACAGCATTTGTGATCGCGGTGACGCTCGCCTCGCCCTTCTCCAAGAACTGAAGCATCTGCAATCGCAGAGGCTCTGACAGCACCTTAAATCTACTTGCAACGTGATCGATCGCCTCAGGCGACATTTTTTGATGATCTACCATTTTTATACTTGACAATATGAGTACATAGTTATATGCTCATACACAAGTTGAGTATATTACTACCAACACGGAGAAATCAAGACTGATGATAAAACAAGCAACTGTTCACGAAATCAATGACATGCTCGAGACCGGCGGCGAATGCCAGGTGATCGATGTACGAGAGTTTTCTGAGTTCAACAGCGAACGAATCGCTGACGCTCAGCTGATGCCGCTTTCCAATTTTGAAAAGCACGCCGACGAGATCGATCATTCGAAACCTGTGTATTTGATGTGCCGTTCCGGAAACCGAGCAACACAGGCTGCCGAGAAACTTGCGGCGAAAGGATTTACGGACATTCACGTGATACAAGGCGGAATGACCGCCTGGTCGGGAGCCGAACTGCCGGTCGTAAAAGGCGAATCAAAGGTTTGGTCTCTCGAACGCCAAGTTCGATTTGTCGCCGGCCTGCTCGTTCTGACAGGTGTTGCACTCGGTTTTTTTGTGACGCCGTACTTTTTCATTCTCAGCGGGTTCGTCGGTGCGGGACTAACATTCGCAGGTGCGACGGACTGGTGCGGAATGGGAATGCTGTTGGCTCGTATGCCGTGGAACCAAGCACCAGCGGCATGCGGCCAACCGCAGACAAGTACGAAGTAAGGCGGCTGAAATGACACCAATATTCATACTTGGCCTAGTGTTAAGCGCAGCTATCGGCTTGTCGCTTGGCCTGATCGGCGGCGGCGGTTCGATCCTTACAGTTCCGATCCTCGTTTATCTATTAGGAGTTGCCCCGCACGAGGCAGTCACAATGTCGCTAGCGGTCGTTGGTGCGACGAGCCTGTTCGGATCTTTTCTACACTACTTAAAGGACAATCTTGACCTTCGCGGTGGAGCGATATTTGGTTTGGCAGGGGTTATCGGAGCATTTCTTGGAGCACCGCTGACCAAGCTAGTGTCGCCAGAGCTGCTGCTGCTTCTATTCGGCACACTGATGCTCGTTGTCGCCGGTGTAATGATCGCTCGACGCGGAGGTTCCGGCGAAGAGAAAAAGCATCATTCGCATCCGGTGCAGGCGGTTCTCGCAGGATTGGGCGTCGGTGTCCTGACAGGTTTTCTCGGTGTCGGCGGCGGATTTCTTATCGTGCCTGCATTGGTCTTTTTCGGCGGTTTAGACATGCGAAAGGCGGTCGGGACATCGCTGTTCGTCATCTTCTTAAACTGCATCGCCGGGCTCGCGGCTCATCTCGGCGGAGGCGGATTCGACCTTTCTCTGACGGCCGCCGTTATGGGACTAGCTGTCGGTGGAGCCGTGGTCGGAACGGTCATTTCGAACCGAATGCCGGCGCAGCGGCTACAGAAAGTTTTTGCACTTTTGGTGCTCGGAGTTGGAGTGGTACTCGTTTTCAAAAATTACGCGAGCATCGTCTAAAAATTGGTAATATTAAGGTAAAGAACGGAGTTATAGAAATGGAATTCAAGCAATTTTACTTAGGTTGTCTTTCCCACGCGTCTTATTACATCGGTTCGGACGGCGAAGCTGCGATCATCGATCCGCAGCGTGATGTACAGCAATACATCGATGAGGCCGCAAAGCACGGCCAGCAGATCAAGTATGTGATCGAGACACATTCGCACGCGGATTTTGTCAGCGGGCATCTCGAACTCGCGGAAAAGACGGGAGCCGAGATCGTTTATGGACAACGTGCTAACACACAATTCCCGACGCTGAAGGTGAGCGACGGTGACGTTTTGAATGTCGGTTCGATCAAACTCACATTTCGTGAAACGCCGGGACACACGCCCGAAGGCATCACAATAATTGCCCAAAATGGCGGCGTTCCAAAGGCATTCACCGGCGATACGCTATTTATCGGCGATGTTGGCCGCCCCGATCTTGTCGGTTCCAAAGGCTTTACGGCCGAGGAAATGGGCGGAATGTTGTACGATTCGCTTCACGAAAAGATCCTGCCGCTGCCTGACGAGACTGAGGTCTATCCTGCACACGGTGCTGGTTCGCTGTGCGGAAAATCGCTTTCGAAAGAAACTTGGTCAACGCTTGGTGAGCAGCGAAAGTCGAACTATGCGCTGCAGCCGATGACGAAAGAAGAGTTCGTCAAGCTTGTCGCCGCCGATCAGCCTGAGGTTCCGATGTATTTTCCGAAAAGCGCGGCAAAGAATCTCGAAGGCTCATCTTCGCTCGATGCGATCGAACGTCCGCGAGAGCTTTCGACCGACGAAATCATTGGTTTTGATGGAGTCGTGGTCGACATTCGCCAGAATTTTGAATACGGAGCCGGACACGTTCCAAAGTCGATCAACATAGGCCTCGGCGGCCAATTCGCGTCGTGGGCCGGCACTTTGATCCCGGGTGGAACGCCGATAGCGATCGTCGCCGCCTCTCAAGATCAGGTCGATGAGGCCGTTATGCGGCTTGCGCGTGTCGGGCACGAGACTGTAAAAGGCTTTATCGAGTTCGCCGACTTTGGCGGCGAAACGAAGCAGATCGAGCAGGTCTCGGTCGAAGACGTAAGTGAATTGTCAAAGATCAATGAACCTTTACAGTTCGTCGACGTGCGCCGTGTTGGCGAGTACAATGCTGGGCATGCTGTACGCACGACCAATGTACCCCTCGACAAATTGTCCGCCGATTTCGGCAAACTCGATCCGAACGCACCGACATACGTCATTTGCCAAGGCGGCTATCGCTCGTCGATCGGCTGCGGCATTTTGGAGAACGCCGGTTTCTCTACGATCTATAATGTAACCGGCGGGACCGCCGCGTGGATCGCCGCTGAGTTAGAGACCGAAGCATCGGCGGCCGCATGTTCCGCGTCGAAATAGTGAGGCAATATGAAACTTATGACCTTAGTTCTCGGATTGTTATTGTTGCTCACGGGCTGTCAGTCGGCAGCTACGAACACGGCAGTCAAAACCGCTACGACAGAGATCCGCGACATATCTGTAACCGATACTCAAGCCGCCGTTTCTAAGCCGAATACGCAGTTTGTCGATGTCCGTACGGTCGAAGAATATGCCGGCGGACACGCAACAAACGCGATCAACATTCCGCTTGATACTATTCAGGCGAAACTCGACACTCTGAAAAAAGACGAGCCGATCTACCTGATCTGCCAAACCGGCAGCCGCTCACGCAAAGCCGCCGACGTTCTTAAGGAAGCCGGATTCAAGACGATCTACAACGTTACTGGCGGAACGTCAGCATGGAAAACGGCGGGATTGCCGATGAATTAGATTGAACGCAATAAGGCTCGGTGGCGAAGGATCGACTGGTTTCGGAACTTCATAATTGTGAGTTAATATCTTTCTATGGCTGAATCATCACAGGCTTTAGAAACACGCGTCGAAACCGACTCGATGGGCGAGATCGCGGTGGCGACGGACGTTTATTGGGGAGCGCAGACACAGCGTTCTTTGCATCATTTTAATATCGGATTCGACATTATGCCGCGCGAGGTTATTCGGGCGCTTGGCATTTTGAAGAAGGCGGCGGCGATCACTAATTTTGATCTCGGAAAACTTCCTGAAGACAAGATGAACCTCATTTCGGCGGCGGCTGACGAGGTTATTGACGGCAAACTTGACGCTCATTTTCCGCTTCGCGTGTGGCAGACAGGTTCGGGCACGCAGACGAACATGAACGCCAACGAGGTCATCTCGAACCGTGCGATCGAAATGGCCGGCGGCGAAATGGGCTCGAAAACGCCGATACACCCGAATGACGATGTGAACAAATCGCAATCGTCGAACGACACTTTCCCAACCGCGATGTACATTGCCGCCGCTGAGCGTCTTACTGCGCTGATACCAGAGGTTGAGCGAGTCAGCACGGCGATCAAGGCAAAGGCGAAAGAGTTCGAGGGCGTCGTAAAGATCGGCCGAACGCATTTACAGGACGCGACGCCGGTAACTGTTTCACAAGAATTCAACGGCTGGGCTAGCCTCATCGACCGCGACGTCGAACGACTTCGAATGGTGCTTCCGGGTTTGCTTGATCTTGCGATCGGTGGAACTGCCGTTGGCACAGGCCTCAATTCACATCCCGAATTCGCCGATCGAGCGGCGGCTAGAATTGCTGAACTTACAGGTCTGCCATTCAAGGCACATCCAGATAAATTCGCAGCGCTTTCTGCTCACGATGAAGTTGTGTTTGCTTCGGGAGCTTTGAAAACGCTTGCCGCCAGCCTGATGAAGATCGCCAATGACATTCGCTGGCTTGCATCCGGGCCGCGTTGCGGCATCGGCGAACTCTCACTGCCCGAAAACGAGCCGGGAAGTTCGATAATGCCCGGAAAGGTCAATCCAACTCAGTCCGAAGCGATGACGATGGTCGCCGTGCAGGTCATGGGAAATGATGCAGCCATTGGGTTTGCGGGTTCGCAGGGCAATTTCGAGCTAAACGTTTTCAAGCCCGTGATGATCCACAATTTCCTGCAAAGCGTTCGCCTAATTCATGATGCGTGTCACGGCTTTGTCGATTTCTGCATCGACGGCATCGAACTAAATCGCGAACAGATCGACGAATATCTGCAAGATTCGCTAATGCTCGTAACCGCGCTAAACCAGCACATCGGCTACGACAACGCATCGAAGATCGCCAAGAATGCTCACAAAAAGGGAACTTCGCTCAAAGAATCAGCGATAGAACTCGGCCTGCTCACGTCCGAACAATTCGACGAATGGGTCATCGCCGAGGACATGACGCGTCCTTAGTTTGAAAGACAAGCCGGGATTCTTGCAGTTCTATTCTATCCACCGATCAGTGTTGTTCGCGTCGCAGCGAGCTTAGGGTCGCCGAGGAACACGCCGCAGCCCGCCACGTCAGGTGCCGGAGACCAGCGAGCGGCGGGCATTCCGTGGATCATTACCGTCATCGAACCTTTGACGATCGGCGTGCCGAACGGCGGTGTCGGCACCGGCGGATGCACAGGTCCTGCGGAAGTTGCCCCTGTGCAAACGGCGATACAGCCGACATGTGCTGCCGGCAAGAATTCGATCATCACCGGTCCCATCGGACAAGGGCCGCTTGGCGGCGGACCGATGACGCCCGCAGGAACGAGCATATCGTGAGTTATCGGATCACCTTTTCGTGCTGCTGGAAACATCTCGTTCTCCTAAAATCTTTCAAAACTATCCGTCCGTCTGGCAACTTTGATCTCACTGGCTCTCGGCCCGACGGTAACTTCGCGTACATCCTGCAATAGCGTCGGGCTCCACACATTGAAACTGCCGGAGAGCGGAGCTTCTTTAACCTCGAGAGCCTCCGAACTTTCTACATAGTTCATTGTCAGCAATATTTGAGATGACTTTGCGGCCTCGGTTTTACTGTCTGCAAGTTTCGAAAAATACGGATTGTACTCCTCGACCGGTTCGTGTAATTCGATCGTACCGGTCAACTCGTCTCCGGCTTCGACCTTGGTTGCGAATGGAATGAAACGCATTTCGACGCGACGTGTTCGCGGCAGAGCAGCGATACCTCGTACCAAATTCAGTGTTCCGTCGTCGCGAAGCAAGACATATGAATTGCTTGCCGGCTCAACGTAATTTCCATCCGGGCCAAATTCCCACAGCCGATCAAAAACGTAGATCGTGCTTTTGCCCGAATTGGCGAGACGGTAAGTGACGGTTAGATTTCCTTTCTCGACCGTGATATTCGCCGTCAGCCTAACGCCCGCGAGTTCTGCATTATTCTCTTCTGTCATTGTCATTTTCCTTTCGCCGAAATTTCCTGATGTCGATCCGACACATCCGCTTACGGCACCGATCATAGCGATCGTTAATATAATTGAGCTAACGCTTTCAAACATAAGCTACTACAAGGTCGTGTGATCTCTTCGTCGAGGAATACCGCGATCGTCACGATACTCATTGTCACGATCGATCACGTTGCTTTCGGCTATCGCCTGGCCGGGATGAGCCGGATCGGGCGTGTCGTCGTCGCGTCCGTGTGCTCCGTCATCGGCGTGTGCCATCTCGTGATGCAGTCCAACGTCAGCAGGACGCATTACGCTTGGATCAGCCGATGTAGGACGAGGTGTGCGATTATATTCGATCTCACTGTCTGTTCCCGCTCCGGTTCCTGTTCCGCCGCCGAGGGCAGGTTGGCCGTCCGCGGCAGCATCGTTATTGTTAGCAAAGGTGGTCGCATCGCCGCCGGTCGCTTCGCTTATGCCGACAGGGTGACCGCTGTTGTTGATGCTGTTGAGCGTGTCCATTCCTGTCGGATGGTTTGCCATCTCGGTCAGATCAGCAAGCACTTGATCTTGGAAATCAGGATTCGCCGGATTCGGCCGAATGATGATACCGTTACCGACCGTAACGGTTCCGTCAGCATTTCGCGTCGTCACAAACGGCGGTGCGTGCTGTCCGGTCAGTGTCCGTCGTCGGCGTCCTCCGCCACCGCCGCCCGTGCGTGGACGGTCGAGATAGCCCGGCTCGCCGGTATCAGCGGTTGCGGCGTCCAGCGGATCGTCGATTACTGCCGGGCCAGTTCCGGCGGCAGCTCCGCCTGAATTGACCTTGACGATCGGGCCTGAGATCGTCACTCCCGTGAGATCAACGGTAATGAAGCTGCCGCCGACCTTTAAACTGATCTTCTCCAACGCTTCGAGCGTGATCTTGCGAGCGTTAACCTCGTTATTTCCCGTGACGACAACCTGGCGACCGCCTTGCACTTCCTCTACAAGGTCGCCTTTGATACCTTCGTTCAACTTGCCGTCGATCCCGATGTAGTGGCTGTCTTTGATGTGAACGTCTTTGTTCCCGCCGACGGTTATTGCGAGGTTTCCGCCCGGATTATCGTCACTGCGAACGCCGATGACCTCTTGGCGATCGCCGCCACACGTCTCGTACATCGAACCGCGAACCCGCAGGTCGTAGCGTTTTTGCGAGCGGATGAAGACTTGTTCTTTGCCGGCTTTGTCTTCGAAACGAAGCTCATTAAAACCTTTGCCGTCGTCGGGAGACGTACGCGTTTTGATGTACGTCATCGTCTTGTATTTCGGCAATTCGTAGTGCGGCATCCGCTCGGCGTTGTAGACCGAACCGACAATGATCGGCTGGTCCGGATCGCCTTCCATAAAATCGACGATGACCTCTTGGCCGACACGCGGAATGAACATCGTGCCCCATTTGTTCCCGGCGATCGACGTTCCAACACGTATCCAGCACGACGAAGCCGCATCGCGACGGCCCTCGCGATCCCAGTGAAACTGAACCTTCACGCGGCCATATTTGTCGACGAATATCTCTTCACCCGCAGGCCCGACGACCACTGCCGTCTGGCTGCCGTGAACCACCGGTTTTCTGGTTCGTTGCATTGGTCGGTACGGAGCCTGGCCCTCGCCTTGAGGTATCGTCGCGAGGCTAACCTGATAGCTGCCCGGAACATTGTCTTCAGAAACATAAGACGGCGACTGAACGGCCTCAACACGGAGCGTCACGATCACGTGGCTGCGGTTGTTCGCGGCGTCGGGGTGCGACGTCAGCTCAAACTTGTGTCCAGCCGTCAGCGCACAGCTATCCGACGTTCCGGTGCTGCCCTTGTAATTAACATCGAGCTCTTGTTGGCGAATGCCGACCGTTCGCGTTCGATCATCGAATATCTTTTGCAGAGCACTCGGCTGTTCGCCGCCGCCGCCGTCGATGCCGTCGAATCTCGCAGCATAACGTCCCGGATAATCGTAAACCTCAAGTTCCTGATTGCCGCCGATGTTAAAACGGCTGCGTTCGGTGCCTTCGAGATCGTTGGTCGGCAGTTGGAAGTGATGATCACGTAGCGTAAATTTTCCGCTGCGAACCTTGTTCGAAACGATCCACGATTGGATCGAACCTGCCCATTCTTCCATATCTACCGAAATGTCCCGGCGGAATGGCAACTGAGCCTTGGTCGGACAATCGCGATGTGAGCGATCGGTGTCGGCAATGACCATTCGGTGAGCTTCGGCGGTGTGGACGAAGTAATAGTAAATACCTTCTTCTTCCATCAAACGTGAAGCAAAATCCCAATCCGACTCGCGATATTGGACGCAATAATTTCGAGGTTCGTACGTGCCTTGTATCTCAAAGTCGACTTCGAACCCGTCGAGAACTTTCTGCAATATCTCAGGGATCGAGATGTTCTGGAAAATGCGGCTCTGTGAATTTTGCGTTAGCAGCCAGACGTGCGGGACGAGCTGGATGTGATATTTCGAAAATCTATCGTTTCGATTGCCTTGGTCAAATTCGACACAAATGCCGTTGTAGAAACGCTCGGCGCCATCGTCCTGCCGAACGGTGACCGCCATTTTCTGTCCCAATATCTGCTGCGGATCGACGAGCGTCGGTTCGTCGCCGGCTTCGTCTTCTTCGTGCAATGCCTCGATGTCATAGCGAAATAGCTGTGACAGGCCTTCGGCGGCACGCAGCCGTTTTATCAGCAGAAAATCATCCGCGAGCGGCGTCTTGAGAAATAGTGATCTACCTTCTTGTGTCGTCGGCATAACATTCACGCGGCCATATTCCGCTAAGTATTGACGAAGTTCTTACCGATTTTTGCCTATTGCGAACATCATCTTGCAAGAACTGCATTCACATCATCAACCCAATCTTCGAGAGCATAAGGATTCGAATAACCAATAGGAATATACCCGCCGGCAAACGATATCGGCGGATACGCGGGCACCCAGCCCCTGTTGAACGCCCAGAAACCAATCCCCCCTGAGCCGGCAACCCCAACCCACCAAAAATAGACCTC
>CALMPJ010000112.1 GCA_937871585.1 uncultured Acidobacteriota bacterium | reverse complement strand
CCGCCCGCCGGTTTTACGCCGCCGCCACAGGTAAAAGCTCGTGAAGGTGCGTTGACAGGGCTTCAGATCGCTGAACAGATCGATAAGTTTCTCGTGGACAACAACGTCGCTTTGCGTATCAATGATGCGGCAATGGATCACGGTCTGATGCGTGCGTTCAATAATCGTACATTCGATACAACCAAGGTCGTTCCAACCGTTGTAATGCGAAACGAAGATTTTGGCCGGATTTACAGGCTTATTCACATTTCCAAGATGTCGGTCAAGGTCGAGTTTGAGATCCGAAATCGGACGATCCCTGATGGTGTCACCGGCTACAACATGATCGGCGAGATCGCCGGTTCGGACAAAAAGGACGAGGTCGTAATGCTCGGCGGGCACTTGGATTCGTGGCACGCAGCGACCGGTGCGACCGACAACGCTGTCGGCTGTGCGACGATGATGGAAGCAGCTCGAATACTAAAAGCGATCGGCGTCAAACCACGACGCACAATTCGCGTAGCGTGTTGGAGCGGCGAAGAACAGGGGCTTCTAGGTTCGCTAGCATATGTGAAACGTCATTTTGGGACCGCAGAAAATCCCGGCCCTGACTTCGACAAGTTCAACGGCTACTTCAACATTGACAGTGGCACCGGACGTGCTCGCGGTATGAGCGTGTTTGGTCCGCCCGAAGCGGCATCACCGTTGCGAGCGGTTCTTGCTCCTTTTGCAGATCTCGGATTTGCAGGCGTCTTGAACGGCAGAAGCCGAAATATTGGCGGTTCGGACCATACTTCGTTCAATAACGCCGGCCTTCCGGGAATTGGCGTCGCTCAGGATCCGATCGAATATTTCACGACCACGTGGCATACGAATCTCGATACGTACGAACGGATCATCGAATCGGATGTTAAGTCTTCGGCTGTGATCATTGCGGCGGCTGTTTACCATCTCGCGATGAGCGAAGAACGTATTCCGCGATATTCAAAAGACGCGATGCCGAAAGCACCATAAGTGTTTTGTAACGCTTGAATTAACGGCCGCACTCGTTTTGAGTGCGGCTTTTACTTTTGCTTCCAATAGTTAGAAAAATAGTGAAAGTTCGTAAGTTCGGCTTTTGCGGCAATTGACGACTATCAATCAATTTGATAGTCTCTCTAACTTTGATAAGCGATCTTTGTTAGATCCACCGAACGAAAGTCCCTCCGAATTGTTATCTTCCCTTTGAAAGTTTCTTTAACATACCAATGAGTTTGCAAGTAGTAACCACGATAAACGAAAAGATATTGACTTTGAAAGTTACCGGCGAGTATTCGATCGCAGAAATGCTGAAACTCGTCGACCTAGTTAGAACCGAGTGTGATAACCGTGATCTCGCCATGGCGTTGGTCGATTGCCGAGAAATGATCGGAACAATGACCGAGGCAGAACGCTTTGCTGGCGGACAGAGAGTTGCGGAGATCCTAGGATCAGACATCAAGGCAGCGTTGCTGATGCCCCAGGGTCAAGTGACAAAATTAGGCGAAATGACCGCCGTTAACCGCGGTGCCCGATTTCTCGTGACTGATTCAGAGGATGAGGCTCGGGATTGGTTGACATCCGAATAAAAAATGGCGGAGCCTGTAGAGGCTCCGCCTGAGTTTAGCCTACCGAACCGATCATCACTCCACTCGAAGTTCGATCTTACCGATATTGTCTGTAACATTCAGCGAAACTGGCGTAAAGGTGTAACCCTTTGCCGCGACCGTAACGACATACGTGGCTCCCGCCGGAACTCCGTCGATGACAAAGTTACCGAGACCGTTGGTCGTGCCACGATAAACGATGCCGGTGGAACTCGTCAGCGAGACCTGTGCTCGATTGACCGCAATTCCTGAAGCATTGGTCACTTGGCCCGCAACCGTCGCCGCAGCCGACGTTGGCGATGCTACGATCGTGACATCACCACCATCGTAGGTTGTGGGTACCTCGTCGCCATTGACATCACTTACATAATCATCGACAGGCATATTTGAGAACGTAAGCGGTGTCGGACCGAGCGGTGCCGTCAACGGTACGAAGAATGTCATCA
>CALMPJ010000111.1 GCA_937871585.1 uncultured Acidobacteriota bacterium | reverse complement strand
GGTGCGCGATGCGGTTTGAAATCGTGCGTTTTATCGTGCGCTCGAAAATAATGTGACCGCGGATTCGAATGTGCTGGATATCGGAGCCGGCGTTGGGGTTTGGGCCGTCACTGCAGCCAAATTAGGAGCAAAACGAGTCGTCGCCATCGAAATGGACGAGTTGCTCGTTGGACTTACGCGAAAGCTGGCGGCCGAACATGGCGTTACGGATCGAGTCGAGGTTATCTGGGGCAATTCGCTGGGAGTAACGTTAGATCAAGAATTCGACATTGTAGTCTCGGAAACCATAGGTTAACTCGGTTATGACGAAGCGATCGTCGAGATCATGGCGGACGCGCGTGAAAGATTTTTAAAGCCGGGCGGTGTTTTGATTCCCGAGACCGTTTCGCTACACGCTGCGGCTGCGAAACTGCATGTGCGAACCGAAAATATACCGGTCGGGTTGCCGTTTGTATTAGAGGAATTGGGCCGCATTAACCTTAATTCGCCGCGTGCATTGAAACGAAAAAACGACGCCAACGTCTTGACTGAGGCTCAATGCCTTGTTTCGACCGATCTATATTCTGCTGAGACATTGCCGGATCTGTCAGAACTCAGCGCAAGATGGGAAACGGACGCAGACATTGATTGTTTTTTAGTTTGGGTCGAATCGCGGCTTGGCGGCGACATTGTTCTTGATACAAGAGAAACGACTTCGTGGTACCCAAATGTATTTCGCATCGAACCATCTAGCGGGCACTCGAGAGTCGAATTTGCTTTGTCGTTAACGGCAGATAGTAATTACTGGACCGTCAAGTTTTCCGGAGCAGACGATCCAGTAACGAAACGATATTCGCCAGCATATGCAGCGGTCGAAATGCTGGCTTCGGCCCGTAGCCGTCCAGATCTTGAGGTTACGCTGCGCGAACCAAACGAAGGCGACGCGGCGACAATGTATTCCGCATACAAAGCGTCAAGGGCTGATGAAGTGTCAGCCTTTGGTTGGAATGAGGCCGAACTAGACGCTTTCTTGCGTATGCAATTCGACATGCAAACACGAGCGTATGCGATGCAATTCCCGAATGCAGTAACGAGCATCATAATGTGCGGAACCGATGCCGCCGGGCGCATTATAATCGATCGTAGCAACACGGGAATTATGCTAACCGATATTGTGGTTCTTCCTGAATTCCGTCGACGCGGGATCGCGGCCCAATTGATCAGTCAGTTGCAGAACGAAGGAGCTTCTCGAGGTGTGCCCGTAGAACTAACGGTCAACAAAAATAATTCTGCTGCGATCGCTCTGTATTCAAAGCTTGGCTTCTCACTGATCGGCGAAAACGAGATCGATTATCGAATGCAGTGGAAAACCGAGGCCACTAGTTAAAAATTGTTCTGAGTTTTCCGAAAAATGTGCTAACGTTAGGGGATAGTTAAATAGACCGAACAAATTGAGCGATCTTTTTCGTTGGCCATATTCCTCATGAACGATATTGCCCCTAAATTGCCTTCTCACGGCCAATTCAGCGCCGTTGCGAATACGCATTTCCGTACCACCTTTGGCGATGGCCTTGCGGTGACTCTTTCCTTAGTAAGCGTGAGCGAACTAACTGACAACTCCGTTACGCAGTCATTTTCTCTTATTTTTTTGGCACCACCAACGGAGCAACCTACGCAGTCGATCTATACGCTCTCGCACGATACTTTGGGTGAAATGGAGCTTTTTTTAGTTCCGGTCAAACGAGACGCTGATGGCGTTTATTTTGAATCAGTTTTCAGTAATTTCGTTTAGAAAGCGGCATGATGTCGCTTGGAGGACACCGAACAATGAAGATCTCACGACGAAGTTTTATCGCAGCAGCACCGGCAGTCGTAACGCTCGTATCGCAGATGGACATTCTTGCTTCGGCCCGAGCAGTCAGTAGTCGTGATCCGCTTTCTAAGATGACGTCTGCAACGTTCCTGCCGTACGTCGGCACGGAGTTCGTCTTTAGCGACGCGGGCACTGCCGTTTCTTTACGACTCGATGAGGTTGAGATCAGGACGCCGGCAAACTATGTTGCGACCCGTCGGGGCGAAGAGTGCTTTGCTTTACACTTTTCAAGCGGCATAGGGGAGACAATGGTTGGAGATACGTTTGCGGTCGAGCATTTCGCTCTGCATAGTTTCATGCTTTTTATTACTCAGGGCGGCATTGATGGCGACCGCCGCAGGTTCACGGCAGTTTTTAATCGCTTGGTTCGATAGGCGTTTTTAAGGAGCTACAAAGATGTCATTACCATTTATAGGCGAGATAATGCTCTTCGCCGGCAACCGCGAGATAGTGGGCTGGAGGTTCTGTAACGGACAACTCCTGGCAATTTCCCAAAATGATGCACTTTTCTCGCTGATCGGAACAACCTATGGCGGCGACGGCGTGAACACATTTGCGTTGCCCGACCTGAGGTCAAGGATACCGATACATTTTGGAACGGGCCCCGGCCAGCCAACCTACCAAATTGGTCAGCTCGCAGGTGTCGAAGATGTGACGCTTACTTCTGCACAGCT
>CALMPJ010000110.1 GCA_937871585.1 uncultured Acidobacteriota bacterium | reverse complement strand
TTGCACGGTACGCTTTCGCCGGCGCATCGGACGATCATTCTTACAGCCGTGCAGGCAGTTCCGGCAAATAATCCAAAACAAAGGGTCAAAACGGCTGCCTATCTATTAGCGGCTTCATCACAATATCAGATCCAGAGGTAATTGAAATGAAACACTCAAGACGCGAATTTTTATGTGCCTCAGGTGCCGCTCTTTCGATGACGGCAATGGCCAGCCATGCTCAGACACTTGAGAAGATGGCAATATCTGCATCGGTCAAGTCTCGCTCGAACGAAGGCGTATCGGATTATAAGGCTCTCGTGTGCGTCTTCTTCTCAGGCGGAAATGATGCGAACAACACGATCATTCCAAATCATAGCGACGCTAGTGTAAGCGGCTATTCCGATTATTCGGCCGGCCGAGCAGCGCAGGGTTTGGCACTTGCACAGAATACACTGCTGCCTATCGCGGTTCCTCGGGTCGGAGGGCTTTCTTATGGTATGCATCCGAACTTTGGAACCGTCGCAGGTGGCATAAATCCGGGAATTCATCCGCTTTGGGCACAAGGCAAACTAGCCGCTGTCACTAATGTCGGCACGCTGGTACGGCCGATGACCAGAGCTCAATATTTGGACGGATCTGTTCCGCGGCCGAGACAATTATTCTCGCACACGGATCAATCCAATCAACACATGAATGCTCGCGCAGACATGATGATGCTGACCGGTTGGGGCGGACGTATTGCAGATAAGGTCACGCTTACTACGAATCCGGATGCGATCATACCGACCGTAACGAGTATTAACGGTGCCCGTTTATTTACAATTGGCGAGCAAACTCAGCCGCTCTCGCTCGGTCCTGCACCAACGCCGCTTAGTTCGGCACTTACTTTGCTCGGATACAATGGAACGCCAGCCTCGAATGCCAGATTTCAGGCACTCGTCGACGAAATGAACCTGACCGACGGCAATGATCTCGTTACACAATCTAACGCGATCCATCAGGAGTCGATAAGGATCAGCCAGTCGTTGAATAATGCGTCGGAAACAACAGTGGCATTTCCGAACACTTCGATCGGCAATCAACTCAAGCAAGTAGCTCGATTGATCAAGGCGAGAGACGGCTTGAGCATGAACAAACAGGTCTTTTTCTGTACTGTCGATGGTTTTGATACACATGCCGGCCAATTGGTCGGCCAAGCCAATCTATTCACGCAGTTCAGTCAGGCGGCTCGTGCGTTTTATGATGAAATGACCGCTCAAACCATGGACAACGACGTTACGCTGTTCACGCTTTCTGATTTCAATCGAACCTTTGGCCCAGGCGGCAGCGGCACAAATGTCGGTAGCGATCATGCTTGGGCGAGCCAGTTGTTTGTGATGGGCGGAGCTGTTCTAGGCGGCGATTTCTACGGCAAGAATACGTCAAATGGCACACCGTTCCCGCAGTTGATCAAGAACGGTCCGGATGATTCCGATAGTGGTACCGCCGCTCGCGGGCGTTGGATACCGACGACAAGCGTTGAACAATATGCTGCAACTTTAGCAAAGTGGTTTGGACTGCCGCAGGCTGATATGGGATTCGTTTTCCCGAATCTTGGAAACTTTGACGGCAGTGATCTTGGGTTTATGCAGCCTTAGGATATCCGGCTATCTCAAGATCGTCACCGTAGCGTTCGATCGAGATATCTTCTAAATGTAATGCCTCGGCAAGCGAATCAGGCCCAACGCCGCCGATAGCTGCCGGGGCATTTCTGCCTCCGATAATGAGCGGCGCGGCAATTAGCGTTACCTTATCGACGAGATTCGCATCGACGAACGCTCCCGCGACCTCAGTCCCGCCTTCGACCAGCACGCTTTGAATATCGCGTTTCTTAAGTTCCGCAAGAACTCCGGAAAGGTCGCGTCCGCCCATTTCGAGATCAATGATTTCGACTCCCGAATTTCGCAGAGCTTCTTTCTTCGTCTCATCGTGGCTATTGGTGAAAACCATTGTCGGCGTCTCGCGAGCGGTCGTTGCAAGCAGGCCGTCGAGCGGCGTCTGTAATCTGTTATCAAGTACAACGCGAAGGAGCGATCGTCGTCGCGGTTTTCCGCTGCGGTCGGTGAGGCTTGGGTTATCGACAAAGGCCGTGTTGCCGCCGACGAGAATTGCGTCGTGTTCGTGGCGAATTTCCTGCACGCGCTTGCGGCCGGCGTCGCCGGAGATCGCAGTCGAGACGCTCGAATCAACCGATATTCTTCCGTCGAGCGACATCGCGAGCTTCAGATGAACGAACGGTCTTTGATTCTTGTGCCAGCAGATGAACTTCTCGTTCAGCCGCGAAGCTTCATCTGCGAGAATGCCGGTGACGACCTCGATTCCCGCGTCTCGCAGTCTCGCAAAGCCGCGGCCTGAGACGAGCGGATTCGGGTCCTCGATCGGACAGACGACGCGTTTGATGCCGGCGTTGATGAGAGCCTCGGTACACGGCGGAGTCTTGCCGTGGTGATCGTGCGGCTCTAGGGAAACGTACGCCGTCCCGCCAAGTGCCTTGTCGCCGGCCTGTGCGAGTGCGATCGCTTCGGCGTGAATGACGTTGTCATAGACGTAGGTTCCCTCGCCAACGACCTCATTGTCGGCGGAAACGACCACACAGCCGACTAGCGGATTCGGGCTTACCAAGCCGATGCCGCGAGCGGCGAGTTCGATGGTTCTTTTTGTGAGTTCGAGGTCGTTCATCTAGTTGAACAAGCCGTTCACGTACGTCTCCGCGTCAAATATCATTAGGTCGGCGACTTGTTCGCCGATGCCGACGTAGCGGATCGGGAGGTTTAGTTCTTTTGATATGGCGACGGCGATGCCGCCTTTGGCGGTGCCGTCGAGTTTTGTCAGGACGATTCCGGTGACGTCGGCGGTTTTCATGAACTGGCGAGCCTGCTCAAGGCCGTTCTGCCCCGTGACTGCGTCGATCACTAGCAAAGTCTCGTGCGGCGCTCCGGGAACTTCGCGCGACGAAATGCGTTTCATCTTCTCGAGCTCGGCCATCAGGTTGGCCTTGTTGTGCAAACGCCCGGCGGTATCGACGATGAGGACGTCGCAGTTGCGGGCCTTGGCGGCGGCGAGTGCGTCGAATAGCACGGCCGCGGGATCAGTTCCCTGTTTTTGCTGGACGATCTGGACGCCGGCGCGCTCGGCCCAGATCTCTAGCTGATCGCTGGCGGCGGCACGAAAAGTATCCGCAGCACAGATCAGCACGTCGTTGCCTTCGTCTTTGATACGCTGCGAGAGCTTGCCGATGGTCGTGGTCTTGCCGACGCCGTTTACGCCGACGACCATCAGAACGTACGGTTTAATTGACTGATCGACGGTTCGCTCGTCGGCGACGCCCTTTGCGGTGGTGTGCTGCAGAATGTCGAGCAGCTCCTTCTTGATCGCAGCTTTTAACGCGCCAAGGTCGTTTATCTCGGCCCGTGAGACGCCTTTGCGAACGTTCTCGATGATCTGCACAGTCGTGGTGACGCCGATGTCGGTCGAGATTAGCATCTCTTCGAGCTCGTCCAAAAACGCCTCGTCGATCTGCTTTCGGCCTTCAAACAGCGTATCGAGCCGCCCGTTGATCGAGTTCCGCGTCTTCTCGACGGCATTCGAAAACCGCACGGCGATCTCCCGCTCCGCCGCCGCCTCCTGTGCCTGCAGCTCCTCGATCGACCGATCCAGCCCCAACACCGAACTCGAAAACGAATCTTCCTTCTTCCTACGCCAAAACGCCATAAATTCCTAAATCGCTCACGTTAGCGAAAGATAGAGTATAGGAAATATTCCGCGACATAGAAAATCCTGGAGTCGCACGCTTTTATTGTGTTGAGCCTTCGAAGCGATCTCGAAGCCATGCTGCTACCTCAGCTTGGCCGTCATTGGGTTCTTCAAGAAACGGATTATCTAGCTTGCCTTGGAAGATGGTGGCTAAGTTCATGTCATATAGTTCGCGAACAACGTCCGGCGAGGCTTCGATCTCCGTCAAAAGAGGAACTACCGAGATCGGAATAAGTGTTGCGGCTCCTAACCACGAACTAATGTCCCAAGCTGCCCAACCAGCGGTCTCTGAATCGGTTACCGATTTAACGTAGTTTCGGACAACTTCCAGCCACAGGTTTTCTATAGCCGATCGTTTGCCTTCACTCCATTTATCAAATCCGGCCATTCGAAGCTTGTTACCCGTAATCTCAGCGGACTGTATCCAGTCCGCGTCATCAGCTATCGTTAACTCTAAGATGCGTGGAAGAAAATACTGATAATCAGCTTCGCTTCCCATCGTAAAAAACACATCTCCTGAATAGTCGCTGAGTTCTTCGGAACTGAGTTCGCGAAGTGGTTTTGCAGTCAACGCATCGTACTCATCTGTCGTCATGCAACACGGGCAGCCATCGACAATTTCCGGCTTCTCGACATCCGAAAATGCTTCATATACGGCCTCGATTGCATTATTGAGCGACATGTTCTCAGCATACCAACAAACGCGGAAAAGTCATTCCAATGCATTGCGATAAGAACTATTCCAATTTTGTTGCTATTACTGCGATTTCGAGCAAAAGCTCGTGTTTACGGACTCATTCTTCTGTTCTGATGACTGCAAATTGTGAATTCGTCGGTCGCAAGCTTAAGTTTTTGATCGCTAGCCTTAAACTTCTCGCCGTCAGCCTAAAGATTCTCAACGTCAGCCTATACGTTCTCGCCGTCAGCCTAAAGATTCTTGGCGTCAGCCTATAATTTCTTGCCACTAGCCTAAAGATTCTCAGCGTCAGCCTATAATTTCTCGGCGTCAGCCTAAAGATTCTGGATGCCAGCCTAAAGGCTGCGGGTGAAAATGCTTAGGTTTTCATTGGGAGCCTTGAGATTTTGGCGGCTGAGGCGAAGATTTTTCTTGAATCGTTCTAAAAAACATACTAAAATTCCGATCATTTCGATTAGGAGGAACAGAAAACTATGGCTACTTCGGATTGGATGCCCGCCACATTGGGCGGGAAGGCTTTGATGTTTCAGTCGATTCAGGATAATTTGCCTGGGGTGCAGGCGGCGTTGGGGATGGATAATGCTCAGCGGGAGCGTATCTTGAATTTGGCGGCCGAGTTTCTGAATGGCTATGAGTTTCGTTCGCAGGTGATCGCTTATGACGACGCGATGGGGACTTGGTTCGACCAGATGATGAACGGCGACGGCGACGGAAACACCGGCGGTGCGATGCCCGATCCGCCGACCGGACCGACGTTTAATCCGACAAACAATCCTGTTTACGGCGTTATCAAGGAAATGCGCAAGGAACGCGAGGCAATGCTCGTGCTGCCCGGCTGGACGAAAGCCATCGGCGAGCTGCTCATGCTCGTCAAGCCCGAAACGCCAAGCCTCAATCCAAACGATATCAGCCCTTCGCTCAAGGCTGTCGCCGCAAGTACCAATTACGACGTCGCCATCGTCGTCGGCAATCGCGGCGGTATGCAAATGTACGACGTCGATATCCGTCGCAAAGGCGGCGACTGGACGCACTTCGCAACCAACGGCGGTACAGGCGCAACGCTACACATTCCCCCAACCACGCCCGGCGAACCCGAAGTCATCGAGATCCGAGTCCGAATGCGCGACAAAAACAACCAACCAGTCGGCAACGTGAGCGAGACGCGGACGGTAACGATCAATCCGTAGGAGCGCCGACACTCCTGTCGGCAATGAGCGTTGCTTCGACGCGAAGATAATGCGGAATGAAGAACCGACAGGAGTGTCGATGCTCCGTTAAGATGGCAGATCTAGGTCTTCGGCTTTCTTAAATAGGGCGTACCCGAGGACGCAGGCGAAGACTACGTAGGTGTAGAAGCTGACAATTGAGGTCAGGAAGGTCGCGGGGATGTTGCCGACGCTGGGCATGTCGAATGCGGCGAGGAGCGTGCTGAATATTCCGCCGACAAAGGCTGTCGCGACGACGAGCAGCAGGCTCATGATGAGTATTAGGACGTAAGTTCCGCCGAGGCGTTTGATCGTGTCGAGGCCGACGAGCGGATTTATCGCCGCCATGAACGACCGCGTGTAACCGGCCACGGCACACGCCGCAGGATAGTAGAAAATTCCCCAAAGAAACGTGACGGCGAGCAGCAGCAGTAGGACAAGGCCTTTGCTGAGGAGCGACTGGAGCATCGCTTTTTGCTCGGCGGCTTTGGTGTCGGGAGCTTTGCCGATGGTCGATTCGAGATTCTGCTTGCGGCTCTCAGCGATCATCTGCTGGATGTTCTCGAACTCTTTCTCCTCGTCGTAAATGGCGTTAGGCTCGTAGTCTTTGTCGTTTATATCGGTGACCTCGCCGCTGTCAGCCGCGGCAGTGATGCCCCGCTGGCGGTCCGATTCGGCGTTGATCGCAACCTGACGCTGCCGGCCGATCTCCGCGACCTTGTTAGCGGCGGCAATACCCGCGATCTGCGGCTTTTGCGCTTCCGTAAGCTCATTCCGGACGGCTCCAACGACCACAAAGAACGCCACAAGCAGCACCGCGATGAACGGCCCGAACGACGAGATGTACGCTCCGACCATAAGGAAGAACGGATGCACGACATCGTCCCAGATCGAGAAGTCATCGAACGACGGCATGAAGTTCGTCTCGAGCTTTCCCTGCGAAAAGTTCTCGACAGTGTTCGCCAAGGCACCGAAACTGAGCATATTCGCGACCAGCATGCAGAACACGCCACCTACCGCGACGAACATCCCACCAAACCCGAACGCGGACTGCCCAACGCTCAAAGCCGCGAAAGCCAACGCTCCGAGAATGAGGCTCGTCTTGAACTTAAACGGATGCGCAAGTGCGTTCCCGAAGTCGCCAAATCCGAAACTCTCGCCATTCGCCGTTCGCGTCCGCCTCGCATAGCCTGTAGCCGCAACGCTCGCGGCGGCAGTTTCGATCGGCGAACACATTGCCCCACAGAACGGGCAGATCTTGACATTCGAACCGTAGGAATTTGGACAGGCTTTGCAGAACTCGCTCGTGCAAGTGTCGCATCTGTAACGAGCAGGAGCGTCCGTGTGAACCGAACACACGCCCCCGGCAGCGACTTGCGACGGCTGGTTGTTCGTAAAATCTTCGGGCCGTGACGGAACTCCGAGAACCTCACGCTTCGTCGTCGTTATGACAGGCGGCGGCGGCTCATTCGCGTCCTTGGCGTTAAAGAACTCGAGCAGAGCGGGAACTTTTCCTGCCTCGATCCAACGCAGATTTCCCTTTCGCACGCGATCGATCCGCAGAACGCTTCCATCGCCGATCCACGATGCTAGTTCGTCGAACGTGCCGTCGTAGATCGAGCCGTTAGCCTCGACTTGCCAGATGTCTTGTGTCTGTTCGTTTTCCATCAGGAGCTATGCGGCGGCGAGTTCGAGGATCTCGTCGTCGTCTTCGTCGACATTTGTTATGAGCACTGGG
>CALMPJ010000109.1 GCA_937871585.1 uncultured Acidobacteriota bacterium | reverse complement strand
CAACAGCCCAAACCGGCTTGCCGTCGGCCTCAGCATCCGTTCGCATCGAGCGGAACTTTATGACGTTAAACGACTTACCGTTACGGCCGACACGTTCTTGTTTGTAGAATACTGGCCCGCGAGATTCGAGTTTTATAAGGATCGCCGTAAAAACTGCTATCGGTAGGGAAATGATCAGACCGATCAAAGCAAGCGAACGATGAACAAGATCGCGAAACACGCCTTTGAGCTTGCCTTCGCGGCCTCGTCCGGCGAATATCAGCCACGACGGCCGCAGCATATCAACGTGTACTTTTCCTGTGATACGTTCGAAAAATGAAGTGCATTCTTCGATCGAAACGTCACCGGCCAGGCTCATTCGAAGCAAGGCATCGGTTGGAAACGCTCCACGGCGTTCGCGGACAGCAATGACGACGCGATCGACTTTTTCTTGTCGTATCACATTCTCTAGATCTGGAGCCATTCCAAGGATCTCGCTTTTTCCGAGCTTATCTTTTGGTTTTGCTCCGTTTTCAGAAATGAATCCGACGATTCGATAACCGGCGTCACGACGATCCCACACAGCTTCGGCGGTGTCGAGCGCCGTTCTGCCAGTTCCTACAACAAGAATTTTCTCGCCGATATCCGGATGTCCGGTCAACGAATGTATCGCGATACGCCAACCAAGCAGCAGCAGCAAAACAAGCGGAACAGAGATCACCGAAACGCCGCGACCGATCATCAACGGCGGTGCCGAATAAAAAACGAGAGCGAGGAACGCCCATGCAATTCCCAACGCCTGAACTAGCCGCAAAAGCAATTCGCGGCGATTCGTCATCACGATGTAATCGTAGAGATCGTAAAAATAAAGCGTTAGCAAACACACGAATGTCGCCAACGCGATCTTGGTCCAGCCGCTGCGAACGTTCAGTTCATAATCTGCACCACTAAGCCCGAGCCTGATATAGAGCGCCAAAATGACGCCGCCATATATGATGGCAGCGTCGGCTAATATCAGCCAGAATTTTCTGAGACTGAAACTCGAGGTGGTCACTTCCCTTTCCTAAACCGCAGCAGTTTCCGGATGGCGGCGATAGTTGTAGTAACCGTAGTTGTAGTGTGACTCGTCCATTACGTCGTCGCTTTGATTGAGCACAACGCCGAGCATACGGTCTTTCGGGAGAGGTTCCAGAATGCGGTCGAGCACGCCGTATTTCGTGCGATTTGCACGAACAACGAGCAATGCACCGTCGGCATGATTGATCAGCACGGTCGCGTCGGTAAAGATACCGAGCGGCGGTGCGTCGATGATGACGTAATCGAACATCTCGCGGGCTTCTGCGAGAATGTCGGCGAACTTATTGCCGGAGATCAGTTCCGCAACGTCCTGACGAGCTTCGCCGCCCGGCAAGATGTGCAGCCCCGATGGTTCGAGCCTGACGATCGATTCCTTGAGCGTCGCCGTTCCTGCAAGAACATCCGACAGTCCGCGATCGGTCTCGATGCCCATGTAATCGGTCAAGCTCGGCATTCGCAGATCGCTGTCGATGATCAACGCCCGAACACCGTCAGTCTGCGCAAGCATCCACGAAAGGTTGATCGCCGTTACGGATTTGCCTTCGCTTGGGTTGATGCTGGCAACAACGATGGATTTGAGCTGTTGACGCTGGCCCTTGTGAAGAATGTGCGTTCGCAAGCTGCGATACTCTTCGCAATAGCTCGAATTTGGGCTGGTAATAGCCACTAATCTAGGCTCAACGCGTTCAGGATCGACCGGCCAACTGACAAAGTCAGGCAGCGCTGGTCGTTCTGAACGCGTTGAGCTGTCAGCATTCGATTTTGCCCCGGCAGTTTTGTCCGAATCCAAATCAGGGAGTGCCGTCCCGAAAGTAGATCCCGGCTGCCCATCGAATGCCGATCCTGTATCGCCAATTTTGAAGCTGTCGCTGACAAGGTCAGCGGGCACAAAGGCACGGCCCTTTGCTTCGTCAAACGGCACGATGACTGGTGTCTTGGCCGCTTCAGGCGATTCGTTTCTTTTTCTCTCTAACGCTTTTAGAATGCTCATGGCAATTGAGTTTCCTTGTTTTAATTCAATCAGTTACGCGAATGTCGGCACTTCGCCTGCGGTTTAGTAGAAACCGCCAAACTCGTCGATCTCGAGATCGATGTCGTCAATGTCGTCAATTCTGAATCCGTTGCTTTTCGCGTGGCCGTTCGTATAACCGTTGCCGTTCGCGATGTTTGCGACTGACGGTCGATTGACGTTGCTCCAGATCTCATCACGCGTTCCGGGACTCATTACCGAACCCGAACCGATGAACGAATCATCAAGCATCGGCACCTCTGGATCGCGTCGCGAAGTCTGCGGCAGCATATCGAGATTGTCGGCGACCTCTTCGACGACCTTGCGGTCAATGGTTCGCGAACCGGCTCCGTACGCTGTCAGCATCGCGTTGTCGCAGATGTTGTTGATGTTTCGCGGAATTCCCTCGCTGCACTGATAGATCAGCTCGACAGCGTCAGGCGTAAAGATCTTCGGCTGTTTCGAACCGGCGATCACGAGACGTTCGGTGATATAGCGATCGACTTCTTCAACGTTCGGGAAAGCATGCATCGTGCATCGCAGAGCGACGCGCTGCTTGAGCTGGCGAAGATTCGCCTGGTTCAGCTTTTCTTTAAGTTCCTGCTGTCCGGTCAAAACGATCTGCAAGTGCTTCGCGTTGTCCGACTCAAAATTGAGCAGCAGGCGAATTTCTTCGAGAACGTAATCCGACAGCTCGTGAGCTTCGTCGATGATGACAACAGTGCGAAGGCCGCGGCGGTGGCGTTCTTCGAGGACCTTGCTCATGATCTGAAGCAGTTCGGCCTTGTTGTTCCAGTCCTTGATGCCAAGCATCTGCGTGACGTGATGGTAGAACTCATCGATCGACAACCGCGGGTTGAACACATACGCAGCCAACACGCTGGCATCTAAGCGACGAAGAATCCAGCGAAGCGCCGTCGTCTTTCCGGTGCCGACCTCGCCGGTCATCACGATCAAGCCTTTGGCGTTTTCGAGGCCGTAATACAGGCTCGCTAACACCTCGTTATAGCTCGGCGTGAACACGATAAATCGCGGATCAGGCGTCAGTGTGAATGGAATATCGTCCAGTTCGAAGAATTCTTTATACATATCTAACCTCGTAACTTAAGCAACAAATCGGTCGAGCAGCCTCGTCGTCTGCAAAATGAAAATGATGAGCGGTATCACGCCTAGGGACGCCGCAACTCCGGCTCCGAGACGCATCCAATACGAACGGTTGATCCACGATTTCTCGGCCGGAGAAAGCAGCGGCGGAACCGATGCGAGCACCGGAAGGCCCGTGTAATGACGTGCGTCCTCGATGTTCTGTATCTTGAAGAATCGCGGTATCTCGAAGATTCCGGCGAGCAACAGACCGATGAACAATCCAAGTGCGGAGCCCATCAGCGTCCACACGAGACGCTTCGGAGCGACCGGCGATTGCGGCACATTCGCAGGGTCCTGAACGCGGATCGTTTCGCCCTGAGCGTTGGTCTCAACGCCGACGACCGTCTCTGCTTCGTTCTTTTTCTTTAGGATCTCGTCGTACGTTTGCTTGGCAAACTGATACTGTCCGTTTATGCCTTCGAGAGCGACCTTGACGCCGGGAACTGCGTTGATACGAGCCTCAAGAGCCGCGACTTCGGCTGCATTTTGCCTGATCTCGACGTCTTTGTTTCCAAGCTGCGTTTCGATTTGGCCGATCTGCGACTGAATGCGTTGATTTTCAAGCTCGAGCGCCTTTTTCTGCATATCGACGCGGTCCTTGCTCGTGCTCGTCGCTACGGCAACACGCTTGTCTGCGCTCTTGCGTAGGTTCTCAAACTCTTCATTGATACGAAGCAATTCGGCCTGCTTTGCGATCACGAGCGGATGCTTGTCTTTATAGGTCTTGAGCAGATTATCGAGCGACGCGTTAATGTCGGCACGCTTCTTGATCAATTCTCCCCAAGCAACTGAATTCTCAGGATCGGCAGCCGAGCGAGCACTGTCGTTGGTCGCACGCTGGCCAAAATCTTCGATCAATGCCATCTGTCGGTTGTTCGAACCGATCGAATCGCTCAGGCGGCCGCGTTCGTTCATGAGAGATTCTTTTTCTTTCATGATGTTCGCTTCGCGGTCGCGAAGGCCGCTGAGCTGTGCAACAAGGCCCTGTTCCGATTCCGGCAATGTCGCAACATTCGCCGTCATAATGTCGAGACGCTGACGCTCAAGGTCGTCCATCGCAGCTTTCTTTTCGCCAAGCTGTTTCTCGAACAGATCTTTGGTTGATTCAGCGATCTCAGTCTGAGTCTGAACTTGGGCATTGACGTACTTACTTGCCAATTCAGCAGTCACGTTACGCGTCGCCTGCGGATCGCGGTCGCGATATCGAATTCGGAACGATGCTACTTTTTCGTTACCGGCGTCCTCGATATCGACTTTGATCGCCTTGTACATCTTTTCGATGATCAGCTCCATCGGCATTCCCGACGCACGCTCTTGCTTGTAAAGGTCATATTTCGTGACCATCGGCTCGAGCGAAGAACGGCTCAGTACTTCCTGATTGATGGTCTGCAAACGCTGCGA
>CALMPJ010000108.1 GCA_937871585.1 uncultured Acidobacteriota bacterium | reverse complement strand
GTGCCGGTCATACTTTGACTCACCTCGCGCCTCGTGTGACTATCGTGGCGGTTACTAGGTCTAGTTTCATCATATTGGATTCGTCGATGCGAATGTCGTGGAATAGGAGTGTGCCATTGAAAAAAATACCGTGATGGTAGCAGAATGCTGATGCTGAAAGGCGATGGTAGCCACCGCTCGTGTGCGGCACGATCTTGAAAGCGTGCGGCAATGTGTGCGGCACCGGTCGCAGCCCGATGCGGCGGCGGCCGATATCGAATAGCAATTCGACGGCCGCCGGACTTCCTAGCTCTACAAACGCCTGAGCGTTCAGGTAAAACGTGCCGCGATTTCCCAACGTAACGCGAACCCCATTTTTCGCCGCTCGCCCGAACTGCCTGCCATTGAACACTTGGAAGTTTTCTATGTTGATTGCTTGTGCCATACATAATACATTCTGCCACATTCGGGCGGTCGAGTCAATCATCCTTTTGGCCGCGATCCGAGGATTCTTGCATCTTGGTTTTCACCAATGTCCTCACTTCTATAAAGAATTCAAAGACTTGAAAAGAGACCAAAATGAGAACGAGGACATCTGCGACGATCATAATATTTAAACTTGACAACAACACACTCAAGTATTATTCTCTGTACATGCTCAAGTAGTCGCGATGCGTCTGTTGGGCACGCAATTATAGGTTAGGAGATATTTATTATGGGAAAGATCATAGGAATTGACCTCGGAACGACCAATTCGGTCGTGGCCGTGATGGAAGGCGGCGAGCCGGTCGTCATCACAAATAGCGAAGGCGGACGTACAACGCCGTCAGTCGTTGCATTTACCAAAGACGGCAATCGTCTGGTCGGCCAGGTCGCCAAGCGTCAGGCCGTGACCAACCCTGAGAACACGCTGTATTCGATCAAGCGTTTCATGGGCCGCAAGTTTGACGAGGTCGGTAGCGAGATCAAACAGGTACCTTACAAGGTCGAAAAGGCTTCGAACGGAGACGTTCGCATCGACGCCGAGGGCAAGCAGTATTCGCCGCCTGAGGTCGCTGCGATGGTTCTGCAAAAGTTGAAGCAGTCGGCCGAAGATTACCTTGGCAGCAAGGTCGATCAGGCCGTGATCACAGTTCCTGCTTACTTTAACGACGCTCAGCGTCAGGCGACGAAAGACGCCGGAAAGGTCGCGGGGCTCGAAGTTCTCCGTATCGTCAACGAGCCGACGGCGGCCGCTTTGGCATACGGATTGGATAAGAAAAAGGACGAGGTTATTGCAGTTTTCGACTTCGGTGGCGGTACTTTTGACATCTCGGTCCTTGAGGTTGGCGAAGGCGTTGTCGAGGTAAAATCGACCAACGGCGACACGCACCTTGGCGGTGATGACGTTGACGAAGTGCTCGTCGGCTGGATCATCGATGAGTTCAAAAAAGACCAGGGCATCGACCTGCACAACGACAAAATGGCGTTGCAGCGTCTGAAAGAAGCCGGTGAAAAGGCAAAGGTCGAACTATCGTCAGCGATGGAAACCGAGATCAACTTGCCGTTCATCACGGCTGATGCTTCGGGACCTAAACACTTGGTTATGAAGCTCACGCGTTCGAAATTCGAACAGCTCGTCGAGCCTGTGCTCAAAAAGCTCATGCCGCCGGTCGAACAGGCGATCAAAGACGCTGGTCTAACCGCGAAAGATATTGAAGAAGTTGTGCTCGTCGGCGGTTCGACGCGTATTCCTAAGGTCCAGGAAATGGTCAAGGAATACTTCGGCAAGGAACCGAACAAATCGGTGAATCCGGACGAAGTCGTAGCCCTCGGAGCAGCTGTTCAGGCAGGCGTTTTGGGTGGAGAGAAGACTGACATTCTGCTGCTCGACGTTACGCCATTGTCGCTCGGAATCGAGACTTTGGGTGGTGTTTCGACGCCGATGATCCAAAAGAATACGACGATTCCTACGCGTAAGAGCGAGATCTTTTCGACGGCTTCGGACAATCAGACTTCGGTCGAGGTTCACGTGCTGCAGGGCGAACGCCCGATGGCGTCTGACAATAAGACGCTCGGCAAATTCCACCTTGTCGGCATTCCGCCGGCACCGCGTGGCGTGCCGCAGGTCGAAGTTACATTCGACATCGACGCTAACGGCATCGTAAACGTGTCTGCCAAAGACGTGGGCACCGGCCGCGAGCAGAAGATCACGATCACGGCTTCGTCAGGTCTGTCGAAGGAAGAGATCGATAAGATGATGAAGGACGCCGAGTCACACGCCGGTGAGGACGAGAAGAAAAAGGCAGCCATCGAAGCCCGAAACCGTTTAGATGGTTTGGTTTACAGCGTCGAGAAATCGTTTGCCGAATCGAAAGATAAGCTCGATACGACCGCCGCAGGTGACATTGAATCAGCGATCGCCGAATCAAAAACGGCACTCGCCGGCGACGATGTCGAAGCAATAGACAACGCCTTCGAGAAGCTGCAGACCGCTTCGCACAAGCTGGCTGAGGTGCTCTACAGCCAAGCTTCGCAAGGCGGCGAAACAGCCGACGATCAGGCGGCGTCCGCATCAGCCTCAGGCGACGGTGGCTCGACAACTGCGTCCGATGAAGGTGACGTGATCGATGCAGAGTATGTCGATGTAGATCCTGAGAAAAAAGACTAGAGGCAAAGACAAGTGACGAGGGGCGAGAGACGAATTAGAATTGCCTCTCGTCCCTCTTCCCTTTACACTTGTCTCTAAACTTTGATGGCCAAAACTGATTATTACAACACACTCGGCGTCAAAAAAGACGCAAAGGCTGACGAGATAAAAAAGGCCTATCGACGTCTCGCGCGTAAATATCATCCTGATGTAAATCCGGGCGATAAGACCGCTGAGGACAAATTCAAGCAGGTTCAAGAGGCGTACGATATTTTGTCCGATGACAAGAAACGTAAGGTCTTTGATCGGTTTGGCTATTATGCTGACAATCTCGATGTTAACTCGCCGTTTGGCGGAGCAGCTTCGAGTGGAGCAGGTCCGGCCGGCGGATTTGATTTTTCGGGCTTTGATTTTTCGAGCGGTACCGGCGGGAGCACTGGTTCGAGTTTCCGCGATATTTTTTCAGATCTTTTCAGCGGCGGTGGAGCGAAAGCGGCTCCCGAACCTCCGCGGCCGATGCCGAAGAAGGGCCGCGACATCGAAATTCCGCTTGCGATGAGCTTTGAAGAAGCCTTCTCCGGAATGACGACAAACATTACTGTGAACCGCAGTGAACAATGTTCGCGTTGCCAAGGCGCGGGCGACACCGGCGGTCCGGTCGTGGTTTGTTCAACCTGCAAAGGCAGCGGTCAGGTGATGAAAACCGGCGGACGTTTACAGTTCTCACAACCGTGTTCCGATTGTGAAGGCACCGGTCGACGCCGTGAACCATGCAGCCTTTGTCACGGCAAAGGCGTCACGCCGAAGTCTGAGCAAGTTAAGATCAAGATCCCCGCAGGCGTCGATACAGGTTCGCGGGTTCGCATTCCAAAGAAAGGGCATGGCGGGCGTCTCGGTGCCGAACCTGGCGATCTGTTCATTGTCACTAATGTTGGCAAACATAAATTCCTTGAGCGAAAAGGCGACAACATCTATGTAAACGTTCCGATCTCCGTTCCCGAAGCAGCTTTGGGAACAAAGATCGAGGTTCCTACGGTCGAAGGCCGAGCGCAGCTTCGCATTCCGCCGGGAACAGAATCAGGGCAGAAGTTTCGTTTGCGAGAACGCGGTTTTCCGTCACTTAGAAATCCGTCGCTGCGCGGCGATCAGTTCATTGAAGTTAAGATCACTCTCCCGAAAGTGATCTCGGAGGAAACGAAGGAAGTTCTGCGGCAGTTTGAGAAGCTGAATCCCGAGAATCCTCGAAAGTCCATTGGCTTAGAATGAGAAAGAAGGTTCGAACATATACGATCAGTGCCGTTGCGGAGATGTACGAGATACATCCGCAGACGCTGAGATTGTACGAACGCGAAGGTTTGCTCAAGCCATCGCGGTCGGTCGGCAACACGAGACTTTACGAAGACGGTGATCTCGAACGTCTTGAAGTCATTCTTTCGCTGACACGCGACCTCGGCGTTAATCTCGCCGGTGTCGAGATCATCTTGAACATGCGTTCAAAAATGGACGAGATGCAGCGTGAATTCGAACGATTCTTCGAGTATTTGCGAAACCACGCCGGCGAATTCTCACGTCCACAGGCCGCGGAAGAAGGCTCCGAAGCACTCATTCCTGTTTCGCGCATCCGAATCGAACGCGTCAGAAACTAGCACAGTTCGGATAATTCGATACATTGCAAAACCGTTAATTTCAAAGCAGTTTCGTTGCTTTTGCGCGTGTTTTGGGCTACGATTTTCAATCGATTTAGTTTTGAGGAGTTTTTATATGATCAGAAGATTTGCGCCGTTCGTCACTGTATGTGCGATGGTCGTGATGTGTGTATTTAGTGTTGCGGCTCAGGACCTTGACGATGTGACGATCTCGGGCCGATTGACCGACAGTAATGGTCTTGCAGTTGTAGGCGCGACCGTATCTGCTACCGAGACCTCGACCGGGATCGAACGCAGTATCGTTACCGACGACGACGGACGTTATCGATTTCTTAAGCTTAAGCCTGGCAGCTATAAGGTAAAGGCTTCGGCCACCGGTTTCGGCATTCAGGAAACACCGGCTTTCGTAACGATCTCGGCCGATAATATTGTCCGAGACTTCAAACTCTCGCCCGCCGACGTTAAAGCCGAACAAGTAGTAACCGTCACCGGCGAAGACGGTCCGATCGTCGACACAACCCGAACCATTGTTGGTGGTACCATCACGGAACGTGAGATCGAAGAAATTCCTAATACTTCGCGTAACGCTCTAGATCTTGTGCTGACACTTGGCGGAACTTCTGAAGAACAGCTTTCAACTTCAGGACTTGCAGAAGATCGCGGAGCCAATCCTTCGGCTGCACCGCTCGAACAGGGCAACTTCTCGATCTCAGGCGGAACTGCCTATTCGAACAACATTACGATCGATGGACTCGATAACAACGACGACCGCTCGTCGCGTGACCGCTTTCAGCCGTCGCTTGAATCGATCGCGGAGGTTCAGGTTATCTCGAATCAATTCTCGGCTGAATACGGTCGCGCCTCAGGCGGACGTATCAACCTCAGAACTCGCGCCGGCGGCAACAAATTCCGCGGCCGCGCGTTTATGTTCTTCCGTGACGATTCGCTCAATGCGAACAGCTGGTACAACAACAGCCGTGCTATTCCGCGTCCGGACCTTCGCGAAACTAATCCCGGATTTTCGCTAAGCGGACCGATCATTAAGAACCGAGCATTTTTCTCGACGACTTACGAATTTAACAAACTCGACGACACGACATTGATCGATACTTATATTCCTGTTGTCCCTAATCCAAGATACGTGCTTCCAACGCCGACCGGCACAACGCAGTTTTGCGATAACGCAAGTGCTACGGCATGTACAACGACACCACCAACCGCAGGTTTGATCCAGCAGTATTCAGCTCTTTATGCAACGCCAAATTTGAGTCACGTGTGGACCGCAAGAGTGGATACGAGGCTCTGGAAAGGCAATGACTTGACCGTTGGATTTCAGTTTGCCGATAAAAACAACAAACGAACGAACGGCTCATCTACGACTCGTATTGAGGATGCGTTTCAGGCGAAGAACAACAATACGATCGCCTATAACATCACGAACAACCAGGTTTTCGGAGCCGTTGCAGTCAACCAGATCCGGTTTCAGTGGTCACAGTTCAAACCGAGCTACCAAACGGCGACGCCTGACGATCCAGTAGTTCTCGTTGGATTCCGCAATCCTGTAACCAACGGCGTTCAGACGCTTATCGCAGGTAATTCGACGACTAGCACCTCGCAGAACTTTTCTGATTCGCGAAACGAGACGCGTTTCCAGATCCAAGATTCGCTCACATACATGTGGAAGAATCACACTTTCAAAGCTGGTGCTGATATTCAAGACGTGAACTCTAAAGTACTTGGTTTAGGCGATGCTACTGGAACTTTCAACTTCGGCAGCGTTCTCCAATATTCTAATAATCAGGTAACACGCTATCGACAGAATTTCGGCACAGGTCAGACTGTGAAGAATCGCTACTACGGCGTATTCTTTAACGACGAGTTCAAACCGATCTCGAATATTACTGTCAGTGCCGGACTTCGTTACGAACGCGAGACCGCAGTTTCGGATAACAACAACTTTGGCCCAAGGCTTGGTATTGCTTGGGATCCGTACAAAGACGGCAAAACGGTCATTCGTTTTGGAACCGGAATCTTCTACAATCGCGTGCTTCTTAGAACTGTCGGCGATTCGATCCAAAATAGCGGCGGTACTCTTGTAAACTTCGACACGAACTTCATCGGACCGGCAGCAAGCGATCCGCGACGCCCATATTTCTTTACGATACTATCGAACCAGTTTCCAAACTCGTATGCAGATCTAAGCGCGATGAGGGCTGTCACGACAGCAGCTTGTGCGGCGTATGTTGCAGCCGGTTCGCCGGGTGCTTTGCCTTGTACGGCGACTACCGGATTTTCGGTAGGCAACGTATCTAGCGCAGGAAATCCGCTGCGATCTGTTGAGGCCAACCTTAAAATTCCCGAGAGCTACCAGTTCAATATTGGCTATGAACGCGAACTGACGAAAGGTTGGGTTTTCGAAGCAAACTATACTTACAACAAGACGGCACGCCTGTGGCGCGATTACAATCCGAACGCTGCAAGGCTACCGGCCGGTTATGCGAACTGGACAGAATATCTCGTTGCAAATCCATTCGACCTGTCGCCAACTCGCCGATACACTTTCTATCTCGGCAGTACCGGTGATGGTAGTGGTATCCACACAGCACCGAACGGCACCACAGCCTGTGGAACGACCACGGTGAATTGCTTCGTAAATCTAAATACGCTGAGCACCACAACTACGGCGCCTGCCGTTGCGGTTGCTGGTCAAAACAATGCTGCAACCGGCGGCCCGATCGGTATTGCTCTTGCCGCGATCGCTCGATTCCGCCCTGACCAAACGGTTGAAGAAACATCGAGGATCGGATCGATCGGTAATTCCAGATACGAAGGACTTATCCTTGAACTCCGTAGCCGTTATAAGCAGCTCGGACGTGGATTCGCGGGTTCGGTTCGATTCGTTTACACGCTGTCGAGCACCAAAGACGATGGTTTGAACAACACGGCAAATGCTGAAATAAATGGTGATTTCAGCCGCGAGTGGGCTCGTAGCCTTCAGGATCGTCGTCACCGCATTGCAATGTCGGCTACCTTGCAGGCTCCGCAATGGCTCGGACGGCTGCGATTCTCGCCGCTTCTGCGTTGGGGCAGTTCGGCTCCGTTCAATCTAGGAGCAGGTGGCACAGATCGCAACCTCGATGATGTCAGCACCGATCGATTGAACTATAACGGCGACGTTAACGACATCATTTATCGGGAGCCTGGATCGCCCGTACCTCAAGCACTTATCGACCGGTTCTCGCTACAGCCAATTGGCTCGCGGAGCGGTAATCTCGGTAGGAATTCGGGAACCGGACCTAGCCTGTTTACGTTCGATATGAACGTGACGCGCGAGTTCAAGTTCAAAGAGCGATTCCGCTTCCGTCCGGTGATCGAGTTCAATAACCTGTTCAACGCTGCGATATTCAGCTTTGGTTCAGAGTTCATTGACTTCGCGGCACTTCGCAGCGACGGCACGGCCCCGACGGCCGCTCAGCAGCTTGCTCGTCAGAACTTCCTAGTTCCGACGCGTACATATCGTCAACGCGAGATCAGATTAGGTTTCAGATTCGATTTCTAAACTGATCAATTGTTATTGACCTAACGGAAGCCATCCGAAGAGAATTCGGGTGGCTTCCTTTTTTGTTGCCGAAATATTTTTTTGTTACACAGTATTGCATCTATGATACACTTGTAAGTGGCCGTAATACTCGGCAATATCGAGATCTTTGACAACTTTTTTCAGGACGATACAGTCTTACAGTTTTTTTTCAAGAAACAGCTGAATTCGGGCGTCCGATGTTTGTAAGTTGTGTACAGTCAGTGACTTGCGTGTCCGTGGCAATGCGCGGACACGCGGCGGACACGCGGTGGACATGTCGGGACGGAACAAGCTGGTCTATGATGAAAAAACTTGGTGAAATACGCTCGTTTGCTGTGCTACTCTATATGTTGAACATTTTTGTTCGTCACGCCTATGGATTACGCCGTCGCTGAGCCTCAGGTTCCTGTGTCCGAAACGTCGATCGAGTCGGTTCTGCTGGATGCAGAGCTGTTCGTAAAATACAGTTCGCCCGAAAAGGCGTTTGAGCTGCTGCGAACGTCGATTGAGAGAAGTCCGCGTTCGATCTCTTTGCGAGAGAAGATGCGGGACATCTGTGTTCGCCAAAAGAACCTGACGGAGGCTGCCCGGCAATGTTTGGCTCTCGTAAGCCTATACATCGCCCGCGAAGATTTCGATCTTGCGTACGACCGTTTGCAGGAAGCGAAGCTGCTCGACCCAAGGATCTCTGTTGCGCCGGGGCTTGAGGCAATTCGTCGTGCGAGACGGCCAGAATTTAGTGTCCGAAACGACAAGAAACCGCAAGAGGTTCGAACCGATGTGACTTTCGCAGGAAACATCGCATACGTCTCGATCTTCGACGCAGTTCAGGTCATCGAAAGTGCGAAAATGACGGGCTTGCTCGTGATCAAATCGGACCTGCATCTAGGCAATGTTTCGTTCAACGAAGGCAAGATCGTCGATGCCGAGTGCAACGGCCATAACGGCCAGCGAGGATTTCGCGATATTGTCGAGATCAACAGCGGTACATTCGAATTTTCGACATCCGAAACCGAGTTTCCGGTCGTTATTACGGTCTCTAGTAACACCAATTTCCTACTCGATGTTCTGACCGAACTCGATAACGAACGCGCCGAAAAACAAGGCCTTCGCAGCATCGCGAACGAACTGGAATAGGTTGACTTCCTCCGTCATTTACTACAAAATATAGTGCTCGAAACAATTTCGACCACTATAGAATGTTTAAGCTTGCGCGTCTAGAGATCACCGGCTTTAAGTCATTTGCCGACCCTACAGAAATAGTTTTTACCGGCAACGGCATCACCGCCGTCGTCGGCCCGAACGGTTGCGGAAAGTCGAACGTTTCGGATGCCATCTCGTGGGTCTTGGGCGAGCAGCGTGCGAAATCGCTTCGTGGCGGCGAGATGAAAGATGTCGTTTTCGCCGGCACCAAGAACCGAAAGCCCGGCGGTATGGCGGAGGTCGTGCTACACATGGTTCGAGACGATTCGGTCGAATTCAGCGACGAAGGCGAGCTCGAAGGCATTGACGAGGCTCTTTCCGACATCGACGAGAATTTCGTCGATATGTCCGAGATCGACCCGCAGGATGACGTTCTCGACGAATCGATCATTGAGGAGAATGCGGTAGCAACCGTCGAAGGCGAGGCGTTGCCGGACGCAGATGCCTCAGAAGAATCGGTCGAAACCGTGAAAGCTCTCGCAGTTGGTTCCGCTCAGGTCGTCGAGACCAAGATCAAGACCAAACGCCATTGGCGGCCGCGTTCGTTCGCTCTTGATTTCGCTCCGGGCGAGGCAGTTTCGGTAACTCGCCGTTTGTATCTGTCAGGCGAGAGCGAATATCAGTTGAACGGCAAAACGTGTCGTCTGCGTGACATTCAAGACCTGTTCGCCGGCACCGGACTTTCGGGTTCGCACTACGCGATCATCGAGCAAGGACGAATTGGTCAAATACTTTCGTCGAAACCTGCGGATCGTCGCAACTTGATAGAAGAGGCCGCAGGAATATCGAAGTTCCGCACACGTCAACGGGCGGCGGAATCGCGCCTCGACAGTGCAAAGACCAATCTCGGCCGCGTGACGGACATCATTTCCGAGGTCGAGACTCGCGTTAATTCGCTTCGGCGACAGGCGTCGAAAACTCGTCGATTCAAGATACTTCAAGAGGAATTCCGTATCTTGCTTCGTCAATTGTATGCCGCCGAGGGCAGACATCTTTCCGAGCTTTCGCATCAATTGAAACTGGATCTTGGAAAGGCCGAAGTTCTTGAGAAAGAGCTTGTCGAGCAGGTCGCGGCTAAGGAGAATGCGTCTCGCGAAGCAACAACGGCATCGCGAAATGCGGAGGAGGGCCTGGCTGAACTTCGCCGCATCCATTCGGTGAATGCTCTTGAACGCGACCGTGCCGAGCGTGAACATATTTATAAGAGCGAGCAACTTGTCGGTTTAAACTCTCGGATCGATGTGCTCAAAGGCGAACTTGAGGCTGGACGTCAGCGACTCGAATTGCTGGCCGCTGAGCTTGAACGTTTAACGGCCGAAGACAAACGCGAGGCCGACGCTCTGAGTGTCGCCGAAACCGATCTGGCAGATGCCGAGGGCGTTCACACGAGTGCCGTCGAAGCACTCCAGGCGATCGAATCGAGCATTGATACGGCTCGTGCCGAACTGATGCAGCATACGGCGGCTTTCGAGCGATTTGATGAGGTTGGTCGCCAGTTGACGTTGAACATCGAGCGTCTCGAACAACGGATCGGCGGTCTCGACGCTGAATCTCGACGGGCTGAGCAGTCGTTCGTCGAGTTCGAACGTCAGGCTGAGAATCTCGCATCATCGCTCGCCGCTGAGGAGAAAAAGCTTGAGTCGCTTAATACCGAAAAGGACGAGTTGATGGCTGTTACGGCCGCGTCGCTTGAGGCTCTTCGGGTCTGCGAACGAGAGCTTGGCGAACTAACGGACGAGCATTCGGCAAAACGTCATCGACTTGCGACCCTGCAAGAGCTGCAGGAGAAACGTGCAGTTTATGCACCTCAAGTACAGCGTATTTTCGCCGAACAGAAAGAGATCGGCGTCAAACTTGGCGGTGTCCTTGCAGACCGTTTATCCGTAAATGAGCGTGCCGAAACTGCGGTCGAGACATTGTTCGGCGACTATCTGCAGGCCGTTATCGTATCGTCGCTTGACGAGGCGAAGAAGCTTGCGGCTTGGGTTCGCACGAATGACATTGGTCGCACGGCAATGCTGATCGTTCCAGAGAACGCCGGTTCGAAGACCTCTGCTAATGGTTCGGCGAATTCAATTGGCGAACTTCTCGGAGCTGATACGGAATTGAAGAACGCCCTCAGCGACTTGTTCCCGCGGGAGTTTGCGGCAGAACTTACCGATGATCTCGCGTCCGGGAAAGGTAATGGCGTTAACGTCACGCCGGACGGTGAACTTCTGTTTGGCGGCCGCCTGCTTGTAACGGGAAATGGCGCAGCGAGCGGTCAGAACGAATCGCTGCTTGCGTTCAAACGCGAACTCTCAGGCTTAGAGTCGGACACTTCGCAGATCGCGAAGCAGATCGAGAAGGCTCGCATGCGAACAGAAGCGGCACGAACGACATTGACCGACAACGAAGGTAAAATGGTCGACCTGCAATCGCTGATCATCAAGGTCGACCGCAGTGTTCACGGTCTGCAGATCCAACTTCGCTCGGCAAAAGACGAGATCGATCGTGCTCAGCGCCATCGTCGTGTTGTTGCAGACGACATCGGTCAGACGTCGTCCGAGATGACCGATCTGAAGCAAAAGTTCGATGACGCGTTGACCAACAAGACTTCAGCCGATTCGTCTCGCCTGGAGACGTTGACGATGATCGACGAGATCACCGGACGGCTTGGTGGAGCACGTCGCGTCGTTGATGAAGCTGCGACGGTCCTGAGTGAAAAACGGCTCGTAGCCGCAACCTCGTCCGAACGCCGCCGTAGTGCGCAATCGGCCCTCCGACGCGTCGAGAACGAGGCACGCGAAACGAATCAGCGAGTTAATTTGCAGGAGCTTGAACAAAACGAAGCTGAGGGTAAGGTTCGCGGACTACACGAATCGATCACCGAGATCACCGACCGTATTGCCAACGTCGATACTGAAGTCGCTTCAGAGAATGATGAGCTAAATGCGGCAATATCAGCACTTGCAGCTCGACGTGCCGAATCGGACGCGATGAGCGAAGAGCTTGCGGATCTAAATCGTCGTCTCGGCGACGCCCGAAACGAACGCGGAGCGATCGAGATTCGCCAAGCCGAGGCCGTGACCGAGCTCAAGAACATCGCCGAGAATTGTCAGCACGAATTGAACACAGAGCTTGCCGATCTTGTTTCGTCTACAGAGATCGCCGAAGATTTCGTACTCGAATCTGCCCGTCCGCAGGCAAACGACCTTCGAAATCGACTTGAGAATTTCGGTGCGATCAACATGCTCGCTCTCGAAGAACTCGCTGAGGCTGAGGAACGCTTCATCTTCTTAGAAACTCAGCGCGACGATATCGTAAATAGCATTGCCGCCACCGAAGAGGCACTTCGCGAGATCAAAGAACGTTCCCGTGAGCGTTTCCGAACGGCTTTCGAGGCCATCAATGCCAACTTTACGGAGTTCTTCCAAGAGCTTTTCGGCGGCGGCCAAGGTCAGATGACGCTGCTCGAAGCCGAAGACGTGCTCGACGCCGGTATCGAGGTCGTAGCTCAACCGCCGGGCAAACGACTACAGAACATCATGCTGCTTTCGGGCGGCGAAAAAGCGATGACCGCCATCGCACTCGTGATGGCGATCTTTAAATATCGTCCGTCGCCATTCTGTTTACTCGACGAAGTCGATGCTCCGCTCGATGATGCAAACGTCGGCAGATTTGCCGCAAAGATCGCGGAAATGTCTGAAAAGACACAGTTTATCGTTATCACACATAATAAACGCACGATGGAATCAGCTCGTGCAATGTACGGCGTAACGATGCAGGAGCCGGGCGTTTCGAAGATTGTTTCCGTCAAGTTCGAATAGCCAACCGAAGCGATTCGGTTTATCATCAAAGGCTTGTTGCTCATTTTGCATCAAGCCTTTATGCATTTTCATTTTCGGACATTGTTAGTACTTTTGTTTGTGTTCGGCGCGACTTCGGCAGTTCTTGCGCAAAAGAAAAATGAGCGTCCCACCGTGGAGAAGCCAAAAGTAGAAACTCCTGTTCCGGGAGCACCGCATTACATTTATCGGTTCGAACGTCCCGGATTTCTTACAAGCTTGATGCATCTCGAACATGATGCGTCGGGAAAGGGCAAGATAACGTTTCTGCGTGACGGTAATAGCGAAGAGATCACCGAGGCGGTGCGGCTCCCGAAAGCTGTTGTCGAAAAGATCGACACGATATACACGACACTGACATATTTGGATTCGACCGAGAATTATCAGTATGAGCATGATCGCTCGAACATGGGCAACCATACTTTCACACTCAGCCGCGATGGCCGCAGTCGAACCGTCAAATTCAACTGGACAACTAACGAAGATGCCAAGAGCTTGATGAACTTGTATCGCGGAATTGGCTATGAGATGGTCTGGAAATTTGAGGTAGAACTAGCTCGCGAGAATCAGCCGCTCGAAACACCAACGCTGATGAACGAGATGGAAGGCTATCTTCGACGCGACGAGATAGCCGATCCGCCGTCACTGTTGCCTTACCTCAAGCAGATCACGATTGACGAACGCTTTCCTCTGATGGCTCGAAACCGTGCAGAGTACATGATCAAAACGATCGAGAAAGCTGTCGAAAAAAAGAAATAAGATTCAATCTACTTTGCGGTGATCGTACCGTCGTCAGCTATCTTTGGAGCGTTCGCTCCAAAATCCATATTCGACAGGTTTCGAACAACTTTCGTCGCCTGCCCATCAGGGTCGAGCGCCGGACTTCCCTTTCCGACCAGCTTTCCAGAGTGAAATTTACCTGAAACGAACTTACCGTCGGCTGCCAACTTCGTTTCAAGAATTCCTGTCAACGCAGTCTCGCCCGCGAGCTGAAACCAGCCGTATGTACAAAAATTGCCAAGCGAATAAGCGATGAGCCGATCTTTGTACATCTCCATTCCGCGCAACACGTGCGGTCCGTGGCCAAGCACGAGGTCGGCACCGGCGTCGATCACGGTACGCGCAAACAGCGGCAAATTACCACGATTCTCACCTAAGAAGATCTCGTTTCGGCTCGGAACATTCTGAGCATTCGTCCCTTCGGCTCCGCCGTGGAATGAGACGACAACTATGTGCGAATTCTTTACAGCTTGAGCAACAAGCTGCTTAGCACCTTCGAGATCGTTGATGCTGGGCATTCCATTGTTATGGCCAAATGCTATGAATGCGACTTTCTTACCTTTCGACTCAAGATATGTGATGGTCGCCGGAGGGTCGAGTGTGCCGGCATATTTGATGCCCTGTTCGTCGAGAACCTTCTGCGTACTTTGACGACCCGGAAGTCCAAAATCGCCGCCGTGATTGTTAGCGAGACTCATCACATCAAAGCCTGCTTCTTTCAAGTACTTGCCATAACGCGTCGGCGTTCTAAAGGCAAAACATCGAGTAGAACCGGGGCGGCATTTGCCCGAAGCACCCGAATCGACGATCGGGCCTTCGAGATTGCCAAATGCGATATCGGCTGCCTTAAGAATAGGAGCAACTTCCGTAAACAGGTCGGCACCGTCATTCGGCGGCATACGAGTTTCGTTCGGATACGATGACGCCATCATGATGTCGCCCGCACCCACGATCGTGATCGGATCGTTGTTGCTTGGCGTCGGCAGCGGTTCCGGCTGAGCAGCACTTGCCGTCGGATTTGGCGTTGCCATTGTCTCCGGCCGGCAAGCGAGCACTACAGCGATCGATATGATGATCGCGACCAAAGTTCCGATTTTCAACATAATTCGCATAGTTCTCCTAAGCGGCGACTCTGTCGCTCGTCGCGAGTGTAAGCGCTTCTTCGATGAGTTTCGACTGTTCTAAGTTGTGAATCGCATACGAGCCCGTTGCCGGCGAAGCCGATGGCGTTCGGCCGACGTATTCCAGCGAATGGCCCTCCGGCAAGATCGAACGCAACCTCGGCTCGACAAATGCCCAGCCGCCCATATTCTGCGGCTCCTCTTGAGCCCATACGATCTCACGAGCATTCTGATACTTCGCAAAGACCTCTTGAACAGCTTGGGTCGGAAACGGATAAAACTGCTCAAGGCGAACTATAGCAACATCACGCGAATCACCACGCGAGCCATCAAGGTCATAAAAGACCTTTCCGCTGCAGAGGACGACACGCTTGACCGACGCATTATCGGATATCGCCGCATCATCGATCACCGGCCGGAATCCGCCCGCCTCAAGCTCGCTCATCTCCGAACTCGCCGCCGGTAGACGCAACAGGCTCTTTGGCGTCATCACAACGAGCGGACGCACCGTATCTTGATGCACCTGACGACGAAGCAAATGGAAATATTGTGCCGGCGTAGTTGGGTAGCAGACCTGGAGGTTGTTTTCGGCACAAAGCTGCAAGTAGCGTTCGAGTCTAGCCGACGAATGTTCAGGGCCTTGGCCCTCGAAGCCATGCGGCAGCAGCAGCACGAGACGACATCGCTGCTGCCATTTGTCCTCGCTCGACGAAATGTATTGGTCGATCATGATCTGCGCACCGTTCGAGAAATCACCGAACTGAGCTTCCCACGCGACAAGCTGCTTTTCAGCCACGACCGAATATCCGTACTCAAAACCAAGCACGCCATACTCACTCAAACTACTGTCAAACACATAGAACCGGGCCGCAGGATTCGCGTCATTCTTGATCTCGCCAAGCGGTGTCCAACGTTCGCCGGTCTGCAGATCGTACATCGACGCATGACGTTGCGAAAACGTTCCTCGTCCGGAATCTTGACCTGAAACGCGGACCGGAAACCCTTCGGTAACCAGCGAACCAAACGCTAACGCCTCGGCAAAGCCCCAGTCCATCGAAACGTCGCCGTCGCCCATTTTCGCACGGCGAGCAAGCTGGCTGACCATCTTCGGATTGATCGTAAAGCCTTCGGGTATCAACGATATCTTGTCGGAAACTGTCTTGAGCACGTCTTTCGATACGCCTGTCGGCAAAACGCCGGAGCCGTCTTCGTCTGTGATCGCCGGTGCGAGCACCGCACGCGCAGGCTTTTCGACTGCGATCGCTTTTGCACTTGCGAGAATTCGTTCGTATTTTTCGACGACCTTGTTCGTCATCTCAGCTAGACTTTCGTCCGTGGCGACGCCTTCGCGAACAAGCTGCTGAGCGTAGAGATGACGAGTTCCGGGATGGGCCTTTACACGAGCGTACATCACAGGCTGTGTGTAGCTCGGCTCGTCGCCTTCGTTGTGACCTAGGCGACGAAATCCGATCAGGTCAAGAACCACATCCTTGTTGAATTCTTTTCGATAATCAAGTGCGATCTGAATTACGCGATATGCGGCCTCAGGATCATCGCCGTTGATGTGAAAGATCGGTGTCTGCGTGATCTGGGCCGCGTCGGTCGAGTAGATCGACGAACGGCTTAGTTCCGGCGAAGTAGTGAATCCGATCTGATTATTGATAACCAGATGGATCGTGCCGCCGGTTCGATAGCCAGGCAGATTCGCGAGCTGCAACGTTTCCATAACGACGCCCTGGCCGGCGAATGCCGCATCACCGTGCAACAGTACAGGCAGAATTTTGCCATACGCTTCTTCGCGTGCACTTTGTTCGCCGTTTCGCAGCTCATCCTGACGAGCACGTGCCATGCCTTCGACAACGGGATTCACAGTTTCCAAGTGACTTGGATTACAGGACAAAACAACCTGTATCTCCTTGCCTGACTTAGACTTACGCGTGCCTTCCGCACCTTGGTGATACTTTACGTCGCCTTCGTCGGCAGGAAAACTTGGGTGCGAGGTTCCCTCGAATACTGTGAAAATACGTTCCGCCATATCGCCGGTTTCCGGGTCGCCGACGATATTCGACAGTACATTCAAGCGGCCACGATGGGCCATTCCCATGTAGATCTCGTCAACGCCTCGATTTGCGGCGCCGTCAACTAGCTGATCAAGCATTGGAATGACCGTCTCGCAGCCCTCGAGCGAGAAACGCTTCTGGCCGAGATACTTCTTGTGCAAGAACTGCTCGAACTGTTCAGCCTCGATCAATTTTTGTAACAGCTCGGTCTTGATCTCGTTTGCGAGCGGAACCGTATCTACAAATTGTTCGCGAACACGAGCACGAATCCACTCCTTCTCGTCCTTATTCTGAATATGACGATATTCGATGCCGACCTTTCCGCAGTAAGCTTTGCGCAAGATATCAAGGACACGGCGAAGCGTAGCAGTCTTTTCGCCGTGAAGCCCACCGGTAATAAACACTCGATCGAGATCCCAGATCGTCAAGCCAAAGCTCTCGAGATCGAGCTCAGAAGCACGGTACGACGTCATATTCAACGGATCTATATCCGCTAGCAGATGCCCACGAATACGATAGGCGTTGATAAGCTGAAGTACGTTCGCCTGCTTTTCGGCCTGTTCGGCTTCGTTTCCAAACAGTGAAGGATTGAAGTCCTCCGCCCATTTCAGCGGCGGAATACCGATACCGAGGTCTTCGAAGATGGAATCGTAAAAACCATGCTGGCCCTTAATATACTCATGAATACGAGCAAGGAACATTCCGCTTTCAGCACCTTGGATCACACGGTGGTCGTAAGTGTTCGTAACCGTTACAGTCTTGCTAATGCCGATCGACGACAATGCAGCCGCGGTCATCGCTTGATATTCGGGCGGATATTCGATCGATCCGGTTGCGATGATCGCACTCTGGCCTGACATCAAACGCGGATTCGATGCTGCCGTGCCGATCGTTCCGGGATTTGTCAACGAGATGGTGGTTCCTTGAAAATCGGCGATCTCGAGTTTGCCCTCGCGCGCCTTATTGACTTGATCGTTGTACGCCGCAAAGAACTCCGCGAAGTTCATTGACTCGCAAGACTTGATGTTCGGAACGAGCAGATTTCGCGAACCATCCTTTTTCTCAATGTCGATCGCGATACCAAGATTGATATGCTCGTTCTGAATTCGCGATGGCGTACCATTGACAACGCCGAATCCATGATTGAGCGTCGGATAGTCTTTCGCCGAACGGACGATAGCCCAGGCAATGATGTGTGTGAACGACGCTTTGCCAAGGCCGCGGGCTGAAAGATGATCGTTAATAATGCGTCGGTTCTCTTCGAGAACCTTGACCGGAATGGTTCGGAAACTCGTCGCGGTTGGCACCGTCAGGCTCGTTTCCATATTCTCGACGATCTTTTTCGAAGCACCTGTGATCGGGCGAATTTCCGTATCGACCAGCACGCTAACGGTAGGCTTTGCCGCCGGAACGGTCGACACGGATTCGGCCTTCGCCGGCTCTACTGCCTGAACGGACGCTCCATTAAGCTCATCGAAATAGGACTGCCACGATTCGTCTACCAAACTTCGGTCAGTCTTGTAGCGAGCGTATAATCCCTCAACGTATGTCGCATTCGAGCCGAAATTTTCCTTGATCAATTCACTGATATTCACCGCAATTATCTCCAAAAACTAAAGCAAACCTTTATTTTATCGCATTCTCGTCTATTTGCGAATAGGATTATCGACCATCGCGTCGATCTCGATCGGCACGACGCGTTTGAAGCTGAATCCGAATTTTTTGAACTTTCCAAAAACAAAGACCGTGCCCGTCAGTCGCCATTTCTTCTTGGGATCGAGAAGCTCATTTCTCGCCGCGCGTGCCATATTCAGCGTACTGATCGTCACACTTGCGGGCATCGGTAAGACAATCCGTTCGCCTTTCTTGAACTCAAACTTGTTCGCGTATTCTTCTACGGAAACGGCAATTCCATTCACTTTGATATCACTGAATGTGAGAAATTCGACCTTGCCGCTGTGATCTGATGAAGTGACCTCGGCTCCGACCTCGAACGTCACGCCGGTCAATCCGACATCGTCGAGCTTCGGTTTTCCTAGAACGATCTCTGCACTACTTTCAGCCTTTGGGGAGGTCGAATCAGGCGTACGCACCGAAACCTTGGCTCGGTGAACCTTATACCCACGGATCTTGTCAGGATAAACTTGCGATTGCGCCGAGAGGCTTATTGCCATCGAGACAACAAGTGCGAGCATTACACTAGCTCGATGCAGATGTCGTCGTCGAAACCTCACCGCTTTCGTTGTCCTTTGATCTGTTAAGAATGTCTTGTCGAATTGCGTCGAGTACGCCGTTGATGAACTGAGTGGCTTCGTAGGACGAGTATTTTCGAGCCAGTTCCAACGCTTCATTGATGGCTACTGTGTCGGGCGTGTCAAAAAACAGGAATTCGAAAACCGCCAATCGAAGTACATTTCGGTCAACAAATGCCATTCGCTCGATGCGCCAGTGTTCGGCTCGTGTTTTGATGGTCGCATCGATTGCCTCGATATTATCTAGCGTTCCGATCGCCAAAGCATTTGCGAATTCGCGCGTTCGCTCGTCGTACGTCTCGTCGCCAAGCTCGTTCCAATAGTCTTTTGCGAGGTCTTTACGCGCGGCGCCGGCCATGTCGCGGGCGAACAGCATCTGCAGAGCAGCTTCGCGAGCTTTGTGGCGAGTGCCGGTTCCTTTGTCGTATGGTTCAAGTGACATTGTAAAGTTCGGGGAAGCGCTTACGGTCTGTGATCTCGCTCATTACGCTCGCCATCTCGATCGCTGAAACGGCGGCTTCGAAGCCTTTGTTGTCGTCGCCGTCGCCGCAGCGTTCGAGGGCCTGTTCGTAATTATTGGTCGTTACGACGCCAAACATTATCGGCGTATCGGTCGCGATCGACGCCTGCATAATGCCCGCCGCCGCCTGGCCCGCAACGAAATCAAAATGCGGTGTATCTCCGCGGATAACGACTCCGAGTGCAATAACTGCATTATAATTTCCTGTTTTAGCGAGTTTGTGGCAGACGACCGGCAACTCAAATGCTCCGGGAACTTCGAATTCGCAAACACTCTCAAGATCAGCACCTCGTTCGGCCAATGCGCGGCGTGCGCCGGCTGCCATTTTCGAGGTCAACTCGTCATTCCAACGACTTACAACGATGGCGAATCGCCATCCTGACGCCGAAATTTCCTTTCGTTTGAGTTCCGTTTTCAAAGCTGTCCGTTATCGCACATTTGTGCTGTATGAAAATTATAACGACTCGCGGTTCGCGCTGACAAGGCATTTCAACAGTTTTGCATTCGAACCAAAGTCTAACGATAATAGCGACACGTGGAAGAAAGACTGTTCGCAGCCGAAGAATCGCTTGTTATCGAGACGCCCGAGCGTGTGCCGCTCGAATTCGCGTTGGCGTCGATAGGCAACCGATTTCTCGCGGTCGCCTTGGATCACGCGATCCAGTATCTCGTATTGTTTCTTCTGTATTGGGCGATCGTCAGCCTTTCGCGCGGCAGCGTGGATGGTTTCCTGGACTCAGGCGAATCGCTTGCAGAGATGCCAAAATGGGCCGTTGCCTTACTGATCTTTGGTATCTTCATCGTTTTCTCAGCCTATTTCATTCTGTTCGAGTGGCTTTGGAACGGACAGACTCCCGGAAAGCGACTACTTAAACTCCGTGTGATACGCGAAGATGGTCGACCATTAACGATTTGGGAAGCAGTCACTCGAAATCTCGTCCGTATCTGCGACGCGATCCCCGGCTTTGTAGTTCCGGTGTATTCGCTTGGACTGATCGCGATTTTCCTGAGCCCGCGCGACCAGCGTTTGGGAGACATTTTTGCGGGGACTGTTGTGATTCGCGAGCGAACTGACGAGGCACCGACGTTCGCCGACACCTTTTCAAAAAAGGTTATCGACACAGCGTATAGTCGCGTTCAAAAACGGTTTGATATAAACATCGACACTAGCAAGCTGACCGAGCGTGAGATAGAGGTCGTGGAGATATTCCTACGTCGCCGTTGGGACCTGACCGAGAGGCAGCGAACTTGGATGGCTTGGCGTATCGCTTTGCCGCTGATGTACAAACTCAAGCCAAATTATGACGTTACGGACTTTACGTACGAAGGTTTTCTTGAGGAATTACTGCACAGATTCCAATCTCGACGTGCATTTTTGAACTAGCTAGTTTTGCTCACCCAATACGATTCGTGTTACTTTTTTGCAGTATTCTCTCCAGAAACATTCAATGACTAGCAGATCTATTTTGGTGACCGGCGGTGCCGGATTCATCGGTTCACACCTCGTTGACAGATTGCTCAGCGAAAACAACTGGAAGGTCACCGTTGTTGACGACCTCAACGATTTCTATTCTCCCGAGATCAAGAAAGCGAACATAGCCGAACACCTAAGCGACAGTAACTATTCATTTGTCGAGGCTGATATTCGCTGTGCCGAATCTGTCGAGACGGCTTTCTCCGATGCTGAGTTCGATGTGATCGTACACTTGGCGGCACGAGCCGGTGTAAGGCCGTCGCTTTGCCAGCCAAAGCTGTATGCTGAGACCAATATCACGGGCACACTCAATCTGCTCGAACAGGCTCGAATTCACGGCATCAAACAGTTCGTATTTGCTTCCAGCTCAAGCGTTTACGGCATCAATTGTAAAATGCCGTTTGCCGAGGACGACCGAATTCACCAGCCGATCTCACCGTATGCCTCGACCAAGGCCGCAGGCGAATTGCTGTGTCACACCTATTCTCATTTGCACGATATTCGTGCGGTTTGCCTAAGATTCTTTACCGTTTATGGAGCTCGCCAGCGGCCTGATCTGGCGATACATAAGTTTGCGAAGCTGATCTCCGAAGATAAGCCAATACAAATGTTCGGCGACGGCACAACACGGCGGGATTACACCTTTATTGAAGATATTATCCAAGGCGTTCGCGCGTCGATCGACTATAACGGTTCGATGCATGAGGTCTTCAATCTCGGTGAATCTCAAACCGTCGAACTCCGCGAACTTATCTCGCTGCTCGAAGCTTCGCTCGGCAAAAAGGCCATCATCGACCGCCAACCAATGCAGCCCGGCGACGTGCCCTGCACCTACGCTGACATCACCAAGGCACGCAAGCTGCTCGACTATAACCCGTTAACCAAGATCGCCGACGGTATTCCAAAGTTTGTTGAATGGTTTAACTCCACCCAAAGACCCGCTTCATCGTAGGTAGGAGCCAGTGGTTTGAGACGACGTTGTGGAAGAATCCTTCGTGTTCGACCTCGACTCGGGCCATGTCTTCGAGGTCTTCGACGCAGTCGTGCATTTCGAGTTCGCGGGCGAAGACTGCGGCGTCTTCGTATTCGACGGAATTTTGGCTCTCCAGACGTCCGGCGAAGTACATTGGCATGAACCAGCCGGAGATGTAACAGGTCAATCCGAGTGTGCGGCCGATCGTCCAGAATATCTTTTCGCGTGTCGCATTTGGCTTGGCATCGAGTTTGGTGAGCCATTCGCCGACGCGGCGGCGGTGGTCCCATTCTTCGGCCTCGATCTCGCGAATTCGAGTCTTCTCCGGCGTGTCTTTCAGCGATTTCCAGTGCCCGCGATATGCGTATGCAGCGGCGACTTCGCCGGAGTATGCGTTCTGCAAAATACGTATCAGTTGCCCGCGAGCGTCGCTCATAGTTCTAATTTGAACTTTGTATTACAAATGTCAAATCTCTCTTGACAGCCTCTCAATTTAGAATTATTCTAAATTCAAATCGATGAGACCTCTTTCTTAAGTAACATTGCTTTTGGGCCGCATACGCGGTTTCGATCGATAGTAAACTCGTGCCGGCCTGCTCCGGCACATTATCAAAGTAAGGACTGGTAGATCAAATTATGCAAAATGAACATGGTTCGACTGGCGGTTGTCCGTTTTCCGGAGCAACCAAAAAAATAGATGTCGGCACGAACGGCACGAAGAACAAAGATTGGTGGCCAAATCACCTCGACCTGAGCATTCTTCGCTCGAATTCGTCGTTGACCGATCCGATGACTCCTGGATTCAACTACGCTGACCACTTCAAACAGCTTGATTACGAAGCGATCAAACGCGACCTGAATGCGTTGATGACCGATTCGCAAGACTGGTGGCCGGCTGACTTTGGTCATTACGGACCGCAGTTTGTTCGTATGACCTGGCACGCTGCCGGTACGTATCGCGTGACCGACGGCCGAGGCGGCGGCGGACGCGGAATGCAGCGTTTTGCACCGCTCAATAGCTGGCCCGACAACGTAAACATCGACAAATCACGCCGCTTGCTTTGGTTTATCAAGCAGAAGACGGGCTACGAGATCTCGTGGGCAGACCTTCTGATCCTCGCCGGTAATGTCGCGCTTGAGTCGATGGGATTCCGCACCTTTGGATTTGGCGGAGGCCGTGCAGACGTATGGCAGCCCGATGAGGACATCTACTGGGGCGACGAAAAAGAATGGCTCGGCGATACAAAGCGTTTCGTCGGCGACCGCGAACTGATCGAACCGCTCGCGGCAATGCACATGGGCCTGATCTACGTTAATCCGCAAGGCCCCGAAGCAAGTGGTGATTTCATGGCAGCGGCAAATGATATTCGCGTTAACTTCAGCCGAATGGCGATGGACAGCGAAGAGACCGTAGCTCTGATCGCTGGCGGACACACGTTCGGCAAATGCCACGGTGCGGCTCCTGAATCGCACAAGGGCCCTGAACCGGAAGGCGCTGATATTGCTGAACAAGGCTTCGGCTGGACAAGCAACCACGGTACAGGCCACGGTGCTGACACAGTATCGAGTGGCCTTGAATTAGCTTGGACGAAGACGCCGGCACAGTGGAGCAACAACTTCTTTGAGAACCTGTTCAACTTCGAATGGGAACAGATGCGTTCGCCGGCAGGCGCGATCCAGTGGGTCGCCAAGGACGCCGAAGAGATCATTCCTGATGCTCATATTCCGGGCAAATTCCATAAGCCGATGATGCTCACGACCGATCTCGCACTTCGCTTTGATCCTGAGTTCGGCGAGATCTCGAAGCGATTCCTTGAGAATCCGCAGGCATTTGCCGATGCGTTCGCACGTGCTTGGTTCAAACTCACGCACCGCGATATGGGGCCAAAGGTCTGCTATCTCGGACCTGAAGTTCCCGCCGAAGACCTGATCTGGCAAGATCCGATCCCGGCTTCGACCACAACTCTCGATGCGAACGGTATCAACGAGTTGAAAGCTCGTATCGCAGATTCAGGACTCTCGGTCGCAGAACTGGTTTCGACCGCATGGGCTTCGGCATCGACATTCCGCTACGGTGACAAACGCGGCGGCGCCAATGGCGCTCGTATTCGTCTCGCTCCGCAGAAGGATTGGGACGTGAACGATCCGGCTCAGCTTGCCAAGGTGCTTGGAGTTCTCGAAACAATTCAGGCTGAGAACAAGAATATTTCGATGGCCGACCTGATCGTTCTCGCCGGTGGAGTCGGCGTAGAACAGGCTGCGAAAGCCGCTGGTTACAGCGTTACGGTTCCGTTCACGCCGGGACGCGGCGATGCTACGGCCGAACAAACCGATGCAGAATCGTTCGATTGGATGGAGCCAAAGGCAGACGGTTTCCGCAACTATCTGACCAGCAAGTTCACGGTACCGACCGAAGCAATTCTCGTCGATCGTGCAAATCTGCTGACGCTCACGGCTCCTGAAATGACGGTTCTTGTTGGAGGACTTCGTGTTCTCGGAGCAAACTATCGCGGTTCGAGCCTTGGCGTTTTCACCGACCGTCCGGGAACGCTGACGAATGACTTTTTCGTCAATCTTCTCGACATGAGCACGGCTTGGAAAGCGACCGACGAATCGCAGGAACTTTTCGCAGGTACCGACCGCAAGACGGGCGAAAAGAAATGGTCGGGCACACGTGCCGATCTGATCTTCGGTTCAAACTCCGAACTGCGTGCCCTTGCCGAAGTTTATGCTCAGTCCGATTCGGGCGAGAAATTCGTCAACGATTTCGTCGCCGCTTGGACCAAGGTGATGAACCTCGATCGTTTCGACGTGAAATAGAACATAGGTCAATTGTGTAACTCAAGGCGGCTTGGAAACAGGCCGCCTTTTCCATTGTTTACATTTAATGGCTAGCCGATTAAACTATCGCTCCATGACAAAAGCGAGAAAGATCATCTATTGGATCGCGACCGTGTGGCTGTCGCTCGGCATGGCATCAAGCGCGATCGTCCAGTTGCTACGAGTTCCCGACGGTGTCAAAGGCGTCACGCATCTTGGCTATCCTGAATATTTGTTGACAATTCTCGGCGTGTGGAAACTGCTCGGTGTTGTCACGATACTTGCTCCGGGATTTCCGCGGCTAAAAGAATGGGCGTATGCGGGATTTTTCTTTGTCGCAAGCGGTGCATTTTTCTCGCATGTCACAATGCAAGACCCGATCGGCGAGATATTTCCGTCAGTTCTTCTCGGAGTCCTCACGATCGTGTCGTGGTATCTGCGTCCCGAAAGCCGCAAGCTCACAGGACCGCTCATATGACGATGAATCCAAAGATCGACGCCTATCTCGCCGCCGGTTGCGGACGCTGTCCGCATGGTAACACGCCGGATTGCAAGGTCCATTTTTGGCCTGCAGAATTATCGTATCTTCGCGAGATCGTCCTCGATTGCGGTCTGACCGAGGAACTAAAATGGGGCGTGCCGTGTTATACCGACAACGGTAAGAATCTAATGATCGTCAGTGCGTTCAACGAATACGCCTCACTCAGTTTCTTCAAGGGCGTTCTACTCAAAGACGACGGCGGCCATCTTGTATCGCCCGGAGAAAACTCACAATCCGCGCGTTTGCTAAAGTTCACATCGGTCGAGCAGATCGATGCAATCGAACCCGA
>CALMPJ010000107.1 GCA_937871585.1 uncultured Acidobacteriota bacterium | reverse complement strand
GCATCGCCGAACAAGGACGAGGTCGAGACGAATCACTGGCAGCCGGGGGGCGAGTTTATCGAACGCTGCGGCCGGCCGGACCCGGATATTTCGCCGTGGGCGGTCGAGGAGGCAGAGCTGTTGGAGGAGAAGATCAAACCACGAACGAACACGAACTAAGACGAACAGAAACAACCGTTTGTTCGAGACAGTTCGTGTCATTTCGTGATTGGAATCTTTGTCGTGATAATCTTTCGGTGATTACATAGTTTCTAGGGAGTTATTTATGAAGAAAACTTTCATCGGTTTGGTGCTAGTTATTGCGGCAATGTGTCCAACGTTGGTGCTCGCGCAGAAAGGCGGATTTGCTGAGACTGCCCAGAGACAAGGGCCGCAGAATCCTCGGCTTGGGTTTATTCTCCACGGCGGAGCGGGAACGATAACTAAGGACTCGATGACGCCGGAGAAAGAGAAGGAGTTTCGCGATGCTCTGACGGCGGCGGTGACGGCGGGATACAAAGCGTTGCAAGAAGGGAAGTCGAGCCTTGATGCGATCGAGGTTGCGATCAGGCTGATGGAAGATTCGCCATTGTTCAATGCCGGCAAAGGTGCGGTGTTTACGAACGACGGAAAAAATGAACTCGATGCGTCAATAATGTTTGGCAAAACGCTGGCTGCCGGTTCGGTTGCGGGACTGCACAAAGTAAAAAATCCGATCACACTTGCACGTGCCGTTATGGAAAAGTCACCCCATGTAATGATGGTCGGTGCCGGTGCCGAGAAGTTTGCCCTGACGCAGAAGATCGAGTTAGTTGATGAAAAGTACTTCTGGACGCAGGGTCGCTGGGATAGCCTGCAGCAGGTACTGAAGGAAGAGAAGGAAAAAGAGAAGAAGCCCGGAACGGTATCGTTGGCCTCGCAAGAGCCGCAGAATAGATTCGGAACGGTCGGTGCGGTTGCACTGGACAAGAATGGCGACATTGCGGCAGGAACCTCGACCGGCGGAATGACCAACAAACGCTTTGGCCGTGTCGGTGACGCACCGATCATCGGGGCCGGAACCTATGCAAATAATGATACTTGCGGCGTTTCGGCGACGGGTTGGGGCGAGTATTTCATTCGCATCGGTGTTGCTCGCGACATCGCCGCTCAAATGGAATATCGCGGTTTGCCGATCCAACAAGCCGCCGATATTGTGATGAACAAAGTAGCCAAACTAGGCGGCGACGGCGGCGTTGTGGCGATGGACAAGTTCGGCAACATGGCGATCTCATTCAATAGCGAAGGCATGTACCGAGCATACATCGATATTAACGGTAAGCCTGTGGTCGAGATCTACAAATAATGAAAGCCGAGATAATAGCGATCGGCTCGGAGCTATTAACGCCGACCAAAACCGACACCAACAGTCTTTGGCTGACGGAAAAACTCAATGACATCGGCATTGAAGTTATGCTGAAAACGATCGTTGGTGACGATCGTGAAAGGCTTGAAGAAACTGTCGCTGATGCGATGCGCCGGTCGGACATCGTGATCACTACAGGAGGACTCGGCCCGACCGAAGACGACATCACTCGTGAGTGTACGGCAAAAGCTCTGGGTCGCAAGCTTATTTATCACGACGACATTGAGCAGCATCTGCGTGAGCGATTTCGTGCGTGGGGCCGCGAGATGCCGGAGATCAATAAGCGTCAGGCCTATGTGATCGAAGGTGCCGAGGTGTTGCCAAATCCCCACGGTTCGGCCGTAGGAATGCTTGCCGAGATCGAAGGAAAGCTGTTGATCGTGCTTCCGGGGCCGCCGCGAGAGAACCAGCCGATGTTCAACGAACACGTTTTGCCAAGACTTCGCGAGATGGCGGGCGAAACGTATGTTCGCCGTCGGTTGCTGCGAGTTTCCGGACTTGGCGAATCGGCGGTTGACGAGATCGCGGCTCCGATCTACACGGCTTATCCGACTGTTCAAACATCAATTCTATTCAATCGCAGCGAGGTTGAGATTCACGTCGCCGCTCACGCTGATAGCGAGAACGACGCCCAGATGATCGCAGATGAAGTCGCAGAAAAACTTGTCGCGGCTCTTGGCAAGGCGGTCTTTGCGACAAATGGCGAGACGATGGAAGAGATCGTCGGGACCTTGCTCAAGACACGCGGCGAAACTGTGGCCGTAGCTGAAAGCTGCACCGGCGGCCTAATTGGCTATCGATTAACCGAAGTTCCGGGTTCGTCGGCCTATTTTCTTGACGGAGCTGTAACCTACTCAAACGAATCAAAGATCCGCGACCTCGGTGTTGAGGCTTCGATCATTGAAGAGAATGGAGCCGTTAGTTCCGAGTGTGCCGAGGCGATGGCCGAGGGAGTTCGCAAACGTTCAAATGTCGTTCATGGCATCTCAGTAACAGGCATTGCCGGTCCCGACGGAGGCACGGACGAAAAGCCTGTAGGCACTGTGTTTATTGGATATTCCGGGCCGGACGGAACGAAATCGGTGAAGCTTACGCTGCCGGGCGATCGTTATCTGATCCGTTGGCGAACGAGCCAAGCGGCGCTCGATTACCTGAGAAGGCAATTGCTGAAATAGTGGCTTAGAAAACCGGAAGCCGTGCGTCGGACTTGGATTCCTTTACGCTTCGAACAAGAGAGCCGAGTTCGACCGGCAGCCAAGATCTTGATTCGTAAAGAGCCTTTTCGGCCGCGTCCACCGTTTGCGGGCGTGCCAGTAGATATCCCTGACCGTAATCGCAGCCAAGGTTTTGAAGCAGGCTCAACTGAGTTGTCGTTTCAATGCCTTCGGCGATCACACGCATTCGTAGATTCTTGGCGAGCGAGATAATGGTCTGCAAGATCTCAGAATTTTCGCCATTCTCGCCAACGCTGTAAACAAATGAACGATCGATCTTCAGTGTGTCAAACGGCAATCGATGCAGAATGCTGAGACTCGAATAGCCTGTTCCAAAATCGTCAAGACTCAACTGAACGCCAAGCTTCTTTAACCGATTGAGAATATTGATCGTCTGATCCGCGTTTTCCATCGCAACGCTTTCCGTGATCTCAAGTTTGAGCGATGACGGCGAGAGTTTGGACATTTCGAGAGCATGTTCGACATCGGCGACGAGGTCGCCATTTGTGAAATGCTTGCCCGAAATGTTCACGCTTACCATTAAATTGCTATAGCCCGGATTGATCTGCTGCCATCGAGCCAGCCGCGAGCACGTATCCTGCAATATCCAAGTTGTAATAGGAATTATCAAGCCCGAATCTTCGGCGATCGGAATGAACTTGTTCGGCGGAATATTGCCGAGTTCGCTATGGTTCCAGCGAAGCAGAGCCTCAAACCCGAGCAAATGTCCGTCTTTCAGATCGACAAGCGGCTGATAGCTCATCGAAAGCTCATCACGGTCGAGTGCCAGACGAAGATCGTTCTCCATTCGAATACGATCGAGAAACTTGACCCTAAGCTCCTTTGTGAATACAGCTACACCGCTTTCTTTCTCTTTCGCATAGTGCATCGCGATGTCGGCGTCACGTAGCACTTCCTCAGGTGTGCTGTATTCGGCGTCGCACGGTGCAATGCCTATGTTTACATTCAACGAAATGTTGTTGCCGCTGAGGCTGAAAGGCTGTTTGATGCTGTCGAAGATGCGACGAGCCACTTTCTGGGCCTTGCCGGTCGAACTGAGGCCTTTTAGAATGATCGCGAATTCGTCTCCGCCAATACGAGCGACTAGATCATCGGGATTCAGCATTCTAACGAACCGCTTACCGGCGATCATTAGAACTTTGTCGCCGATCGTGTGGCCAAGGCTGTCGTTTATGTTCTTAAATCGGCTGACATCAAGGAACAAAACGTGAAATGTGTTCGACGGGTCCTTTTTGTACTGCGTGATCAAGTTTCGCAGCATATCGCCAAAATGCTTGCGGTTTGGCAGGCGTGTCAGCGAATCATGGAGCGCGGCGTGTTGGAAATCCTTCTCGCTTTTTCGAAGTGCTACGTTCGCACTTTCTTCTTTTTCAAGTAAAAGTTTGAGTTCGTCGTTGTAGCGTTCAGCCTCGCGACGTCGTTCGCGTTCGAGTTCGGCACGTGTTCGTTCGGCTTCTTCAGCGGTAGAGATCGCGTCGTTCACTTCTCCGATCGACTGTTTATAACTCAGATACGCGATTCCCAATCCGCCGAAAGCGATGATACCCGTAACCATGTCGCCGAACATTACGAGCTTAAATATCAGTCCGGCGAGAGAGGCACCGACGATCTGAGTCATTGAACTCGTAAAACAGTCTCTAAGCCAAATTTGGATCGGATTTATTCCGTCTTTGAGTGCACCGAAAAACGAGACCAGCACCGATGTCACTACAAAATGGCAGAGTGCAAGCGAACCAAGTGTAGCGAGCAGATGCTGAGTGCTGCCTAGGTCAGGCGAAATGAATGAGAAGCGTGGGACGTTAAGCCAGATCAAATATGAGACGCCGATCGAAACTGCATTGATCGACGCGTTGGTCGGTATCATCAAGCGACCGAACGGAAAGCCCTTTGAGCGAAGATACCAACAACTTGCGAGTGACTCTAAAGCGGCGACAACGATCGCCGCAGGCCCGCCGTAAACCAAGAAAGTTAGGAAAACGGAAGCATCGCTGAATGAGAGCGCGAATTTCGAACGCGGCAAAGCCAAGGTCATTCGAGGTGCCAAGATAACCGCGAATGTCAGTATCGAAAAGAAGCCCCAGCTCAACGCTTCTTCAGATATATGAGCAAGAGCAAGAGCAAATACACCTCCGCCCGTCGCTATTATCGCGGCTTTGGCGTAATTGTATAATTCATTGCGATTCATATTAGTGAGGAAGTTGAGGCGACAACCAAGTGGTCAGTGTACCCAATCGTACAAACCGACTGGCTTGGTAAAACAAGTTTAACACAATTCGCTCCAAAAAAGACAGAAAAATATACGCGAAATAACGGTAGATGTATACCAAATATGCATAGCCTGATTGTATAGAAAATATACAGATCTGTAAGTGTAAGCAATGACTCTATTTACGGCGAATCGCCTGATTGGGTGATAACAAAGTATACAATCGCAATGTATCGCGGACCTCGAAAGAAATCCAACAAATGTCTCTCGTAAAGTATTGATTTTTATAGATTTACGCGTTCCGATTCGGAATGGCACGGCTGTGGCACGGGTCTTGTAATAGTAAGGGCAGAACGAAGCCAAAAACGGCAACGGGAAATTGAAAAACTTAAACTTGGGAGAACGAGACAATGAAAAAGACGATCACAGCAATCACACTGGCAATGGTATTAATGGTTAGCACCAGCTTCGCAAACGGCGGAATCATCGTGAGCGATGCGACTCAGATCGATCCTTGCAAGGCCGACGCAACGACAGCAAAGGTTGGCAAGCTCGATAACGGCATCATCATCGCCGGTATCACAGGAATCATTAT
>CALMPJ010000106.1 GCA_937871585.1 uncultured Acidobacteriota bacterium | reverse complement strand
CGCAAACACCCATACAGTGCCCCGTCAAACATGTACGGCTCTTAACACTAGGAAATGTCATCCCTTCCCGCAACCGCAATCGTCGCCGCAGCTGGGTTTTGGGGAGAAGGCACGGCTTTTCTGAACCAGCGTTTTCGCGGCGAAGATAATCGCTCCAAGAATGATTACGATCACAATGAAGTATTGAAGATCCATAGAACGTCCTCAAACCGCAAGGTTACTTGATCTCAAAAGTCAGCGTCGTCCATTTTGATTCGTAATTTAGTTTCGGGTCGTCGATTTTGACCATGTTGATAAACTTCACGAACCATTTACCGGATCCGTCAAGCTTCAACTTTACGAAGCCGTTCGCGTCGCTTCTTAGTTCGGGCGCGGCCTTTACTTTGCCGCTTTCCTCGCGTCCGGCGAGCACGATTTGATTCGCAAGCGGTTTACCGTCTTTTAGACATAGGATATCGATCGTGTCGCCCTTTTTAAGCTTGTAAGGATTCTGCTGTGGAACTAGTTCGACCGGGTAGCCAAGGACGGTTTTGTAATCGTCCGAATGCTTGTTGCCTACCTGCATAATCGCTTTAACATGTTTTGCGTAACGTTCTACTGCATCCTTTTCGAGTTCGCCGGTCTTGCGGCGTTCTTCAAGCGTATCCGGCAGGCCGTCTTCGCGGAGATACTCGTTAAAATCTGCTGCTTTTAGAGCGATCTCTCGCGGTTTGGTCGACAGTCCGACGACGTAGGTTCCAGCCGCACCGGTTGTCAGATTTAGAAATGCAGTCGTTTCGTCCTTGGTGAGATCAGCCTCCACTGGATGTATGCGATTCCCACCCGAAACGACGCTCACATCATTTAGCCGGGCAAAGCTAACCGCTCCTTCGCTCGCCAAAAACGTTCCGTTCATTACCTTCACGGTAAATTTCGAGTTAGCCTTCAGAAAATAGCTATCCGTCTTAAGAAACAGATCGTGCGCGAAAATGGACGCAACGAGCGACAGCGATAACATAATTGTAAAAATTGTTTGTTTCTTCATTTCGATCTCCTCGTTACTTGATTTCAAATGTCAGCGTCGCCCATTTTGATTCGTAATTCAGTTTTGGGTCGTCGATCTTTACCATATTGATAAATTTGGCGTACCATTTGCCGGCGCCGGTCAGTTTGATCCCGAGCAGGCCGTCCTTGTCGGTGCGGGAGCTTGTTTCGCCGAGCATTTTGCCCGCGGCCTCGTAGCCGGTCGTTACTATCTGGCCCACAAGGGGCTTCCCATCCTTGAGACAGAGGATGTCAAGCGTGGCTCCCTTTTTTAGTTTGTAGGGGTTTTGCTGAGGGATCATCTCCACGGCGTATCCAAGGTTGGTTTTGTAGCTGTCTGTCGGTTTATTGCCCGCCTGAAAGATCGTTTTGACATATTTCGAATAACGGTAACGGGCGTCTTTGTCGAGTTCGCCGTCGCGCTTTCGGTTTTCCAGAATATCAGGGATGCCTTCGGCGGGCAGGTACTCATTGAATTCCTTTGCCGCGAGTGCGTTCTCGCGCCACGAGGTGGAAAGGCCGACGACGTGGGTTCCGGCCTCGGTCGGCGTAACATTGAGAAATGCGGTGGTTTCATTTTTTGTAAAATTCGCCTCGGCAGGATTCGAACGCGTGCCCGAAGGCGAAACAACGCTCACATCCGTCAAACGCGCGAACGCCACCGCTCCCTCGCTTTCCTGAAACGTGCCGTTCATCACGCTGATAGAGATCTTCTCGTTGACCTTTACAAAAAAGCTCGCTGGCTTTAAGAAAAGGTCGTGTGCAAAGACCGACAGGGTCGTCAAAACCACCATCATTGCGAAAAAAATGATCTTTGTTTTCATATGTCCTCCAGTTTTATCTTAGGCATTTGTGCAATCTTATGGTTCCGAACACGCTATTGAAATGAACCGTTTCCTCGACGAATGTAAACCCGGCATCCGTTATCAGTTTGGGCAATAAGCCATTGAAATTATCTGCAGTCGTTTCAAAACCGTCCAGAAATTGAATCAGATATGACGCCCCGCGCATTAAACGACTCGTGGGCAGCCCCCAATCTGCGACATGAAACTCGCCATCGGGCTTAAGAACGCGGTTTACTTCGCGCAGCGTTTCCGACTTGCTTTCCCGAGATAGGTGATGAAAAAAAAGGCTGGAAACAATCCGGTCGAAGGATTCGTCTTCGTAAGGCAGATCAAACGACATTCCCTCGTCGAAGGTAATGTCAACGCCGGCCTTGTGTGCCTTCTTTTTTGCTATCTGTAAGATCTTCGCGTCACCGTCAATCCCGACAATCACAGCGTTCGGCTGCTTCTGTTTCAACAAAATAGATAGCGTCGCTGTGCCACAGCCTAAATCCAGAGTGCGATGACCATCGGCGATCCCGGCTTGATCAACTAACGCATTCTTGAAAGCGCCTTCGCGAGTCGTCAGAGCAACTACCGGATCATATAGGCCCGTTAGCCAATCGTAGCTCAAAGCCGGTATGTACTTTTCGTTGTTCATTTCTCTCACAATTTCAAATTTCTTAACCGCAGTGCATTGACGATTACCGAAACAGAACTAAAAGTCATTGCTGCACTCGCGATCATCGGACTTAGTAACAAGCCGAAAACGGGATATAGAACTCCCGCAGCGATTGGGACGCCGACGAGATTGTAGATGAACGCGAAGAACAAGTTTTGACGTATATTTTTCATCGTCGCTTCGCTCAGCTTTTTCGCCCGTAAAATACCGCGCAGATCGCCTTTCAAAAGCGTTATATCAGCGGATTCCATTGCTACGTCGGTTCCGGTGCCCATTGCGATGCCGACTTGGGCTTGAGCAAGCGCCGGAGCATCGTTTACGCCGTCGCCGGCCATTGCGACGATCTTGCCGCTCGCCTGTAGCTCTTTGATCTTTTCCGCCTTTTGTTCGGGCAAAACGTCGGCGAAAACCTTGTCGATGCCGAGCTTTTTGGCTACTGCGTCGGCCGTAATTGCATTATCGCCCGTCATCATGACGACTTCGATATTTTGTCTATGCAGTTCGTCGATTGCTTCTTTCGCAGACTCTTTGATCGTGTCCGCGACGCCGACCAGTCCGGCGGGTTTCCCGTCAACGGCTACGAACATTACTGTTTGCCCTTCGGCTCGAAGCTCATCGGCTTTTCCATCCGCCGGGAAATCAATATTGTTGTCCGTCATCAGCTTCGCATTGCCCAGTAACACTTTTTGCCCGTCGATCGATCCCGTGATTCCTTTACCAGTGATGGATTCAAAATCGTCCACCTTTGCCAATTCGATATTTTTCTCTTCGGCGCCTTTTATGATCGCTTCCGCAAGCGGATGCTCGCTCGATCTTTCCAGACTGGCAGCGAGCCGCAATAGTTCGTTTTCCGTAATTCGTAATCCGTAATTCGTAATTGTGCTTTGCAAACGCGGCTTGCCCTCGGTCAAAGTGCCTGTCTTATCAACAACTATTGAATTCACCTTTTCCAGAATCTCCAATGCCTCGGCTTTCTTAACCAATACGCCGTGCCGCGCTCCGTGTCCCGTGCCGACCATGATCGACATCGGCGTCGCCAGGCCCAAAGCACACGGGCAGGCAATGATCAGAACCGAAACCGCCGCGACCATCGCGTAGGCGAAACTGCCGAAGATCATCCAGACGGCGAACGCGACAATCGAAACGACGATAACTGCGGGAACAAAATAAGCTGATACTACATCTACCAATCGTTGGATAGGAGCTCGGGAGCGCTGGGCCTCGCCAACCATCCGCACGATCTGGGCGAGCAGCGTATCGCTGCCGACCTTCTCGGCTTTCATTACAAAACCGCGTCGACCATTGA
>CALMPJ010000105.1 GCA_937871585.1 uncultured Acidobacteriota bacterium | reverse complement strand
CAACATCGTACAACAAGTTTACACTCTTTTTATCAATTAAATCAAGAGATTTTGAGAGTTCCGCTGCATACAAAATGCCGTAACCAACGGCCTCGCCGTGACGAAAGTATGAGAGGTTGGTGACCTTTTCGAGGGCGTGCGCAAGTGTGTGGCCGAAATTGAGTATCTTCCGCGAACGAGCATCGACGCGAGACGGCGATTCGAATTCGTCTCCGGCAACGATCTTAGCTTTGAAAGAGATGTTTGACGCGATCAGTTTCTGTAGATTTTGACCATCGCGATCTTTGAGCCAACTAAGAGTCGATTCCATCAACTTAGGCCCTGAGATCGCGCTATGCTTGACCATTTCACAAAGCCCTGCTGTCAATTCGCGTTCGGGAAGTGTCGCTAACACATCCGTTTCGACCAAAACGCCGGACGGTTGGTGAAATGCACCGATCATATTCTTGCCAAAAGCCGCATTCACGCCCGTTTTGCCGCCGACCGACGAATCGACCATTGAAAGTAGCGTCGTTGGTATTTGTAGAAACTTGATGCCGCGAAGATAGACCGAAGCTGCAAATCCGGCGAGATCGCCGACGACTCCGCCACCCAAAGCGACAACAAAGTCGGTCCGTTCGAGACCTGCGGACGACATTGATTTGAGAGCTTTGGTAGCTGTTGCAAGAGTTTTGTACTCTTCGCCGTCGCTCATAAGGAATTTTGAAACTGTGTAGCCTGCCGCTGCGAGCGAGTCTTCGACAGACTTTCCGTAAATGCCGAAAACCGTCGGATTTGAGACGATCATTGCCTTGCCACAATGTCCGATAGTCGCCGAGATCCAAGCACCGATAGAAGCCAAATAACCGGAGCCGATCTTTATAGAATAGTTCGACTCACGCTCGGAAAATTTGATCTTTATCTCGCTCATACTCACAACAAGAGATCGTCTAAAATTGACATTTCGACGGACGGAAATGATTCTTCGATCGCATCGATCATCAATTGACGCTCAGGGATCTCAACGGAATTTGCAAACGCTTGTTCGCGTGCTTCGGAACTCGGCCAACAGGCGTAGGCATAAAACAGCCCGTCAGTTCCCCGATGAAGCCGCGAACCCAACGAATTCGAATGCTCTAGGTGATATTGGGTCACAGCCGTCCAGCCTTTGCGAAAATCCTCTTCAAAACCGGGCTTGATCTTCCATTTATAGAGGTAAGCGACCATATTACGCCTCGCGAAGAGCTCGTTCGATCACATTAGCCAATCGATGGGCTTGCTCTTCTATCTGCGACTGGTCCTTGCCTTCGATCATAACGCGAGCAAGATTTTCGGTACCGGAATAGCGAAGCAAAAGTCGGCCTTCGCCATGAAGTTCTTGTTCGATCTGGTCTTTGGCAGCGACAACGTCGGCAAGTTCGTCAAACGGCACCTTTTTCGCGACCTTTACATTGACCAAGATCTGCGGATACTGCGTAAATCCTGTAATTGCTTCAGATAGCGTTCGGACACCGACAGCATCGAGCAAAAGCAAAGCTGTCATCATTCCATCGCCAACCAGGCCGATCTCCGGAAAAATGATGTGTCCTGATTGTTCGCCGCCGACCGATGCACCCGAATTGAGCAGTTCGGCAAGTACATATTTATCGCCGACGTCTGTGCGAACCAACTCCACATCGATCGAACTAAGAGCTTTCTCTAAACCGATGTTGCTCATAACCGTAGCAATGACTTTTTCGGCTTTCAACGTTCCTTGTTCGTGCAGTTTTCTCGCAATGATCCAAAGCGTCGCGTCGCCATCGACAAGTTCGCCGTACTCATCAACGAAAAGCGATCTATCAGCATCGCCGTCGAACGCAATTCCAAGATCGGCTCGATGCACGACGACGGCTTCGCGAAGATCATCAATATGTGTCGAGCCGCAATCTTCGTTAATGTTTATGCCGTTGGGTTCGTTGTGAATGGCGACGACGTTGGCCCCGAGTGATTCGAATAATCTTGGAGCAAGATGCGATGCGGCACCGTTTGCGCAATCGATCACTATCTTTCTACCCAAAAGCGAAAGTGTTGGGACGCCAGCACGCAGATGGTCGAGATATTCTATTTGGTATTCCGCCAGATGTTCCGAAGATTCAGCACTTTCTTGAGCGATCGTTGCTGCCTCGACCCCGGCCGCAATGTCGGCTTCGGTCGCTCGTTCTGTTGCACTATCGAGCTTTCGTCCGTCCGGCAAAAACACTTTGATGCCATTGTCCTGAAACGGATTATGCGAAGCGCTGATGACAATTCCGGCGTCAAAACCAAGCTTTGCGGTCAGATACGCAACGCCCGGAGTCGTTATTACACCGGCTGACTCGCACACGGCTCCGGCAGCGGACGCTCCAGTAGCGATCGCGTCCTCGATCCAAGTTCCCGATTCTCGAGTGTCGCGGCCGATAACGAATCTCGGAGCTTTTCCGAGTCGCTCAGCAAACTGCCGTCCTAGCGACGTTCCGATCATGCGAACTGTCGCCGCATCGAGCGGAAATTCGCCCGCAACGGCTCTGATACCATCGGTTCCAAATAGCTTTTGCATATTGTGCGAACGCCGAACATATCGGCAAATCAATAGTTTACACAATAACTCTTATCAGTAAACGAGCGAAATTATCTATAAGCATTGTTTGTGGTATCAATAAATTTTTCGAAAACTGTTGACAACCGCATACCGAATGAGCGAATCTTATACCTGCTGACGAACCGAACACGAAATATCTAACCTGTCAGCAGCTCTCCGATCAAAAATTATGAAGAGAATAGCAGCCCTCGGATTGACGCTTTTTTCGGCAACGGTCGCATTTTCGCAGGTAAAGGTTGTGGTAACCAACACCATTCCGACCGCGACGCCAGTACCCGTTGCACCTAAACCAATGGCCACGCCGATCATCGTTGGTCAACCAATGATCACGCCGGCACCGACGCCCCAGCCGTTCGTCAGCAACCTCAATCACAAAGGCATTCCCTATTCTCAGATCAAATCAAAACTCGCCGAAGCACGTCGCTATCTTGTCGCTCGTCCGCTGACGATCGCTTCGGCTGAGCCTGTGAATTTCACGACGATCATTCGCGTAGCGTTCTTTGATAATCGCACGCGGCAGATCGATTCGTATGTACTGACCAAGGATCAATTTCTCGGCCACGGCCTGACAACAGCCGTCATTTCTGCGAGCGGAAAGCAATTGTTTTCGAAAACCATCCGCGGCAACGGCGTGAACACGCCGGTCATCATCACTGATCAAAATGGCAACGAACATTATCCGCTGATGGTGCAGTATCCGCGTGAAACTCGCGGCGTTTTCTCGGAGATGGCGTATTACGTTTCGAGCCATCCTGAGCTGATCACACCTGAAGTTGTGAACGCCGGCAAATTCTACGTCCGCAACACGATCGACATCGCACGCGAACAACTCCGCACGATGGGCTATCCGATCCAGCCGAAGGTCGCTGACATGGCCGAACGCCTGGCGACTGTCGAACATGTCGATCACCAACGGTTTCGCACCGAATTGCACGGCAATATTTATAACGACATTTTCACTCTATTTGCTCTGAACGAAGGCCAAACCTATCGCTATTCGGTCAGCTCGGCAGGAGCCGGCGGCATGGTACAGATGATCGCACCAACATATCGAATGGTGCGGGCACGCTTCCCAAATGCGAACCTGATGCCCGATTTTGTCGAAGGTATGCGAAACCACGTCAACGCCTCACGAGCGATGTTGTTGTACATGCAGATGACGTGGAATGACCTGACGGCAAGCCCTTCGGTCCAGAATGCCCTTGCTCTCGGCTGGGCAAGGCCTGAGCACTTGATGGCTGCGGGATATAACTCGAATCCTGCACGTTTGCCGGGCTACATCAATCGAGGCGGTCAGGATTGGGCGACGCTCATTCCGCGTGAAACAAAGATCTATTTGCAGATCTGGGATTCGCTCGAGCGAAACGTCTCGCTTTCGCCTCGTAAACAATAGCTATTCATCAATCATCGGTTCGATCATCGAACTAAGTCTTTGGACCTCCGAACGAATTTCGTCGGAGGTCTTTGTTATTAGATTCCGTCCATCGAAAAACTCATCGTTCGTGATCTCGATCATCGCAAACGGCGGCGGCTCGAACTGTTCGCTATCGGCAAAACTCGCAAACTCGACCGCCGCAATTATCACGCCCGTCGGATCGCCGAGATAAACATCAAACCGCCACGCGTGATGGTCAAAGTCGTGAAAATACCGATTCTTACGCGTCTCTCTTCCGCTATTTCGCTGCTCGCGGCCACCGTAATTCTCGAATACCTTGTAATCGCCCTCGTCCAAATGCATCTCGACGATCTTTGTCGCACGGCGTCCGGAATTTTCGATGGCGACGCGTTGTTGAAAGACGTGCGACCAGACGTTCGCGTGCGGATCGCGAATACTGCGCAATCGAAATCGCGTGTTCTCAATGTAGTTGTCGAAGATCTGCAAATGGCTCGATGCCGTCGTCAGCGGTTCGGGCAGCCGTTCGATCAGAAATTTGCGGCAATATTCTGTCTCGCCTGTTTTATTCATAACTACAAATCTAATATAATTTCGCCTTTGCCGTAAGGGCTTATTTATTAGTTATGAAGCAGTATTTATCACTTTCATTGATCTTTTGCACGGCCATCTTTTTGGCAGCGTGCGGCGGCGGAACTTCGAATAATGCTCCGACGCCAAACAAGGCCAATGCCGCCAGCTCGACAAGTCCGACATCGACCGGTCCGCTGGCAGTCACGACGCCGACGCCTTCGCAGGTACAGAATGCCGCGCCGACCGTTACGGCTGTCTATCAGGCGTTTTGCGCGGCGGTTCAAAAGAAGGACGAGGCCGCAGTTCGCAAGATCTATTCTGCCGACACGATCCGTGAGCTAGAGAAGCAAATGATGGATAAGGGCGAGAAGAGTCTGCTAAAGTTTCTCGAAGACGACATTCCTTCGGGACAGTGTTCGGTCAAGAACGAAGTCATAAAGGGCGATACTGCGGTTGCCTATATCGTAAGCGACCTATATCCGAACGGTATCGACATCATCTTCGTCAAAGAAAACGGCGAATGGAAAATGACAACAAAAAGTCCGGCAGTTGACGCTCTGAAATCGACTACGGGCGGCAAATAAGTTATAAGTTATTTGCTCTCTATTTTATAGAAACAAACTTTGAGGAGAACCATGAAAAATTTCACACTTATCGCTGCCGTAGCTATATTCGCGGCATTCATTTCGGCTTGCGGCGGCGCTGCAAACACGAACAACGCAGCAAAGCCTGCATCACCTGCTGCGGCTTCGCCTGCTAAATCGGCAGAGCCTGCAACCAAGGCTGACGCACCTGCTTCAGCTGACGGCCAGGTCATCAAGATCGACGAAGCCGGCATTCAGGTCACCGCACCTAAAGGCTGGAAGTTCGAGAAAGATGGCGAAGACACCGTCATCAAGAGCGCTGACGAAGAGATCGATTTCCGTTTCTCAGTTCCTGCTGACGGCGATTATGAAGCAGCTGTCAAAGGTGCCGCGAAAGAACTTGACAGTTACCTGAAGAACGTCAAGATCGACAATCCGGGTTCGGAAACAAAAGTAGACGGTATGGATGCCAGAGGTATGGCAGGGACGGCCAAAAACGAAGGCATCGACGTTGCGTGGAACCTTACCGTTATCAAAGGCCCTAAAAAGCCTGTTTTGGTTAACATTTACGCAACCAAAGACGCCCTCCAAAAGCATGAAAAGGAAACAAAGGCACTTTTGGAAAGCGTCAAGAAAATGTAGTTCGAAACATTTCGATCTATAAACAAAAAAGGCCGCAAGCGAACACGCTTGCGGCCTTTTATTCCTATTCGTCATCGATGTAGAAGATACCGCCGTACGGTGGCGGACCTAAGAGCTCGGCCGGATCGATACGGTCCTCAGTGCCATTGCCGCCAAAACTTCGGTTACGAAACTCGAAATGGAGATGAACTTTATCTTCGGCGATGCCCTTGGCATTCCCTGAATCCCCTACAAAGCCTATCGCGAGATTCGTTTTTGTAACTTCAAAACCAGCCGGAAACATGACCATCTCCAGATGTGCATAAAATGCCCAATAGTTCTTGCCGTTGTGTTTGAATTTTAGGGTTATCGAACGTCCGTAGTCGCCGACGTCGCTCGTCTGGACTGCAGTTATTGTGCCCACGGAGACTGGATAAACAGGCGTCCATTTTGGTTGCTGAAGATCCCAGCCCTTATGAAATTTGGGCGCTCCATTACTGTACTTTCGCACCCAGCCGAACGTGTTCCATTTAGCACGATTAAGTATCTCGTTGTATTCAAGCGGATATCTGACCATAGTGTCCTCCTACATAGTGTGGACGAAGACTCTGATCAGTTTTTGCGAGATCTAGATCAGAGCCTCTTTCATACGCCTTACGCCCTCGGCCATTCGTTCTTCGGTGTTGCAGAACGAGATGCGTAAGAAACCTTTCGCTTCATGGCCGAAAGCGACGCCGGGAACGGTGACCACGCGATATTGCAGGCATTTTTCAGCGATCTCGATATCGTCGCCTAGCGATCGAACGTCGAGCATCGTGTAAAACGCTCCTTCGGGCGAAGTGGCGTGGAGGCCGAGTTCCTTTTCGAACAGATCTACGAGAAACTCGCCCCGAGCTTTATAAACATCACGAGCATGAGCCTTTGCAGCCTCAGCCTCAGGCGACCAGCCTAGAAGCGACGCTTTCTGCGTTATAGTTGAGGTACAAACGGTCGTAAAGCCGTGCAGAACTTGAATTGCGTTAATAACCTCAGGATCGCTGCAAGCCGCCCAGCCGAGACGCCAACCTGTCATTGAAAGCGATTTAGATAGGCCGCTAACAATGATCGTCCGGTCGTAGAATTCGCTAGCAGAATGTGGCCGTTCGCCGAAGTACAGATCGCTGTAGATCTCGTCCGAAATGAGCCAAATGCCTGTTCCGCCGAGTGCTTCGGCAATGTCGCGAAGGTTCTGCTCGGTCATTATTTTGCCCGTTGGATTTGATGGCGAGATAACGACAGCGGCTTTAGTTTTCTCAGTAATTTGAGATCTGAAATTTGAGATATCAAAAGCAAAATCCTGATCCGCCGGCATCCGATAATAGACCGGAGTGCCCTCGGCGATACGCGTGCAAGCGTCATAGGCCGGAAAACTTGGATCTGGAAGCAAAACCTCGTCGCCTTTGTCGATCACGCACATGAACGCATCCGTCATCGCCTCTTGCGAGCCGCAGGTCACGACGACGCCGGTTCGCGGCAGGTTTAAGTGCGGATATTGCTCGGCGATCTTGTCACGCAGCTCGGGAATTCCGGGATGCGAAGTGTAGCCGTTTTGCTCGTCGCGAGCGATACGCGCAGCTTCGTCGCGAAGGAATTGCGGTGTCGGCAGATCAGGTTCGCCCAATCCAAAGTTGATCGAATCGGGCAATGCACGCTCGAAAAATTGGCGTATCAATGTCGGCTGCAGCCCACGCATTCGGGCGGGAACCACGAAACTCTCTCGTGTCGTAGAAGATGCCATCTTGGTCACCATTTGCCTCCTGCCGGAGAATCGGTGCCGTCCGTTTCCTTGTTCAAGCTGTCTTCCGCTTCCTCGCGAAGCCTGGCAACATCAGCGTTAAACTGCCCTTCGGCCTGTGTCAACGGGTCGCCTGTCAATGCTCCGCCGATCTCTTCGATCTCGCCGATGATCTTTTGGCCGAGATCTTTGACAGTATCGAGCAAGCCGTGTTCAGCGTTTGGTTCGCTATTCGTCATAATTCCCTGATTCTATCGTATCCCGCGTGGGTTTGCTACGAGCCGCAATAGGCACGGAATTGTTGACGTTAAGTGGCATAAATATTAGTATCTGTTTGTAACCATTTTCATTACTAGTTGTAATACCTCTAGTTTTTGTTGTTTAGGAAGTTGAGGAATTGTCATGAGAAAGTTCACGTCGAATTTTGCCCGCATTTTTTGCCTTTTCACTGTTTTTGTCATCGGTTTACAAGCTGTTTCCGTCATCGGCCAAGACCTTGGTTGCAGCGATAATTGGGACACAACATTCACGTCAAACGGCGCCGACGATCAGATAAATGCGATCGCCGCCGATGGTAACGGAAACATCTATTTCGGCGGAGAATTCAATTCGATCCAAGGCATGCCTGCCAATGGTATTGCCAAATGGAACGGCACAAGTTGGTCTGCTCTTGGAAGCGGCATCAACGGCGATATTTTTGCAATTGCGGTCTCGGGCAACGATGTTTACGTTGGCGGTAGCTTTAACGTCGCAGTCTCGGACGGCATGGCGCGCAACGTTGCAAAGTGGGACGGTACGAATTGGACAAGACTCGGCAACGGTCTCGGGGGTGGAACACACTACGTAAAGTCGCTCGCTGTTTACGGAGGTGAACTTTACATAGGCGGCAACTTCAACATTCCCGACGGTTCGCCTGCGACCGGTATCGTCAAATGGAACGGCACGGCATATTCCGCACTCACGATCGCTGCGGGCGACGTCAGAGCTCTCGCAGTAAACAACGGCTCACTTTATGCCGGTGGATTTATCGCACCGACGGCCGGTCCAAGTGTCGGCATTCTAAAATTCGACGGAACAACTTGGACATCTCTTGGCGCGGCCGACAATACGAGCGTTACGGCGATCGCTTTCTCGGGTAACGACGTTCACGTGGTCGGCGACATTCGCCTAACGGGTCAACCAAATTCACAGATCGCAAAGTTTGACGGCACTACTTGGACCCGCACTGGCGGCACGTTTTCAAACGGAATTATGAATGCGGTCGCAGTTCATAATGGCGAACTGTACGTTGGCGGATCGATGACCGAACCAACAAACACGTTCAATAGTATCGCTCGTTGGACTGGTACATCTTGGGTCGGCATTGGTACTGGCGGTGCTGGTAACGGTGTGCTCGGCGGAACGAGTGTAAGCGAACGAGTTATGGCGCTTGCCAGCATTGGAGGCACGCTGTATGTAGGTGGAAATTACACTATGGCTGGTGGCCAAGGTGCCCGCAATATAGCAAAGCTTAATTCCGGGACATGGACACCTTTCTCAGGAACTGGTCTCGACGGTGCTGTCAGTGCAATTGCCGTCTCCGGCAACGACGTTTATGTTGGCGGCGGATTTGGTTCTGCCGGAACTGCGACAGCAAATAGGATAGCGAAATGGAACGGGCTGACCGGCACTTGGTCGGCTCTCGGTACGGGCGTAGTTGCTGACAACTCGTCGATCCAAGCCATCGCAGTCGTGGGTAATAAAGTTTACGCCGGCGGAACTTTCTCGAACATCGGCGGAGTTTCCGCGAACAATATCGCTGTCTGGAATGGCACGACTTGGGCGGCATTGGGCAGGGGAGTAAATCCTACGGTAGGGGTGATCATCGCCGGCGGAGATGAGATATATGAAGGCGGGGTTTTTGGAACCGCCGGCGGCGTCACAGCTAATCGTGTTGCAAGATGGAACGGCACCGCATGGAACGGACTCGGTTCGACCATATTGCCAACCAGCGTAGTCAGCATGGCGTTCAAGGGCAATGACTTATACGTCACGACACCAACCACTACAGTCGCTAACCCTGCATATTTCTCGAAATACGATGGCTCGACATGGACGGCATTGGGCGGTGACCTTGGTGATCGCGGCGTAAGTTCGGTCGCTGTCATCGGTGACGACATTTACGTTTCGGGCGGATTCACGACGATCAACGGCGTGACTGTAAATCGAATTGCGAAGTACAACAACGGTACGTGGACACCGCTCGGAAACGGTCTGCCAGCCGGAGGTTTTGGCATTAGCGGTGCTCGTCTCGTCACCTTAGGCAACGATCTGATCGCGGTCGGTGATTTTAATATCGCTGCCGGCGGTCCGGCCAACCGGATCGCCCGTTGGAACGGCACCACTTGGACCGGCTTCGGCACGGGAGCAGATGCTACACCAAATACTGTTTTTGCAGGCAATGGCGATGTCTTTGTTGGTGGTCCATTTGCCACGACAGGCTGTCGTACGTCGCCGTATTTCTCACGTTGGAGAGAAACGGTCTGGAATGGTTCAACAAACACCGATTGGCACAATGCCGCGAACTGGGGCGGCAGCACAATACCGCCATCAGGTGCCGGTGTCAACATAAATGCTGGAGACGCATCGATAACTTCATCGGACGTTACTTTGAGCAGTCTCGTTGTCGCTAGCGGTCGAACACTGACGGTTGGTGCGGGCAGAACCCTGACCGTAAATGGTCGATTTGACGTAACGAACGGCACAATAAACGGCCCAGGAACGATCATCGTAAACGGTGACCTGACCCTGAACGGCGGCACTATTGCCGGTGCCGGTTCACTTACGGTCAACGGCAACCTGAACCTTGTTGACGGAACGATCGCAGGAAACGGCCCGGTCAGTCTTACGTCCTGTCGTTTGACTTCGCTTACAGGCGGCAGTGCGACGGCATACATTTCATCGCCGTTCACACGTTGTGTCGATCGCGATGGCATTTATCGATTTCCTGTCGGTAGCGGCGGCGTTTACGCTCCCGTTGAACTTTCGAATATTGTCGGTGATGGCAACTTTACGGTCGAGCCAAAAACCGGAGCTGTGGTTGGTGGCACCGGATTTCCTGTCAATCGCATGAATCGCCATTGGATCACATCGACATCAACAGTCACTCGTGCTGATGTTGCGGTTGTTTATACCGACAGCGAGATCGTTGGCATGGAGGCTAGATACCGTCTGTGGTCGATAGTCGGCGGCAATGCTCAAATATTGACGACCGCTCTTAACACGACCACGAACCGTGCCTCGGCAACGGGCGTCACGACATTCGGCACGTTCTCAATGGCCGAAGCACCATCTATACCTCAATTGCTCAAAGGCCGTGTTCGCGGAGCCGGCGGCAAAGGTGCCAACGGCGTGATCGTTGAGTTGACCGATGGTGCCGGAAATGTTCGTAGTGCAATAACGAATCCGTTCGGTTACTATCAGTTCCCGGGCGTGATGACTTGGGAAAACTACACGGTTTCGGTCCGCTCGAAGCGTTACACATTCACGACATCGTCACAATCGCTGCTGTTCCCGGAAAATTCTGCGGATGTGAACTTTACGGCGACCGACCACTAGGTCGACTTGACCGACAACCAGCCGTTCGGAGTTTTCTCAAAGCTTTGGCTTGAGCGAACTTCGAACGGCTTTCTGTTGTTCGAAAGTTCAAAATGGCTAACCGTTAGCTTTGGGCTATCGATCTCGATCAAATTGAATGAGTTTCTTTCGCCGCGGCCTCGTGTCGAAGTTGCGGTTCCGGCTTGGATGATCAATCCTGAACGTCCGGACGCTAACCGATAGCGTGCGGCCGAATCTGTTATGTGGCTGACATGCAAATGACCTGACAGAAAGATGTCGGCTCCGCTTTCAGCAATCGCCGGCATTGCCTTTTCGGCTCGATCGACCAGATCGCCGCTGTGAAATCCCGCAGGCAGATCGAATGGATGGTGAGTGACTACGATCTTCGTCAACTCTTCACTTAACGGCGAAAGCCGCGACGATATCTCCGCAACTTGTTCCTTACTGATTCTGCCGTCCTTGATCGTCAGCGAGCGAGCCGTATTGACACCGATCGCAGCTATTTCATCGTCCAAATAGAACGGAGTTAGATCGTTTGTAATGAACCTTGTAAATCCTTTGAGCGGCATTACAAATCGCTTGTAAACGCTATAAAGCGGCACATCATGATTGCCGGGAACTACGACCTGAGGCTTTGGCAATCTATCAAGAAAGGTACGAGCTGCGGCAAACTCCCGGGACTTCGCACGCTGTGTCAGGTCGCCTGAAACGACGACCAGGTCTGGCGCGATCTCGACTACAGTTTCGACCAAACTTTCGACAACCGCGTCGTCTGTTCGCCCGAAATGCAGGTCCGACATATGAACGATCTTACGCATCTTCCTCCTGTTTCGGAACAATGACTGTAAGTGCGTCCGGAATGATCGAGTATTTCAATGGCGTCGCCATCATCGCGATCTCACCGTCGAATGCGACGTTGAGGTACCTTCGCCGAGTTTGGATGGTGATCGAATCAGTCAGGACCTCTTCGAAATCACGCCATTGCTTGATCCGTCCGGTTAGCGTTCGAAACAACATTCGCAAGACACCAAGCCGTCCGCCTCGATGAAGGAAATAGATGCTGAGCTTTCCATCACTCAAGCTTGGCCGACGGCCAATATTGTAAATGTCCATTTCGTAACGGTTGTTTCCAACAAATAAAAACGGCACCTTGCGAATGAAGAACTTGCCGTCCACGACCAAGCCGATCTTGAGAAACGGCGACACGCGAAACATCTTTATCGTCGCCCAAAATGCCGCACGCCATTTCCCGTAGCCAAGGCGCTGCTGTTGTTGAACTCGATTGCGAACTATCCGCGGATAAAGCCCGATGCTTGAGTTGTTGATAAAAACGCGGCCGTTCAACTCCGCGAGGTCGATACGTGTTGTATTTCCGGCTGCGATCAGGTCTATGGCTTCGCTGATGTCTTGCGGAATTCCGAGGTCTTTACTGAAATTATTGAGAGTACCGAGCGGCAGCACGCCGAATATCTTGTCGGTCTTTGCGACCAAAGCCGCGACCGAGCTGATCGTACCGTCACCGCCTCCGGCTACAATGATCTCGGCTTCGGATGAACAAGCGGCCTCGGCGAATTCACCTATCTGCTCCCCGGTTCGGGCGTAACTGACGTCAGCATCAAGCCCGGCGGCCGCAAACGCCTCTTCGAGAGCCTGCTCCGTAACGCCCTCGACAAAACTTCCGCCCGCCGCATTGATGATCACCTCGATCGCCGCCATGTTTATACATTAGCGCAGATAGTCTTCGAGTTTCGTCGATGCGTCCGTTTTATCGTCGCGGTATTTTACGATTATGGGGCAATAGATCGAGAGTCCGTTTTCGCGGCCGAAGTCGTTTGTAACGGCACGCGAGCCTTGAACGACGACAGCTCCTGCCGGAATTTCGAGTGAACCACCATCGACGGACTTGATCACACGTTGATTCGGCAGATCAAAGACCGGCGTCGATCTGGTCAATATCACGCCGCTTGCTAAAACGGCTCCTTCGCGGACGATAGTGCCTTCGTAGACACCAGTGTTGCCGCCGACCAGAACGTCGTCTTCGATGATCACTGGCGTGGCGTTTACGGGTTCAAGCACGCCGCCTATCTGTGCGGCTGCCGACAGGTGAACTCGCTTGCCTATCTGTGCACACGAGCCGACCAAAGCATGAGAATCTACCATTGTGCCTTCGTCCACATACGAACCGACATTGATATAAGCCGGCGGCACAACGACCACGCTCGGAGCAACATAAGAACCATCGCGGATCGCACTGCCGCCCATTACGATACGAACGCCGTCATCCAGCGTCATTGGCCGGAGCGGAAATGTGTCTTTGTCAAAGAACTGGAGCGTTTCCGTCTCCTTCGACATCTCGACCATCTTGCCCATCCTGAACCCGAGCAAAATTCCCTGCTTCACCCAGGCATTCGCGTTCCAATTCCCGCTGGAGTCCTTTTCCGCCGAACGAATCTTGCCGGTTCTTAGTGCAAGTTTAAAATCTTCGTAGATGGAGCGATCATCAGTTGAAAACTCTGACTTCGTGAATAACTCTTCGATCTTTTGTCGTAGTTGATCCATATTCCTTCTAGCCCACGGAGTGGGCGATTAGCATGTAGCCCGTACCGCTTCGGTACGGGAACAGTGCGTGATAAAAATTCAAGGAGCTATCGTAGATAGCGACAGCGTAAGCCGCGAACAATGGTGGAACATCAGTGAACCGCCCGTTCGTCATTGGCTATTTCCATAGATATTTCTCGTCGAAATCAATATTAGCTTGCGTCAACAAATTCTTGAACTCTTCATCAAATGTCTGCTTCTTATGATGTTCTTTTTGATTCCGAATATAATTACGAACGCCGGAAATTTGCGATTCTCCAATCGTAAACGCACCATAACCATCTTGCCATTCGAATTTCGGATGTATAACCGAACGTGCCCAAATCGTAACCGAAGGCTTGAGCTTCTCAATAAACTTTGACACGTTCATCGTCGGCTTCAGTTTGGTCATTAGATGCATATGCTCATCCATTCCGCCGAGCTCCAAACTAATGCCACCCAATCCGCGGATCGTTCCACCGATGTATTCGTATAGACGTTCTTCGAATTCAGGTTTAATAAATGGATGACGGTCTTTGGTAGCGAATACGATGTGATAAAGAAGATTGGTATAGGTGTGGGGCATATTTGGCTCCTTATGCTATAACCCGTTACACGGGCTCATTTATTGTTTCTGTCGGTTTTCCCATACCGAAACGGTATGGGCTACATGCTGCTTGGCCGTTACACGGCCTATTTCAAATCCGCAATTATCGACCACAACAATTTCCGTGTCGGTTCGGTTACGGGCACGAGCGGCAATCTTAGATTTTCTTCCAGCAGGCCCATTTCTTTCATCACGAACTTACACGGAGCCGGCGATGCCTCGACAAAATTGGCTTCCATGAGTGCGAGCAGTTTGTAATGGATCTTGCGTGCGAAGTGGAACGAGCCATTCAACGCGTGTTCGACCATCTTTGAGGTTTCTTTGGGAAATTCATTGGCGATAACCGACACAAGCCCGTCGGCTCCGAGGCTGATCAGCGGCAGAGTGGATGCGTCATCTCCTGAAAATACCTTGAAATTCTTTGGACGGTTCTGAAGAATATCCATAACCTGTGAGAAATTCCCGGACGCTTCTTTAGTCGCGACGATATTGTCGAATTTCTCGGCGAGTTTGATCGTAGTCGCGGCCGAAATGTTCGAAGCCGTTCTCGACGGAACGTTGTACAGCATTATCGGAAAGCCTTTCACGCTTTTGGCGATCTCGGAAAAATGGGCGAACATGCCTTCCTGTGTCGGTTTGTTGTAAAACGGAGCGACTATCAACGCGGCATCTGCTCCCGCTTCCCTAGCTTTTCTGGTGAAATCTATGGTCGCGGCGGTATTGTTGCTGCCCGTTCCGGCGATCACATGCGCTTTGAGCCGACGAGCCACGGATACCGCGAGCCGGATCACATTCAGCCGCTCGGCTTCGTCCATCGTCGCGGATTCGCCCGTAGTTCCGCACGGCACAAGTATCTTCACGCCGCCTTTTACCTGCCGCTCGCACAGCTTCGTGAAACACTCTTCGTCCACGCTTCCGTCCTTTTTGAACGGCGTCACAAGCGCCGTCGCCGTGCCTGTCATCCAATCGATCTTGGTCGTCATAATACTTATTTCACCCAATTATACTTATACATCACATCGCTGCGAAATGGTGTTATACTTCCGCTAGTTCGACTCAAAACTAAACATATGAAGACACTACTTTTCCTATGCCTCGCGGTAGTTTTTCTATTCGCGACAGACACATTCGCACAAAAAGCGTCAACGATGACGGTGTGCGGAGATCCTGGGGCGGCTTGCGCTAAGCGTGGGGCGTTCAAAGACGAAGACATCCCGTTCAATTACACCGAAGGTTCGGTCGTGACGGAAACGGCACCGTTTTACGCCGTTATCGTCAAAAGTGCGAAACTCCCTGAGGACGCTGATTGCGAGAAAACGCCAACCGATTTTGACCGCGAAAGCGTCCAGATAACCTTTCAGCGGAACAAAGTCTTCGTCGCCCGCGGCTGCTATTCCATAATGAACAACTTTTACAACGGCCTCGGCACCAACGTAATTGCCCTCGCAGTTTACGCAGGCACGACCAAAGCGCAGGCCGATGCTTTCCTCAAAAAAGTAAAAGCAAACGACTTCTTCAACGCCAGCGACGCGTACGTCCTACGCCTTTCGACAGGGTTTAATGGAACGTAATTTTGGCAGTGCATTGCTGGTCGCTTTTGCCTCGATACTGTTCGCGGGCTGTTCGTCTTCGGCGCAGCAGCCCGCGAGTTCGCCAACTCCAACCCCTGTTAAAATCGTCGCGGACAAGTTCTCGTACCCTTTGGGCGACGGCAAAAAACTCACGCAGGCAAAGGATCGCAAAGATCTTTGGTACAACGCACTGGATTTCGGTGCCAACGGGCATCTTGGCGAGGACTGGAACAAAAATTCCGGCGGCAATACCGATTGCGGCGAGGCCGTTTACGCGATAGCAAACGGCAAGATAATCTACGCCGAAGACGCCGGCCCTGGTTGGGGAAACGTCGTCATTATTACTCACACCTTGCCCGACGGCACCGAGGTCCAGTCGCTTTACGGCCATTTGCAGGAGATCTTGAAAACAAGCGGCGAGGTAAGTATTCGTGACCAAATAGGCAAGGTCGGCAACGCAAACGGCCGGTATTTCTGCCATCTGCACCTCGAACTACGCAACCCGACCGCAAAAGACTGGAACCAAGTCGGCGGCGGTTACCTAACAGACCGAGCCGGCTGGCTGGATCCGTCGGATTTCATCGATTCCAAGCAATAACGGCCGTTGGACGACCTGCCTAGGACTTTTCCTACAGCGGAAAATCATTTTCCGAGCCTTACTGAACATTTTCCGGAACTTCCTGAACACTAGTTAGCCCTAACTAAAAGCTAGTAAGTTCTAACTGAAAGCTAGTAAGTTCTGACTGAAAGCCAGTAAGTTCTGACTGAAAGCTAGTAAGTTC
>CALMPJ010000104.1 GCA_937871585.1 uncultured Acidobacteriota bacterium | reverse complement strand
ATTGACGGGTGCGGCGTTTTCGAGGGACAGATAGCTCTTGATGGAACTCACGAAAGCAAAGAGTCGTGGCTAGATACTCAAGTGGAGGAGTCCGATAAGAACAATGAATTCTAAAGCATTCGATCAAGAAATAGTTAACAAGATCCTGGCCGCAGACAACGAAGTGTCGGACGAAAACAACGTCCGTACGGCGACCGCTCCGTTCCAAGCCGAGTTCCCTTACGAGCGCGACAGCGAGGCTCAAGTCACCCGGCGTGAATTCTGCAACTTTCTGTTTTTGACATCGAGCGCATTATTCGTCGGTGCAGCCGGATTCGCGGGCAAAGCTGCCTATGATGCCCGTTCGCCAAAGACCTTCGCTCCGGCAAAGATCGATGGAGCAATGAGCATTGAACCGGGAACATCTCTGAATTTTACGTATCCGGCTAAGGAAGATACTGCGATCCTGATACGAGACGCGGATGGAAACTACGCTGCCTTTGGGCAGAAATGCACACATCTGTCTTGCCCGGTTTTCTATTCCCAAGAAAACGACCGTCTCGAATGCCCATGTCACAACGGTGGTTTCAGTTCTAAGACCGGCGAGGTGTTATATGGACCTCCGCCGCGTCCGCTCGACAGAATTGAGCTTGAAACAATCAATGGTGAGATTTTTGCGGTGAAAAGAGAGGTGCGTGGCCATGAAGGATAACTCCAAACCGCCTAGACCCCAGAGCCGCGGACTTGCCGCCGTTTGGCAGGCGCGTCTAGCCATGCTTGTAATGATAAACATCGCGCAGCTCTGGATACTCTCGGCGGCGGTTGAGGCTGCACTAGCTCATGCTTACTCGCAATTGGCGCCACTCGTCATTGCCTCGGGTATATGCTGGCTGATCGCACTTAGTATTATTGTTTGGTGGAAACCGGTTGCACCCCGCTGAGTTACCTTTTGTGAACTACAACGCTTGTGGATGCCTCGGCTCTGGATTCCGCGTGTACCAGATTGTTAAAGGGCTTGAAGGAAACGTTGTTTAAGACGTATGGATATTAAAACATTTCAGCCCGGCTCGGCTCGAGCACTTTTTTTTTCAACAACTGCATTCGCTGTTACGTTCGCCGTCTGGGGTCTGATTGCCGCACTCGCCCCCACGTTTACAGAGATTTACGGTCTTTCCGGCAAAGAAAAGAGCCTTTTGATCGCGATACCCGTCCTCCTAGGCTCAACTGGCCGCCTTTTTGCCGGAATGCTGGCGGATAAATATGGTGGTCGACGTGTCTTCGCTGCCCTTTTGGTATTTTCAGCAGTCCCGGCAATCGCGATCGGCCTTTCGCAAAGTTATACCCAATTGCTGATCCTCGGGCTATTTCTCGGACTCGCTGGCACATCATTTCCGGTCGGCGTCGGATTCACTTCAAAATGGTTTAGCCGCGAAAAGCAGGGGACTGCCCTTGGTATTTACGGGATGGGCAATATTGGACAGTCGATCGCCGTATTTTTGGCACCCGTCCTCGCGATCTACCTTGGCGACTGGCGTTATGTTTTCTTTATCTTCGCTGCCGTCACATTCAGCTGGGGAATAGCGTTCTATTTTTCTGCCCAGGATGCTGCGGTAACTGCCGCCCCAAAAACACTGAAGCAGAATCTCAGTGTTCTTCGAACCTCTGGCTACGCTTGGATACTGTCATTGTTCTATTTCCTTACATTTGGCGGTTTTGTCGCTTTGGCTTTGTATATGCCGACTTTCTTGAAAGAGATATTTAACTTGACGCCAACCGACGCCGGAGCCCGAACCGCCGGATTCGTCTTAGTGGCAACCATTCTCCGACCAGTCGGCGGAATCCTAGCGGACAAGATAGGCGGCGGCCGGGTTCTACTCGGTGTTTTCGCTGCGATCGCTGGCCTTGCACTTCTGCTGAGTTCCGTTTCTATCGTTCCTTTCACGATCGGAGCTCTTGGCTGCGCTGCTGCACTTGGGCTGGGTAACGGAGCCGTATTTAAGCTCGTTCCTCAGTATTTCCCGAACGAAACCGCTACAGTCACTGGACTCGTCGGGGCTTTTGGCGGTCTGGGGGGGTTCTTTCCACCGCTTGAACTAGGATTTGTTAAGGACGCTACCGGATCTTACACGCTCGGGTTTGTATTTCTTTCTTTGTTCTCCGTGCTTTGCCTTGCGGTCAATTATTTTTCATTCATTAGGCCCTTAAATAAGGATAACGAGACAACCGGAGAGTTTTCCTAAAACCAAATGAGTTTGATCGATGGATTTGTCCTGGCAGGGGGCCAAAGCCGACGAATGGGGCATAACAAAGCGGCCGTGTTGCTTGGCGGCAGGACGCTCGTCGATCGTGCGGCGAGTACACTGTTTTCTATTACAAACACCGTTCATGTTGTCGGCAATTTAACTGAGGAAATTACTTCGATTCCAATAATTCAAGATCATCAAACCTTAGGGAATGCCCGCGGGGCGATCGTGGGTCTATATACAGCTCTTGTAAACGCTCAGACAGAGTGGGTGGCCGTGCTCGCCTGCGACCTGCCGTTTGTCACTGGCGAATTGATGACTCAGATGGTAGATATCCTGCGGCAAGGCGTAGATGAGCAAGTGAACAGTGTCGATGCCGTCTTCCCCGCACAGCCAGACGGACGCAATCAGCCGCTTTGTGGGCTGTATCGGCGAGATAGGTGTCTGCCCGAGATTGAAAAAATGTTCTCAGACGGTGACTGGCGATTGCAACAATTGCGTGGGCGACTCAAGACACGGGTAATTGGGTTTTCCGAGATTAAGGATATTCAAGGCTCCGAATTCTTGTTCTTAAACTTGAACACACCCGAGGAATATCGAGCAGCAGTCGAAATTGAAAAGATGCGACTCCGACCGGCTTTTCTGAACCCGAGATAATTCGACCGCGATGCCCAGCCATGGAAAGATCAGTTATCAGTCCGACTCTCGTCCGAAGGAAATGAACCGTTCTGATTTGCGAAGTAATGCAAAATTACTGCACCTCACCGTTGTCGATTTCGTCAAGCCGCTTGACAGCCTCCAACAAGAGTTTGTCATCAGTTTGAGCGTAGACCGTTGTGATGCTCATGTCGGAATGGGCAAACAGATTCTGCACTATAAGCGGGTTCGTATTTCGCCGGATTAGCTCGCTGGCGAAATAGCTGCGAAGATCGTGGAAGTGATAGTTCTCTTCTCTCGTTCCGCCTTTTTTGTTTATCCCAGCGTTACGGAGTGCAGTTTGCCATCGTTTACGGAAGTCTTTTACCGGGAACGGCAACTGTTTTTCATCGATCATCGCTTTCAGTATCTTCGTCGCAGTTGCATTAAGCGGAACTAAACGCGGCGGTCTTCCTTTCGATCCAATGACGAATACATGTTCGTTTTCAAAATCGATAACATCTTCCGTGATCGCGACAAGTTGTCCGCGACGTAATGGAAGATTCACTGCGAGGACTATCAGTCGATAAAGCAGTGTATCCTTCTCCAACTCCGTCCAAAGTGCTTCCTTTTGTTTCGGATTTAGCAACCGTCTTCGAGGGGGCGGTTCCGGTAGAGCCTTCACGTACTGCATCGGGTTGCGTTCCAGAATTCCCTCTTCACACGCTAAGCTGAAGATCTTCGACAACGTGGACATGATCCGGTTGATCGACGCCGATGAGAGTGCACTTTCTTTCTTCCGTTTGTTTTGGCGAGTCTGAAGTTTGGTCCGGCAGTTTCGACAGTCCTGAGGACTGATGCTGGACAAAGTTTGCTTCTTGAAGTGACCAAGTAGAAGCCTTATATAAAGTTCCTTAGCTCCTTTGTTGACGTTGTTCTGCTGGACATAGGGCCGATATTTCTCGTCAATGAACGAGGCAAGAGTTGTGGTGGTATCTGTAACGTTATAGCTATGATCAAAGGACGCTTTTATGATCTGCCGCTCGGCCAATTCAGCCTCTTGTTTTGTCTTCGCTTCGGGCAAACTCTGATGAATGACCTTCCCTTTCAGCCGCTTATAGATCCACCACCGAGCCTTTGAGTAGTCGGGATGGGAGGATGAGACTCGCTTACCATTGTATCTTTTGTAGACTGACATATTCTTCGCGTTTAGATTTGCGTTGGTCCGTAGTCGAGGGCATGACAAACCGGTGCCTCTCGCGTAGCCTTTCGCAAGTTCTATTCCGCTGACTGTTAGCCGCTTATTTACTGGGAATTGGGGTGAAAAGGTGAAATTTGGAACGCTGAAGCACCATCTTGGCTCTTTTCCTCACCATGGTGGTGCGTCTGTTCGCCAAAATGGCTCTAACTTGAGGTCCAGAAAGTTGGTTGCAAAATGGAGGCGCTTTTTCCGACGGGTGTTGAGTCGTAAATGTGGCAATCAAGAGGCTTAGCAACCCGCCCTCTCGTGACTGTGGGGAAACCACGAAAAATGGGACTTTCGAAATTCATCGAAAGCCCCATGTTTATTGGTCGGGACGGCGAGATTTGAACTCACGACCTCTCGC
>CALMPJ010000103.1 GCA_937871585.1 uncultured Acidobacteriota bacterium | reverse complement strand
CCCACCGGCAGCACACGCCCCCGCAGGGTCGCCTCGCCGGTCATCGCCGTGTCGTTGCGAACCTTGCGGCCGGTGTAGAGCGATGCCAGAGCCGACGCCATTGTGACGCCTGCGGACGGGCCGTCTTTCGGGATCGCTCCCGCCGGAACGTGCAGATGCACGCCGTTCGATTTGATGACCTCGGGGTCGATGCCGAATTCCGCAGCGTGCGACCACAGATAGCTGCGGGCGGCCTGAGCCGATTCTTTCATCACATCGCCAAGCTGTCCGGTCAAGGTCAAGCCGCTGCTGCCCGGCAGCAGAGTCGCCTCGATAAAGAGAACTTCGCCGCCCATTTCGGTCCACGCCATTCCTGTTGCGACGCCTGTGGGCAGTTCGTTGCGGGCCTCTTCGGGATACACCTTTGGCGGCCCGAGATAGCCTTTTACTTCTTCGGCAGAGATGACGACCTTTTCGTTGAGGCCTTCGGCGACCTTGAGCGTGACCTTGCGTGCGAGATTGCCGACGGTGCGTTCGAGTTGGCGAACGCCTGCCTCGCGAGTGTATCGAGCCGTGATCAGATTGATGGCGTCGTCGGTGATCTCAAGATTCTCGGCGGTCAAGCCGTTCTCTTCGATCTGTCGCGGGATCAGGTACTGTTTCGCGATGGCGAGCTTTTCGCGGTCGCTGTAACCGGCGAGCTGGATGATCTCCATACGATCACGCAGCGGCATCGGTATCGGTGCGAGCTGGTTCGCGGTGGCGATGAAGAACACTTTCGACAGATCGAACGGTAGATCGATGTAGTTGTCGCGAAACGTGTTGTTCTGCGCAGGATCCAAGATCTCAAGCAAAGCTGAGGCCGGATCGCCTCGGAAATCGTTGCCGAGCTTGTCGATCTCGTCGAGCATCAGCACAGGATTGTTGTATTTCACACGCCGCAAGCTTTGAATGATGCGGCCTGGCATCGCACCAACGTATGTTCGGCGATGGCCGCGAAGTTCGGCCTCGTCACGCATTCCGCCGAGGCTTAGGCGATCGAACTCGCGTCCGAGAGCTCGTGCGATCGAGCGTCCGAGCGACGTCTTACCAACTCCCGGCGGTCCGACGAACAGGATGATCGGCGATTTGCTGTCGGGCTGCATCTTGACGACGGCAAGCGATTCAAGGATGCGCTCCTTGATGTCTTCGAGGCCGTAATGGTCCTCGTCGAGAATTTTGCGGGCTTCGACGAGATCGAGTTTTTCCTCGCTCGACGTGCGCCAGGGCAGTTCGAGAATGTATTCGAGGTACGTGCGAATGACGTGATAATCGGGCGCGGCCTGCGGCAAGGCCTCCATTCGCTTGAGCTCGCGAGTCGCTTCCTTGCGGACATCGTCGGGCAGATCGGCTTCTTCAAGTCGCTGCCGAAGCTGGTCGGCCTCGGCTTTCTCGCCGCCTTCGTCGTCGCCGAGTTCCTTTTGGATCGCCTTCATCTGCTGGCGAAGAACGTAATCGCGTTGCGATTTGTCCATCTCGGTCTGAGCTTCGGTCGCGATCTTTGAACGAATTTGCATGATCTCAAGCTCGCGTGCGAGGGCCGCGTGAGTGAGCGTCAGCAGGCCGTCAACGGTCGAAGACTCGAGCATTTTTTGCTCAGTCTCAGTGCCGAGGTCGAGCACCGATGCGAGGAAATAGGCGAGTTGCACAGGGTCTTCCTGAGACATCACGGCCATGCGGATCTCGGGTGGAACGTTTGGCAGCAGAGCGAGAGCCTCTTGGATCATGCCCTGAATATTGCGTTTCAATGCCTCGATCTCTTCGTTATCGCCCCGCCGAAGCGGCGGCAATGTATGCACAGTCGCCTTTAGATAAGGCTGTTCAGTTTGCCACTCAACGATCTCAAAACGGCTGATACCTTGGACGATGAGCTGCATCACATCGTCGTTTCGCATCATTCGTTTGATGTTGACGATGGTGCCTATCTTATAGAGGTCGTCAGGCTTTGCGTCGTCGCCGGTGACGTTTTCTGTCTTGGTCGTGATGCAGCCGAGCAGTTTTTCCTCGGTCGCCAGTGCCGATTCCGTCGCCCGTGTCGAACGCTCGCGCCCAACTGCCAACGGCACGACCGTCTCAGGAAACAACGTGGTATTCTGCAGTGGCAACACCGCGATCTCGAACTGCTCGGGAAGCGTAGGTGTTGTTAGATCTATCTGTTCGTCTGCCATATTACTTGCCTTTCCTCAGATGAATGATCAACAGCCCATTCTCAAATTCGTGTTCGACGTGGGCACCGTCGATGGTTGCAGGGAACTTCAAAGTTTTTTCAAAATTGCTATACGTGATCTCCATCTGCTGATACGAAACTCCGGCCGCGCACGAGCGGTCTTTGCGACAGCCCGCAATAAAGAGTACGTTTCCTTGGATCTCAAGTTCGATATCTTCGGCCGACACGCCCGCAAGCTCGACCTTGACGACCCAGCCGTCAGGCGTCTGGTAAACATCCGCCGCCGGATACCACAACTGCCCGCTCCGCACATCTTTTGATGTACCAACGAACTGAAAATGTCGATTTATGGATCTTGCCATCGGTTAGCTCGATGAACAGGCTAGGCAGCCCGTTCTACTTTTTACTCCAAAAACTTGCACCGCTTGAGATTTCTTCGAGCGTCGAGGCGATCTCTTGTTCGTCTTCCATTTCTAGGGCGATGTCGGCGATGGCGACGATGCCGGCTAGGGACCCGTCGGCGTTTACAACAGGAATGCGGCGGATCTGCTTGTCGCCCATGAGGCGAATTGCTTCGAAAGCGAATTCGTCGGAGGTGACAGTGAACAGCTCGGTCGTCATTACTTCGGAGATCGCGGCGCCGCTCGTGAGGCCTTCGGAAACGCCGCGGACGACGATGTCGCGGTCGGTGACGATGCCGACGAGCTTGTTTTCATCGACGATCGGCACGGCGCCCATGTCGCCGTTGCGCATCATTTCGGCAACCTCGCGAAGCGTCGCAGATGGCGATGCCGTGCGAACGGACTTCGTCATAATGTCGCCGACACGCATACGCGAAATGGCAGAACTTTGGGCTTCGGTCATATCTCCATTTTGTTCGACGCTCGTAAATAAAGCAAGGAATAAACTAGACAGCGTCGATGAGGCTGATCTTGCGTGAATATCGAAACATAAATTTATCGCGTCGCAGGATCTCGGTGCGATTGAGTTCGAATAGATCCGAAGCAGAATCATCGCCGTAAATCGTTGAAAAAGCGGCAAGATAACCGGCCGCTTTGGCCGACGATTTGGCGTGGTCGTTAAAGAAACCTGCCGGATATGCGATGGTTTTGCAATCGGTTTGAGTGAGGTTTTCGACAAATGATCTCGATTCGATCATCTCGCGGTCGACCTCGTCGGGCGATATTTCATTCAGCCAACGATGGCTCAGCGTGTGCGAACCAAATTCGACGCCGTAGCCGGCCATTTCGCGAACGTCGTCTGCCGAAATATGCTCTCGCGGCTCTTCGCCGGTCGGTACGACTTGATCGGTTGTTCGTCCTAGGCAATCAGCGACCAAATAAATGGTCGCCCGCAGGCCGTACTTCTTTAGGATCGGGAAGGCGTGAGTGAAGTTGTCTTTCCAACCATCGTCGAATGAGATGGCAAGAGTTCGAGCAGGAAATTCACCGAAACTGTTGTAATGTTCGACAAGTTCGCCGACCGTTACTACCTTGATCTGCTTTTTTACGAGATAAGCGACCTGCTTTTCAAATATCCGCGGAGCCGTAAACGCACCTCGGACCTTGATGTCCGGCGTCGGCAGGTCGATCTTGTGATAGAGCAGAACGGGCGGTTTCACGATGAATCAATACTACGTCTAAGTGTTGGGATGTTCAAAGATGCTGATATCCGAATCGCCGCGTGTCAGGAACCAATTCGCGGCGTCGAACAATCGCGAATACTCCGGCGGAGCGTGAGCAAGTAGCTGAAGGTCGCTTCGCACTTGCCAAAAGCCCGCCTTTTTCAACCTTGACTCAAGCCTCGCGTCGATCACGTCAGTGATCAGGCGGCCGGCTATTCGGGAGATCGCGAGGCTGATCGCTGCCGCAAGTAGTTCGTCGATCGTATTATCAGCATCTTCCGGAGCGTAGCAAATGTCAGTGATCGCGGCTTTTTCAATAACGCCGTGATTATTCGGCGAACGAAAGAACATCACAACGTAGCCACACAATTTGCCATTCTTTCTTAAAGTCAAAATGTCGAATTTCTTGCCCGGCTGCCTAACGTACTGCCATTCGAGCATTTTCGCGGTGCGGGAAATACTGTACGGCCAATGAGTACGGGCTTCAACCCAGAGCTCGTCGAACGAACCGTCAAAACCGTCCACCTGCGTAATATCTGAAGACGAATGACTGCGTCGAAACGGAGCGTACGCGATGTTTGCAAGCGAGGCAATAGGCCCTACGCTGGATATCTCGTGGATCGCGTTTCCCGGAAACAGCATCTTCGAGTATCGCGGGATCTTAGTAAAGATCGTCCAGCCAAGACCTTCGAGAAGCTCGGTCGAATGCTGCTTTGGTGTGTTCGTGCCAAGTACGATCGGCGAATGTCTGAGCGAGGCGAGTGCGAGTTTCTTGGCGATGCCGCGTCGGCGATAGTCTGTGCCGACGATCAGATCGAGTATCCAAATGGCAGGAACGGTTGTGCCGTCGGCATTGAGTTCGACCGGAACGGCCGCCAGCTGGCCGGCGATCTTGCCATTGACCTTTGCGAGCCAGATCGTCAGGTTTTCGGGATCGCAATACGGCGAATCAGGGAAGTGCCAGTCCCAGAATTGTCCGTCGCTTTGTCGAGGATTGTCGGCAAATGCCGTCGAAAGAAAGTCGAGAACGTCCGCCTTTTCGGACAGTTTCATTTGCTCGATGACAACGCTTTCTTGCATAGAAGATCTAGCGTTTCTCGGTAAGTTCGATCATACGGCCAAGCGCGATGTTGGCGTAATGTTTCGTCTCGTCATCGACTACAATCTCGTTGACAATGTTGCCGGCGACTAGGTTTTCGAGCGACCAAGCGAGGTTTTGAGGAGCAATACGGTACATCGTCGCACACAAACACAGATCGGGAGCGAGCAGGCGAATGTCCTTGTCGGGGAATCTTGCTTGCAGTCGACTAACCAGATTGACCTCGGTGCCGATCGCCCATTTTGTTCCCGACGGAGCGTTCTCGACGGTCTTAATTATGAATGAAGTCGAGCCGGCGAGATCACTTTTTTCGACGACGTCACGCGGGCATTCGGGATGGACGAGCACCTGAACGCCGGGAACTTCGTCGCGAACTTTATCAACGTGCCACGCCTTAAAACGCCCGTGAACAGAACAATGGCCTTTCCACAAGATCAGTTTCGCCTCCCGCAATTGTTCAGGCGTGTTGCCGCCGAATTCCTGATGCGGATCCCACAAAACCATCTTGTCTAGCGGAATGCCGAACTTTGCACCTGTGTTGCGGCCAAGGTGCTGGTCGGGAAAGAACAGCATTTTGTCGTAGTTCTGCAAGTAGTGTTCGAACAGCGGAATTGCGTTCGATGAGGTACATACGACGCCTTCGTTTCGGCCGCAAAATGCTTTGATCGCAGCGGTCGAATTCATGTAAGTGATCGGAGCGACTTTCTGATCTAACACACCGATCTCGCGGAGCTGTTCCCACGCATCTTCGACCTGATCGATCGACGCCATGTCAGCCATTGAGCAGCCGGCGCCGAGGTCGGGCAATATCACTCGCTGAAAGTCTTTACCGACGACATCGGCCGATTCGGCCATGAAATGGACGCCACAGAAGACGATATATTCAGCGTCCGTTTGTGATGCCATCACCGAAAGCTGATAGCTGTCGCCGGTCAGGTCGGCGTGTTTCACAACGTCGTCGCGTTGGTAGTGGTGACCGAGAATTACGACGCGATCGCCCAATTCTTGCTTGGCCGCGACGATGCTTTCGGCGACCTCGGCATCGGGCATTACCAAGAAATCTTCGATCGGACGGACGAATTAGAGAACTGCTGACATCTTAAGAAAATGATGTCACTTCGGTGAGCGAAAGGCAACGTAGAACAGGCTGCCTAGCCTGTCCTGGTTCGGAAAAGACAGGCTAGGCAGCCTGTCTTACTTAAAAGAACAGCTTGTCGATCATATGAATGATGCCGTATGAGACTGCAGCTATGAGTGCTGCCATTGGGATCGTAAGAACCCAAGCCCAGACGATACGTCCGGCTACGCCCCATTTTACGGCTGAGAATCGCTTGGCAGAACCGACACCGACGATCGCACCGGTGATGGTGTGTGTTGTCGAAACGGGAATTCCAAAGTGTGTCGCAAATGCGAGAGTAACGGCACCGGCTGTTTCCGCACAGAATCCGCCGACGGGTTGGAGTTTGGCGATCTTCGAGCCCATTGTTTTAACGATTCGCCAGCCGCCGGTCAGTGTTCCGAGGCCGATCGCGGCGTGAGCGGACAAGATAACCCAAAGCGGCGGCTCAGGCAACGCCGTACATGGCCCGACCGCAAGCGGATCTTTGCACTGAATGATCTCAGGTTGCAAGAAACTGCCCGCGACCAGAACTGCGGTAATGATGCCCATCGTTTTCTGAGCATCGTTGCCGCCGTGTCCTAGTGAATACGCGGCCGCAGAAATTAGCTGGCCTACACGAAAGCCCTTATCGACCTTTGAGACCGGCATTTTTCTAAACAGCCAAAAGACTGCGGTCATCAGTAGATAACCAAGTGTCATTCCGATCAATGGTGCTCCGACAATGAACGAAAGCGTCAAGACCCAACCTGACGGAATGATAACGCCAAATCCCCAAGCCGCAGCGACCGCGGCTCCCGCGTAACCGCCGATCAGAGCGTGCGAACTCGACGTTGGTAATCCCAAATACCACGTGACCAAATTCCAGATGATGACGCCGAGCAGACCTGAGAGCAAGACAAGCAAGTGCTGGTCTTGAGCGATCGGTTTGAGATCGACAAGGCCGCCGCCGATCATTTTTGCGACGCTCGTTCCGAAAACTGCAAATGCAATGAAGTTGAAGAATGCGGCCCAAGCAACCGCGACGCCCGGCGACAGAACGCGTGTGGAGACGACGGTCGCGATAGAATTCGCCGCGTCGTGCATTCCATTCGTGTAATCGAATATCAATGCAACGGCGATGATGAATACGACAAGTACGGTGATCGGTTCCATATCAGGTAATTACCTCTTCGCCTGTCGTTAGTTGTGCTTGAGAATGATGCTCTCGATAATGTTGCCGACACTTTCGCAGCGGTCGGTGGCGTTTTCGAGGATCTCGTACAACTCTTTCCACTTGATGACCTTGATCGCGTCGTCCGAAGTTTTGAAAAGCTCTGCCATTGCACGGAAATATACGTCGTCGGCTTCGTTCTCAAGACGTTGGATCTCGAGCAGGTGCGGTTCGTGTCCCTTACTCTTCTCGAGGTGCGAACATGCTCCCGCGATCTCATCTGCAAGTTTTTGAATGATCTCGGCAAGCTTGATCGCGTATTCGTCAGATTCGTGAATGTTATACATCACGACTGCACGAGCCGCAGCGTCGATGTAATCACAAACATCATCAAGAGCAACTGAAAGCGTGTAGATGTCTTCGCGGTCGAACGGAGTGATAAACGATTTGTTGAGCCGCGTCGTGACTGTGTGAGTTAGTTCGTCACATTCGTGCTCGACGCTCTTGATCTTCTTCGACAACGAATCATAGTCGGTGTCGGACGCACGCATCATTTCGACCAATATCTTCGAAGCTTCCTGCAGTTTGCTGCTCATCTGCGTAAACAGTGCAAAATATTGATCTTCTCTTGGTAGTAAGCTAAATCCCATTTTCCGGTTTCTCCGATTGTTTGATCTTTAATGTAAAACTAGTTTGCCGGGCTGTGTTTGATGAAAACAGCCTCGGTCAGGTAAACGTTCAGTTCGCAAATGTCCTTTACGTAATCACCAATTCGCTCGATGTGTTTTGCAACAAACAGCAATCTCGCGGCACCATTTGCAGCCTCAGGATTTGAAGCCATTAACTTCAACAGGTCATCAAAGACTCGGCCGTAACAACTATCTAGCCGCTGGTCGCGAGCGATGATCTGCCGCGATGCTGCCGAATCTTCGGACGTGAACGCATTCAACGCCTCACTCAACATTCCCGACGCGATGTCTGCCATCAGCGAGAAATCTATGTAATTGTCGATCTGCGGTTCATTGTTAAGGATAATTGCGGTTTCTGCAATGCTGGAAGCGTGATCTGCTATCCGTTCGAGAATTGGCGTGATCTTTGCGACTGACACGACGAGCCGCAGATCATGCTCGGTCGGACGCTGCGAAGCAAGGATCTCGATGCTCAGCTGATCGATCTCGAGTTCCATCTGATCGATCGTTTCGTCATCTTCGCGGACTTGACGCGCAAGCTCTGTATTTCTCGTCGTCAACGCCTGCATCGCGCGCAAGACCGCTTCCTCGGTCTTTCCGCCGAGTAGCAGAATCTTGTCTCTGAGTAGGTCGAGTTGCTCGTTCATCGCCGCAGGATCGAAGCTCCGATCGCTATTTGGAATATACCGGCCGCCCGACGACAATTGTGCTGTTTGATCTAATATCATTTGCGAACACTTGCCCGATAATAACGCATCGAGTTGGCCGAATTGGTTACATTATACTTAACTTTCAAGGCGCGCCATTTTTGAGGAAAGTTCTTGTAACATCTCTGTAACATTTCGTTAATATTTATTCGGCGAACTTGAGCTAGTACGTTTTTCATCCAAACTCGCGCCGACGCACTTCCGCTGATACACTGACTTTATTCACAAACATTTGGAGAAATTTATGAGGAAGTTCGATATTAAGAAAAGAATATTCGCATTCGTTACTTTGGTTTCGATCACGGCATTGCCGCTGCTTTCGATCGCACAAACTCGGGTCGAAATGCCGAAGAATAAGTACAAGATCCAAGATGACGTCAAACTCGGGACTGACGGTGCTAAGGAAGTCGAGAAAGTCTTCCCGATCCTCAACGATGCGGAAACCACACGCTACGTCGAACGTGTTGGAGCAAGGCTCGTCGCGAACATTCCGCAACAGTTTCGCCAAACGGCTTTCAATTATCGCTTCAAGGTGATCAACGCCAGCGACATCAACGCGATGGCATTGCCAGCAGGGCCGATGTACGTCAATCGCGGCATGATCGAGGCCGCTAAGAACGAAGGCGAAATGGCCGGCGTCATGGCACACGAGATCAGCCACGTCGCTCTTCGTCATGCTACCTCGAATGCGACGAAGCAGAGCAGTTTCGGCAACCAGCTAGGAATGCTCGGAATGATCCTCGGCGGAGCTGTGTTGGGCGGCGAGGCAGGTGCTCAACTTGGAGCGGTCGGTGCGATGGCTTGGATGACGAAGTATAGCCGCTCGGCGGAAACGAACGCTGATGTTCTCGGAGCTCAGATAATGGCTGCCGCAGGTTACGATCCGCGAGATCTTGCGAATATGTTCAAGACCATCGAGGGCGAACGCAAAGGCGGCGGCGTGCCGCAATGGCTATCAAGCCATCCCGATCCGGGCAATCGCTACAACAACATCAACAAAGAAGCCGACATGCTCAATGTCAGCTCCGAACCGATCAAGATCACACGTGATTTCACTCGGGCTCAGACCAAACTCCGCGGAATGCCAAAGGCCCGCACGATGGCAGAGATCCAAAAGAGCGCCGAAGCAACACAGAATCCGACTGCCGGCGGCAAGTACTCAACGAGCGTTGCCTATCCGTCGAATCGCATACTCACCTACACGGGCGATCGCGTTCAGCTAAATTATCCGTCGAATTGGAAGGTCTTTGGTTCGCAAGACGATGCCCAGTTCGCTCCGGTCGGTGCTTATGGCGACCAAGGCCTGACACGAGGTGCGATGATGGGAATGGTTCAGCGGCAATCGGGCGACCTTAATCGCGATTCGGCAGACATGGTCGATCGAATGCTGCAGGGCAACCAATACCTGAGCCGTCGTACAAATCCTACTTCGTCGTACATTGGAAACAAGCGCGGCCAGATGGTGACGCTTACCGGACGTTCGCCGATAACGAATAGGAACGAGATCGTTACGATCTACACGACGCAGATGCGTTCGGGCGAGCTGTTTTACGTTGCTACGGTTGTGCCTGAGAATGAGATGAGTTCGTATTCGTACGCGTTCAATAATCTCGTCAGTTCGTTCCGTTTCAATGACTAACTTCCGGTTTTTTGACCGACGTTAGCAAGATGAGTGCGAGCAGCGAAATGCCCGCACTCATCACAAACGCATACATCGCTCCGACCTCAGTCCACACCAATCCAAACAGCAGCGACGCCGGAAAGACCGCGATTCCGTAGGCAAGATTGTAGATGCCGTATGCCGTGCCGCGTCTTTCCTCGGGAACGAGATCTGCGACAAACGCCTTTTCGACGCCTTCGGTCAGGCCGAAATAGGTGCCGTAAATAATGAAGAGCAACCAGCATTGCCACGCCGAATCGACGAACGCAAAGCCGAGATAGACCAGTCCATAGATCGCCCAGCCAACGGCGATCGTGTGTTTTCGCCCGAACTTATCCGAAATACTGCCGCCGAGCAGCGAAAACACGACCTTGCTGAAATGCAGCGTCATCCACAGCAGCGGCAAGATCGCAGGGGAAATGCCGGCGTCGGTCGCACGAAGCAGTAGAAAAGCATCGGTCGAGTTCGACAGCGTAAACATCGCCACGACGACCATCAACCGTTTGAAATTCGGATCAAATCCCGATAACTTCAGGTCGAGCGGAGCCGAAACGGCACGTTTTGTCTCGGGTTCGCGAACGAACAGCCAAATGATCAATAGCCCAAGTACGACCGGCACCGATGCGAATAAAAAGACATATTGATATTCAGCGATCGTCGGTGATTGGGCATTCACAGCAAATATCGACAGCAAAATGAAAGCCGCGACCGGCCCGAAAACCGCACCAAGGTGATCAGCCGCTCGATTAAAACCAAACGCAATGCCGCGTTCGCTTTTCGGTACGCTCGATGCGATCAACGCGTCACGCGGAGCTCCGCGAATGCCCTTACCAACGCGGTCGGTCATTCGCACGATCAGAACCTGCGGCCAGCTTGCGACAAATCCAAGAAACGGACGTGTGATCGCGGCGATCGCGTAACCAATGAAAACAAGCGGCTTTCGTTTTCCGAGTTTGTCGCTGAGATTTCCGGCGAAGAGTTTAAGAATGCTCGCGACAGACTCTGCAAAGCCCTCAATAATGCCGATAACGAAAGGCGTTGTTCCGAGTGCAAGAGCGAGAAATGCGGGCAGCAGCGGATAGATGATCTCGCTCGACGTGTCGTTGAGCAGGCTGACGGCGCTGACGGCCAAGACGTTTCGCGGCATCGCGATGTAGCGACGCCAACCGGTTTTTGGCACGTTGTCGGAGATCGTGTCCGCCATTTATCGTCTGTTTGTAGGAACCGGCGGCTTCGGTCCCGGCCGCGAAGATGCGTACCACAGGCCGATCGTTCCGGTTACGGCGATCGCCATAATGACAACGACGATCACCATTCGAACCGCCATCTTCACGCTCTTTTTGAGCATTTTGAAAGCGATGAACGCAACAGCCGCGAGCACCAGAAAAAACGCAACCGCGAGAAAAATGCCAATGCCGCCGCCGATCAGATTTGCGTCTAAAAAGAAGAGTGTCATGGGCGTTCCTCCAAAGCTTTGCCGAGAGCTTCGATGTCGGCCTCGGTCAATTCGGTGTCTTCGGTCGGCAGAGCGTACTCGCCATCGGCCCACGATCCGAGGTCGAGCAACTGACACCTTTCTGAGCAAAACGGCCGAAATTCATTACCTGAGAACTCAACCTCTTTCCCACAATTTGGACATTTAACGAGCGGCATATTTAGAAAACATACGATAGCATAACGCTCGGAATTCGAACATCTTGCGCTAAAAAAGCGTACATTTTCTTGTCAGTTTGAGATAAAGTGAACGCTATGACCGACTATAAAGAGAAATTTGCATCGTGGACAAAGTTGGCGACCGATAAGCTCGAGGAGATCGATTCGCAGATCGGCCTAAAGGACAAGATAGAAGGCGGCGCCAAGGCCGTAGTCGATGTTGCCAAAACAGGCGCCAGTTATGTCAAAACCGAGGCCGAAAAGACCGAACTCGGCAAAAAGGCCGTCGATCTGACTGAAACAGCATTCGACACGGCAACGGGAGCCGCAAGGTCGGCTTGGAACGCAAGCGAGCCCGTCCGCGATGTCGCCGCAGATGCCGGAGCAAAGGCGGGCGGCGCCGTAGTCGATGTTGCCGAACGCGCCGGCGGAATTGTCGAAGACACTATAGGAACCGTAGGCACTAATGCGAAGCGTGTAACTAAGGTCGTCGGTTTTGGAGCGAGCCTCGCATCGACACTTGACGCCGCAGTTTCGTCGGTCAAGAAAGCCGCTGATTGGGTGAAAGAAGATCCGTCAAAGGCCGCAACGACAGGTGTTTCGATGGCGATCGGTGCCGGCCTCGGCGTTGTGTTCACGGGCATTTCGTCGCACTGGCTGCTCAATTCGGCGATTCCAACCGCGACAGTTAAGTTCACCGCGGACCAATTCGACGGCTACCTAAAACGCCGCGAAGAACTCATCGCAAAAGGAGCTCTCAACCAAGCCGATGCCGAACGAATTCAATTCGAACGCGACATTGCAACTCGCATCGGAGCGCCGCTGCTCGGAGCATTCGCATTCGCCTCAGGTGCCGTGATGATGTCGAACGTCATCAATCCCGCCGCCGTCACAGGCTTTCCGCTCGGCAGTATCATCGGCGGAAATCCGCTGCTCGAAGGCGTCTGGTTCTTCGGCAACGGCATGGTCTGCTTCAAAACCAGCTACGATTTCTTCATGATCGCCCTCGACGGTCAGGAAGACGTCGAACGAATGGTCGGCGAGATAAAGGGTCTGCTGCCGGCAGTTAGCTGATCTTTATCGGGAACGGCACGAAACATAGAACAAAGATAACCAGCGTGAGGAAGGCGATGACCTTCCTCTTTGTGTCTAGAGGCGTTTGATCGTATGGCGTTGGGTGGCCGACTCGCATCATTATGGCGAGGATCAGTGCGATCAGGAATCCGCTCGGGCTGTTGAAATAGTAGGCTCCGAGGATGGACAAGATCAGCATTACGGGAAACGCGATGCGTCCCGTCCATTTGTGAACTTTCTCGCCAAACACAGCAAATACAGCGTGTCCTCCATCCAACTGCCCTGATGGAATTAGGTTCAGTGCAGTAACAAGCAGCCCGACCCAAGCAGCTGAGTAGAATGAATTCGCAATTCCGAAATTCAGGTCAATTCCGAATATTAGAGCGAACAGCCGCATCAAAAGCGGATCTGAAAACGTCAGCCCGGATGACATCGCTATCTGTTGAGGCGAAGCCGTTTGCATTGTGGCGATGCCAACGAGAGCGACCGGTATCAACGCAATAAATCCCGCGATCGGTCCTGCGACGCCGATATCGAAAACGGCTCGTCGCGAAGGCATCGGCGAACGTATCTTTATAAATGCCCCAAACGTTCCCGCCGGACCGACGAGCGGCGGCGTTGGAATGAAATACGGCAGCGTCGCATCGTCCTTAAAGATGCGGCACGCTATGTAATGCCGCATTTCCTGGCAGAGCCAGATGAATAGCGGCGAAAGGGAAAACGAAAGACCGTCGATCAGCAAACTCGTGTCGTTCGATACTTCAAGAAACGTTGACCAGAGTATGCCGACGTATTTCTGCGGGATCGAAAGAATGAAATCTTGAGCTTCGGCCCAAGATTGCGGATCGGCCTCGGGCAGAGTGTTTATTCTGCCGAACGGATATAGTATGCCGGCGATCGTCGATGTGACGAATGTCAGCGCAAGCAACGCGATATGCCGCAAATAGGTCTTCGCAGCCGGTGGCTCCGGCTGCGGAAATTCGTACTGCTCTTGAGGCTCTGTCATTTAACGGGCAAAGGAAACGCGAGTCGTGCAAAAGTTGAGGCAGAACTTTGCACGCTCGCGATAATTTTAACTGCTAGATCAGATTCTATCCAACTGCTTTCGCAGACAACTCTTTTCCGGGCTTGAACCGAATGGTCTTGCCCTCAGGGATCGGCACTTCGGTTCCTGTTCGCGGATTGCGGCCGACGCCGCGTTTTCGTGCTTTGACCACAAACACTCCAAAACCCCGCAGTTCAATACGCTTGCCTTGGGCAAGAGCTTCTTTCATCGCGTCAAAAAGCGAATCAACCACCTGTTCAGCTTTCTGTTTAGCGACACCTGTCCTGTCCGCAACCAAGTTGACGATGTCTAATTTGATCATTGTGCCTCCTATGGAATGAGATCGTGTGGGATAAGCTAAAACAAGAACAACTGCATCATAAGCCTGTAAATCTAGTTCTGTCAAGATTTTGCAGAGAAATAAGTCGATATTATTTTGCGCGTAGAGAACGATGATTTCGTTCGCTTCTGCGATAAATGTTAGAATCTCGACATTCGGAGTTTGCATCAAAGGGCGTTGGAGAACAGACGATCATGCGTTGGAAAGACCTTAGACAAAGCGACAATGTAGAAGACAGACGCGGCGGAGGCGGCCGATTGGCTCTCGGCGGCGGCGGTTTAGGCATTTTGGTTTTGGCGGCTGCTATCTATCTATGTGGTGGCGACCCGAGTGCTTTGCTTCAGAATCAACCGGCCCAATCTGTTCCAGCTCCCGGCCCGGCGGCAAATTCTGCGGCTCCCGTGGATGAGAATCAAAAGTTTGCCGGTGCGATCATGGGGAGCTTAGAGGATTACTGGAAAGGGACTTTACCACAACAGGCTCGGATCCAGCTTCGCACGGCGAAACTTCAGCTTTTTTCGGGCCAGGTATCGAGTGCCTGTGGCTACGCAAGCGCCGCGACAGGGCCGTTCTATTGTCCGGGCGATCACAAACTCTATTTGGATTTTGATTTCTTCAATGAACTCAAACGCGAGTTCAAGGCTCCCGGCGATTTTGCGCAAGCATACGTTATTGCCCACGAATACGGACACCATATTCAAAATTTGCTCGGAACTATGGACAAGGTTCAACGTGCCGGAAACAACAATCAGTTGAGTGTTGCTCTTGAATTGCAGGCCGACTGCTACGCCGGAATGTGGGCCAACACAGTCGCAAAACAAGGGCGCCTCGAAGCCGGTGATCCCGAAGAAGCAATCCGGGCCGCGGCTGCCGTCGGCGATGACATGATCCAGAAGCGAACTCAAGGCTACGTCGTTCCGGAATCATTCACACACGGCAGTGCACAGCAGCGAATGCAGTTCTTTGCCAAGGGAATGCAGAGCGGCAGTATGCAGCAATGCCAGACATTTCGATAAGCCGTAGGGCAGGCTGCCTAGCCTGCTCGCTTCCAACAAAGACAGGCTAGGCAGCCTGTCTTACGATGCCGCGAACGGCCGACCGTACAACTCTTGGTAGACGTAGCCAAGGAATCGTGCTTCGGCGGTGTAAAGCGTTTCTAGCCAGCAGCTTGTGAGATACATTCGGCGTTCGTTGTTTGACGGCAGTAGCTCGGCTTTGACGAGCGGTGAGGCTTCGATATCTTTCTTATCGAGTCCGAATGCCTCGGACATTTCGGTCTTTAATTCGCGTGATTCATGCAGAGCAGCAAGAACATCGCTGATCCAAAGTTTCAGGATCGGCTCGCTGTTGTTCTCAGAGACAGCTTGAATGGCACCGATCGCGAATCTCGCCTCGGCATTCTCGAACGGGAACGTACCGACACCATTGCCTTCGTCGTCTGACTGTTTCCATAGAAACAATTCATTTGAATGAGGATGCCGAATTCGCGACGTTCGCTCGTCGTAGTTCAAGAACCACTCGAGCAGATCGGCAAGCGACGAATTGGTCGGCACGCCATTTTCGATCACTAATTTCGGCGGTTCTGTTTGCGGTGCGGTCTCAGCCATAACGAACATTTCAACATTTGCGCCTCGCAATTGCCAATCTGCTTTTCCAATCGCCGCCGCACCGTTATAATCCAATCAAGCAAGTGACAGAACAAACTTTGGAAAATGCACTCGAAGCCGAAGAGCTGATCGAACAAGAAGACCGCGATCTTGGTTTCGGTGCGGTCGTAACAGGCCGCAGCCGTCAACGCCTACTCAACGCCGACGGTACGTTCAATGTCGGTCGCAAAGGCTTGCCGTTGCTCAGTTCGCGAAATCTTTATCACACGCTGTTGTCGATGTCGTGGACAAAGTTTTTGCTGCTCGTGCTGCTGCTCTACTTTTTGAGCAACATCGCGTTCGGCCTGATGTACGCCTCGTTCGGCACGACGGGTTTGGTTGATACATCTGCGGAACCTGTTGGAAACATTCTGCTTACGGGATTTTTCTTCAGCGTTCAGACGTTCGCAACGATCGGTTATGGAACGATACATCCTGTCGGCTTTGTTCCGAACATGCTGGTCACGATCGAATCGTACTACAGCCTCATTGCTCAAGCACTGATCACCGGCGTCGTTTTCGCGAGGTTTGCTCGGCCGACAGCAAAGATCTTGTTCAGCGACGTTTCGGTCATCGCACCGTATCGCGGAATCGAAGGCCTGATGTTCCGAATGGTCAACGGCCGCAGTAATCAGCTCATCGAGGTCAAGGTTCAGGTGCTGTTCGCTCGATTTGTAGAGGAAGACGGTAAGAGTGTTCGCCGCTTTGATTTCCTCGAACTCGAACGAAATCGTGTGACGTTCTTTCCGCTGGCTTGGACGGTCGTACATCCGATCGATGACGAATCGCCGATGAAGGGCTTGAAGCAACAGGACCTCGAACGCATGGACGCTGAGTTGTTGGTGCTGATCTCCGCGATCGACGAGACATTTTCGCAAGAGGTTCACACGCGAACCTCGTATAAACCATACGATATCCGCTGCGGGCATAAATTCGTCAGTATCTACAACGAGGTCGAAGACGGCGGCAATATCTCGATCGATATTAGGCGTCTCTCCGAGATCGAGCGGGCCGAAGTATAGGAATGTTTACAGGACTTATCGAAGAATTGGGAACCGTAGCTTCGGTCGAGAAACTCGCCGAAGGTTCTCGAATTATCGTAAGCGCAGATGTTGTTACAGGTGATATGGCAAACGGCGATTCGGTTGCCGTCAATGGCGTTTGCCTGACCGCGCTTGATGTTACTTCGACGAGTTTCGCCGCCGACGTATCGCCGGAAACGCTGTTACGTTCGACAATTGGAAGGCTTGAGGTCGGTTCGCGAGTTAATCTCGAACGTTCTGTCACGCCTACGACGCGGCTTGGCGGGCATATCGTTCAGGGCCACGTCGATTCGCGCGGAAAGTTCTTAGGTGCGGCGGAACATGGTGATTTTTGGACGGTGACGATCGGCTTTCCTCCTGAGATCGCCAAATATCTTGTATTTAAAGGCTCGGTTTCGGTCGAGGGAATTAGTCTGACTATTGCCGAACTTCGCGAAGACAGTTTTGACATCGCCGTTATTCCAAAAACCTGGGAAATGACCAGTTTATCTACACTTACGGCTCAAGACGATGTAAATCTTGAGGCCGACGTGATCGCAAAATACGTCGAACGTCTGCTCGAAAAAAAATAATTTCAAAAAAAGTGAAAAAATCGCGTTACGTTTTGGCGATTTTTCGCATATATATACGAGGAAATAAAAACGGAGCCTTTTTCTCACTAGGCTCCGTAGAAATTAACTCATTACTCCCAGTCTCCCACGGACTAGCGAAAGAGCTTCGCCGTGATCATTGACCCGACACGGCGAAGTCGCTATTTTGACTAACCACGAGCGTCCTGAACGATCTTCACGAATTGCTGAGCACGTTCGGTAACAAGAGCCGCATTGCCCTCGCGGATCGCTTTCACATCGACAAGATCGGTGCCAACGCCCAGTGCAGCAGCTCCGGCCTTAATGAAATCAGCAGCGGTCGCTAGCGAAACACCGCCTGTCGGAATGATCTTTACCTGCGGGAATGGGCCTTTGAGATTCTTTACATAGCTTGCTCCGCCAACCGATCCGCAAGGGAATACCTTTACAAAATCGACGCCTGCGCTCCAAGCTGTAATAACCTCTGTCGGCGTCAGAACGCCCGGACAGATCGGCGCACTGTATCGATGACAAAGCTCGATCGTCGCGAGGTTCAACGCCGGCGAGACGATGAACTGAGCACCGGCAAGCAAACATGCACGAGCCGTTTCCGGATCAAGCACCGTACCGGCTCCGACGAGAACTTCGCTGCCGTATTTGTCAGCGACCTTTTCGATCACCTTCACAGCTCCGGGAACTGTCATCGTGATCTCAAGCACATTAACGCCGCCTGCCTTGATCGCGTCAATTGCCTGCATCGCCTCGTCAGCGGAAGACGCACGCACAACAGGCACGAGGCCGAGAGATTCAATTTGTTCAACTATCTGTTTCTTGTTCATGAAATTATCTTGCTACTCGAGCGCCGCCGCCTTTCATTACTCGGAGAACATCGCTAAGTCCGACGGTCGTTGTATCGCCCGGCGTCGTCATTGCAAGTGCTCCGTGAGCGGCACCGCAGTTGACGGCCCATTCCGGCGATTCGCCGGTCAGGAATCCGTAAATGAGTCCGGAAGCGAACGAATCACCGCCGCCGACGCGGTCAAAGATGTCGAGGTCAGGACGCATTAACGCTTGATGAAGCTGGCCTTCGGTAAAGCATACGGCTCCCCAATCGTTGACTGATGCAGTCTTTGCATTACGCAATGTTGTTGCCGCGACCGCAAAGTTCGGGAACTCGGCAACAGCCTTGCGGATCATCTTCTCGAAATTGACGATGTCGAGTTTCGAATGATGTTCATCTTGGCCTTCGACCTCAAAGCCAAGACATGCCGTGAAATCTTCTTCATTGCCGATCATCACATCGACGTACTGAGCGAGATCGCGATTGACCTCTTGAGCCTTGGCCTGGCCGCCGATCGCTTTCCAGAGCGAGTCGCGGTAGTTGAGGTCGTACGAGACGATCGTGCCGTGCTTTTTGGCACACGCCATTGCTTCCTTAGCAACGTCTGGCGTTGTTTCGCTCAAGGCGCAAAAGATGCCGCCGGTATGGAGCCAACGAGCGCCTTCGTGGCCGAATATCTTTTCCCAATCGATATCGCCGGCCTTTAACTGCGAAACTGCAGTGTTTCCGCGATCGCTGCATCCCAATGCAGCACGCACGCCAAAACCTCGCTCGGTGAAGTTCATACCGTTGCGAACGGTGCGGCCGACTCCGTCGTATTTGACCCATTTGACATGGCTCTGATCGACGCCGCCTTGGTACATCAGATCCTGCACGAGACGGCCGATCGGATTATCTGCCAAAGCCGTGACGATCGCAGCGTCGAGTCCGAAACAGCGTTTCAGACCGCGAGCGACGTTGTATTCGCCGCCGCCTTCCCAGACCTCGAACGAACGTGTCGTGTGCACACGTTTGTCGCCCGGATCGAGCCTGAGCATTACTTCGCCGAGGGAAACTATGTCCCATTTACATTGATCTTTTGGTTTAATGTTCAACATATTCTGTGTAGAAACCCAGTCGGTTCTGGCACAAAAGACGTGCCAGTGTTGCGGTAAGACCGCAACCGTCGCCTCCGGTTCTGACGCTAACTCACCTTCCCATCCAGCCGCCGTCGACGACCATGATGTGGCCGTGAATATAATTGCTCGCGTCGGACGACAAGAACACAGCAGCACCGGCGATGTCCGAGGCCTCGCCCCAACGTCCGGCCGGAATTCGTTCCAAGATCTGTCGGTTTCGCGTTTCATCCGCTCTTAGGGCGGTTGTGTTGTCGGTCGCGATATAACCCGGAGCAATGGCATTGACATTCACACCTTTGCTTGCCCATTCGTTCGCCAGGGCTTTTGTCAGGCCAGCAACAGCCGATTTTGCGGCCGTATATGCAGGAACCGTAATGCCGCCTTGGAACGAGAGCAGCGATGCGATATTTACGATCTTGCCGGAACCTTGAGCGAGCATCAGCTTGCCTGCTTCTTGAGCCAAGCGGAAAACGCTCGTCAGATTGATGTCGATCACATCCTGCCAATCTTGAGCCGAGAATTCAGCCGCAGGTGCACGGCGGATCGTTCCGGCGTTATTGATCAGAATATCGAGTTTGCCGAATGCAGCAGCCGCATCTGCGACCACTGCGGCAGGCGTCTCCGCATTCGACATATCGCCGGTAACTTCGACAGCTCGGCGTCCGATCGCCTCGATCTCGGCGATCGTTTCTGCCGCATCGCCTGCCTTGCGGCAATGGCAAACGACGTCGGCTCCGGCGGCGGCCATACCGACGGCGATCGCACGGCCAATGCCCTTGGCTGAACCTGTTACTAGCGCGACCTTACCCTCAAGCGAAAATGGCGACATAAAGTACTATGAAATTGGTATTACCAATTTAAGAAATGTAGCACAACACCTCTAAAGTGGTAAAGCCAGCAAGTTTAGATTTCTAGATTCCGACGGCTACTTTGCTATTCTAACCGTTTCGAGTAACTTATGTAAGGGCGACCCCGAAACAGAATGTTGATCTCATTTTTACTGATGTTTGCCGTCACGGCCGGAGCGATCGGGCTTACGTATTTGGTCATTGATGACGAACCGCTGATGTTTCGAATCGCCGCAGGAAACATAGTCGGTTGTGCAATATTCGGAACAGCGTTATTCGTGATCTCGAGTGTTCTCGGATTGACGTATGTGTCGGTTGCGATAGCATTGCTTGTCACGCTGTCGCCGATGTTGTTGCTTATCGACAAAGGCCGCAAAAAACGATTTGCGTACGACATAGCGAAGGCGTTCGGCAAACTACAAGGTGGTACGCTCGCGAGATTCACGGGCTTTGCATTTTACGCATTCTTCTTCATTGTTTTTCTGCTGTTTTTTAGCCAAACGATGTACGTAACGCCCGCGGGGATCTTTACCGGCGGCTCGCAGAATCTTGGCGATCTTCCTTATCATCTCGGTGCGATATTCAGCTTTACGGACGGCGGGAATCTTCCGCCGCAGAATCCGTCGTACGCTGGTGCGAAATTTACGTATCCGTTCATCGCCGATCTTATCACGGCGGCTTCGGTTCGTTTGGGTTCGACCGTTGAGAGTAGTTTCTTTGTGCAAAATACTGCGTGGGCATTGGCGCTGTTGGTGATACTCGAACGCCTCGTCGTTCGTTTTACAGGCAATAAACTCGCGGGCCGCATTGCACCGTTTTTGCTGTTCTTCAGCGGCGGCCTCGGTTTTCTCTGGTTTGCGAAAGACTATTGGGAACAGGCCCGTAGCCTGTGGGAGATCGTCTGGGCGTTGCCGCGAGATTACACGATCGGCGACCATTTCCGCTGGGGCAATTCGCTCGTAGTCCTGTTCATCACACAGCGCAGCCTGCTTCTTGGAATGCCGTTGACTCTGTTGGTACTCGGATACTTGTGGAAAGTTTTCAACGCAGAGACTGCCGAGAATATTGAGCAAAAGCCTCCTTTGCTCCTCGCTTCCTCCACCCATCCACTTCTCTTCGGCCTCCTAGCCGGGACGCTGCCGCTAATACACCTTCACAGCCTCGTCGTTCTGTTCGTCGTGACCGGAGTTCTCTTTATCTTGCAGCCGGCAAAGTGGAAGCAATGGACAGCGTTTGGCCTCGGCGTTTGTGTGATCGCGGTTCCCGAACTTGTCTGGTCGATGACCGGCAGTGCGACGCGAACGAATGAATTCATCGGCTGGCATTTTGGTTGGGATAGCGGCAAGACCAACGTATTGTGGTTTTGGATCAAGAACACAGGTATCATGATCCCGATCGTGATCGCAGCAGTTTACTATTTCTGGTCAACGAGATCGTCCGAGAATGACTCGTCGGATGCTACTCGTGATCTGTCACTTCTCTTTTTTTACATTCCATTCGCATTACTTTTTCTTGTCTCAAATGTCGTGAAGCTCGCACCGTGGGAATGGGACAATATTAAGGTGCTGATCTATTGGTTTGTTGGCTCGCTGCCGCTGATCGCATTGTTGCTGGCGAAAATTTGGGATAAAGGAAAGTCGTTCCGATATGTCGCGTTAGGATTGATCTTGCTGATGACTGCAGCAGGTTCGCTCGATGTGTGGCGGACGATGACTTCGCAGAACAAGATCCAGGTATTCGATACCGACGCTGTTCGGCTCGCGGCTCAGCTCAAGGCAAAGACCGAGCAGGACGCGATCATTTTGAACGCACCGACTTACAATTCCGCGATCGTGCTGTCCGGACGGCTTTCGTTCATGCGATACAGCGGCCATTTGTCGTCGCATGGTATCGACTATTTGCCACGCGAGGAAGAAGTCAAGAAAATGTATCAAGGCGGAGCCGTTGCCGAGATGTTGCTCAAGAAAAACAACATCAGCTATGTGCTCGTCTCGCCTGAAGAACGTAATTCGATGTCAGCGAACGAAGCGGCGTACGCCAAATTTCCCATCATCGCAGAATCGGGGCAATATCGAGTTTATAAGGTCAATTAATGAGCGACGTACAAACTGCAACGACAAAGAAAAATGATATTTCGTGGCTACTGGCATGCGCGGCCATCACGGCTGCTGCGTCGTTTTTTCGTCTGTATTGGCTGACGCTCAAGCCGCTGCACCATGACGAAGGCGTAAATGGTTTCTTTCTCACAAACCTCGTCCGCGACGGCGTTTACAAATACGATCCCGCGAATTATCACGGCCCGACGCTGTATTACATCTCGCTTGCGTTCAATGAATTTCTTGGATTGACGACGACTTCGGTTCGGTTGAGCGTCGCGATCTGGGGAATTCTGATCGTCATCCTGACATTCTGGCTGCGGCAGTATCTTGGTAATGTTGGTTCGCTGGTCGCGGCTGCGTTCCTAGCTTTGTCGCCGGGAATGACGTACATTTCGCGATACTATATTCACGAGATCTTCTTTGTTTTCTTGAGTTTAACGGTCGTGATGTCGATTCTTTTCTTTATCGAAAAGCGAAAGGCCGGGCCGTTTGCTGTCGGTTGGATGGCGTTTTTGCTGATGGTTGCGTTTTCGCCGTCGGTTTTCATATTGTCGTCTCAACTCGCGACCGCGAGATCTGCCGTCTGGGCATTTCGCATCGCATTTCTGCTGATCGAAGGTGCCCTCGTTTACCTCGTGATAAAGATGCTACGCGATTGGGACAACGGTCGGCCGATCTATCTGTTGCTCGCATCGGCGTCGGTGGCGCTGTTTTTTGCGACAAAAGAAACGGCGTTCATCACGCTCGGCACGATGTTGATCGCGTGTTTCTGCATCTGGCTGTGGCAGCCGATCGCGAATGGCGAAACATTCAAAAGAAATCGAGCTCGGATAGCTATCATCTGCGGAGCGTTCATTGCAGTTGCAGCAGTTGTATACAGGCAAACTCTGACTGATGGAGCCCGCTGGCTGTACGACTTTTTCCTCGGCGAAGGCCGCGTTCAGGAGCCGCTCGGATTCTACTTGGTCGTCTCGCTAATCGTGCTCTCGCTCGCAGTTCTGATCGCGACCGTGATCTATCTGACAGGTGAAACGGAAAGCGATATCGATGAACCAGCGGTGCTTACGTTCGGTGAATTCAAACGAGCACTAGGCATTGGCAATGGCAAATTGTTGATGTTCGCGGCCGTGGCGTTGGTCTTTATTTACCTGAGCGTACTCTTCTTTTCTTCCTTCTTTACATACGCAGAGGGCGTCTGGAAGGCGTTCGAAGCCTACGCAATTTGGACCAAAACGGGGAGCAAAGACCACACGCAGAACGGCTTTCTCGGCTATGTGAAATGGGGAATGAAGGTCGAATCGCCGATCTTGTTGGTCTCGGCGATCGGGGCGCTGATCGCTGTTGTCAAGGCAAAGCATCGATTTGCGATGTTCACGGCATTGTGGGCTTTCGGTCTTTTCGCCGCATATTCGATCATTCCTTACAAGACACCGTGGCTCGCTCTTAGTTTTCTGCTACCGATGTGTTTGATCGCGGGCTACGGCATCAACGAACTCGTTCGCTCGAATAAACTGCATCTAAAAGCCGGAGCCGGATTTCTCGCGGCCCTTTCGATCGTAATACTCGCGTATCAATCGTATTCGATCAATTTCGTGCGTTATGACGACGAGGAAATGGCGTATATCTACGCTCATACAAAACGCGAGACACTCGAACTCGTCGAGCGTGTGAATTATTACGCTGAGAAATCAGGCAAGGGAAACGCAGCATCGGTCGCTATCGTTTCGCCCGATTATTGGCCGCTGACGTGGTATTTCAACGATATGAAAGAAGCCGTATTTCACGGCACACTAACCGACGGCGGCAAGGTCGATATGATCATCGCCAAAAAGAACGATCAAGATGCGGACGTTGTTCGGCGTTACAGTTCGCAGTTCAAATTCGTTGGCGTATATCCGCTGCGGCCGGGCGTCGATCTCGTTCTGTTGGTTCGCCGTGAGCTTGCGGACACGACCGACAAAGACGTTTACAAGCTCCTCGAATACAAAGACAAGTATTGACCAAAACCTTTCATCAGTCACCGGCGTAGTACTGCATTATGCAACGCAGTTACGCTCTCTTATTCGCGCTTTTGGTCACGCTTGCCGTTGATGCTGCGGCTCAAACCGCCAAGCCTGTCCTTGCTGTACTAAACAAATCCGACAACAATCTGGCGCTTGTTGATCCGTCAACAATGAAGGTCACGGCCAAGATCGCCGTAGGCGACAGTCCGCACGAGGTCGTGTTTTCGACCGACGGAAAGCTTGCATTTGTCGCGAATTACGGGGCGCAAACGCCTGGCAGCACGATCTCTGTCATCGACGTTGCAGCGGCGAAAGAACTTCGCCGCGTCGATCTCGCACCGCTATTGCGGCCGCATGGGCTCCATTTTGTTGGCGGCAAACTTTACTTCACAGCCGAGACCAACCGAGCGATCGCACGCTATGATCCGACGGCGAACAAGGTCGATTGGATGATGGGCACCGGACAGAACGGCTCGCACATGGTCGCGGTTTCGGCGGACCAGAAAAGAATTGTAACGGCGAACATTGGTTCGGACAGCGTTACAGTTTTTGATCTGCAAAACGCTCCGCCAGCACCGTCGAGAGTCACGCAGATCGCGGTTGGCAAACAGCCCGAAGCCGTCGATCTTTCGCCCGACGGCAAGGAAGTGTGGACGGGCCTGAACGCCGAAGGCATGGTCGAGATCGTCGATGTCGCACAAGGAAAGTCGGTTGCAAAGATCGATACTAAAGGCCGACCTTATAGAGTCAGATTCACGCCCGACGGCAAGCACGTCATTTGCACGATGATCCCGACTAAGGAAATTCTCGTCATCGATACCGCGACTCGCAAAGAAGTAAAACGTCTCAAGGTCGAAGGAACACCGCTCGGCCTTGCGTTCGCTGCCGATAACAAAACGATATTCGTCTCAGTCGTCGAGCCGCACGTCACGCTTAAGATCGACCTCGAAAAAATGGAGATCAGCGGCCGCGTCGAAACAGGCACGGTACCGGACGGCATTGCGATTTGGGGAATGTGAGGCTCGTTTTATGAAGTATTTATTGCTCACAACGCTGTTTCTTTTGTCTGCACTTGCCGTTAACGCTCAAACGACAGCTTTCGTCGGCGTGAACGTTATTCCAATGGATCGCGAACGTGTGCTTGCGAATCAGACGGTCATCGTCGAGAAAGGAATCATTAAGACCATCGGCGATTCGGCAAATGTAAAGGTGCCGAAGAATGCGGTTAAGATCGACGGCACAGGCAAATATCTCGTTCCGGGCCTTGTCGATATGCACACGCATCTGCTTTCCGACAGCGACGAGTATCCCGATTCGATCGGTCCGGACGAACTGCGTGTAATGGTCGCGAATGGCGTAACGACCGTGCGGTTTATGATCGGAACGCCCGAGCTTCTTACCTTACGTTCGAGATCTGCGAAGGGCGATATCGATGCTCCGACAGTGTTTGTCGCGAGCCCGCATCTGACGGGACGTGAACAGGGAAACAACTTTGTCGTTGCGACGCCCGACGAGGCTCGCGAGGCTGTCCGCAAATCGAAAACCGCCGGTTACGATTTCATAAAGATCACGACTTTCATTAAAGCCGAAGCTTATGAGGCCGCTGTTGATGAGGCGAAAAAGATCGGTATTCGCGTTGTCGGCCACGCTGACAGCCGATTCGTTGGCGTCGAGCGAGCGTGGAAGGCCGGACAGCAGATCGAGCATCTCGACGGCTATATGGAGCTTCTGTTAAAGGCTGATGCTCCGATGAAAGGCTCGGTGTCGGACCTATACATTTACCAGCCCGACAACTGGAAAAGCTTCGACCACATGGACGAATCGAAGATCCCTGAGATTGCGAGAAAGACGGTCGCCTCAAATCCGTTTGTCGATCCGACGCATCACTTTATGAAGAACAGCTTCGGCCGGCTTCGTACTGAAGAAGAGATACGAGCTCAGCCTGACTTCAAATTCTATCCTGCAAAGGTGCAGCAGCAGTGGTTCGATTTCTACAAGAAGAATCGAATGATCAACACCGTTCCGCTTGAGAAACGTGCCCGTTGGATCGAGTTGCGAGAGAAACTGATCAAAGCGATCTACGACGCCGGCGGTAAGATAATGACAGGCTCTGACACGCCCGAATTTATGTGGCTTTACGGCTTTGGAATGCACCACGAGCTTGTCGCATTGCGCGAAGCAGGGCTTTCCAACTATGCCGTACTCGAAGCCGGCACGCGAAACAGCCACGAATATCTAGGCTCGCTGAACGTCGCCGGAACGGTCGAAAAAGGCAAACGTGCCGATCTGATGCTGCTCAACGCCGATCCGCTAAAAGACATCAATGCGACAAAAAACCGTGCCGGCGTGATGCTCAAGGGCAAGTGGTACACACAAGAAGAACTCAACAAATGGCTCGATCAGATCGCGCCAAAGATCGCGGGTTCGTATATTGAACACAAAAAATAGGAGTATTAATGAAAAAGTTCGCAATTACGTTATTTATCGTTTCTCTGTTCACGATCTCGGTCACTGCACAGAAAGCAGACGACAAAACCGCGGTTCTAGGTGTCGTTCAAGCGTTGTTCGACGCAATGCGCGCCGCCGATGCTGCCGCAATTCTCGCAACGGGAACCGCCGATAATAGTCTCGTCGCCATCCAAAAAGGCAAAGACGGCAAGTCGAAGGTCAGCGTCATCTCGGCCGATGCATTCACCAAATTTTTCACCAAGCCAAACGCCGTCAAAGAAGTGATGTACGACCACAAGGTCGCGATCGACGGCGATTGGGCGCAGGTTTACGGCCGATACGTCTTCTTTGTCGGCGACAAGATCTCGCACTGCGGAATCAACCAATTCAATCTCGTGCGAACCGACGCAGGCTGGAAAATAGCTAATGGTGCCTCGACAATGGATCCGAGCGCTTGCAACGAAAAAGAAAAGGCGATGAAGCCGTAATCGCAACCTTTGACGTGTGTCGCCGCATCTGAGAATTACCAAATTCTCAGTTAGGGAGCGTTATTTATGAAGACACTTCGCCTCGCGATAACTTGCTTGATTTTCGCCATTTCGGTGGCTGCACAAAATGCCGTTACACCGGAAATGCGAACAGCGGCAAACGATGCATTTCAGAAACAAGATTGGCCGGCGGCTGTCGCTGCCTATGAAAAGATCGTTTCGGTCGAAGATAAGAATGTAGGTGCGAGATATCGGCTTGGCGTTTCGATGCTTGGTGCAGACAAGGTCGCGGACGCCGCTCGACACCTCGATACGGCAATGACGGCGTCACCTAATCCCGTTTTCGGGGCGGCGTTGGCACGTGCTTATTCTCGGCTCGGAGATAAAGAAAAGATGTACGCGGTCCTCGAACGCTGCCTGACACTCGGCGGCATCTCGCCAGACACATTGACCTCAGACAAAGACTTTGCGGCGGTTCGAACTGAGGCGAAATTTGCAGATCTCGTCAAAAAACATGACATCGCGGTCAATCCGTGCAAAGCGAGTCCGTCGTTTCGCGAGTTCGATTTCTGGATAGGCGAATGGGACGCTAAGAATGCTCAGGGTGTTACGGTCGGGTCGAGCAGCATACAGCTAATTCTCGGCAATTGCGTGATCTCCGAGAATTGGTCGACGCCGGTTTCGTCGGGAAAAAGTTACAACATCTACGACACGACCGACAAGAAATGGCACCAGACTTGGGTCGACGACAAAGGAACACTGACGCATTACGCCGGCGGCCTCGTTGAAGGCAAGATGGTGCTCGATTCCGATGCGGTCGTAAATGGAAAGAAGGCGATAAACCGAATGACGTTCAGCAAACTCGCCGACGGCAGCGTTCGCCAGCACGGCGAAACTTCGTCGGACGAAGGTAAGACTTGGACGACGACCTTTGATTTCACTTACGTTAAGAAGAAATGAATCATTTTTCGCGGATAACGCAGTTTTTCATACTGATCGCTGTTTTGGCGATCGGTGCCTTCGCTCAACAGTCCAAACTTCAAAGCGAACTTCAGGCCAAGCTCGACGAATGGCACAAGGCCGGAAAGTTTCCCGGAGCGACGCTCGGCGTTGTTTTGGCAGATGGCAAGTCGTTCGGTTTGGCGGTTGGTGTTTCGGACCGAACCGCAAAAACGCCGATGAAGCCCGACGATCGAATGCTTGCGGGTTCGACCGGAAAGATGTTCGCGGCGGCATTGGCGTTTCAGTTGGTTGCTGAGGGAAAACTGAGTTTTGACGACAAGATCGAAAAGTATTTAGGCAATGAGACGTGGTTCTCGCGATTGCCGAATGCGAAGGACGTTACAGTTCGGATGCTGCTCAATCACACAAGCGGCCTTGTGCGATATGAGTTCAAAAAGGAATTCACGGATTTTCTTACGGCGAATCCGATGAAGGTTTGGACGCCGGAAGAACGTCTGGCTTATCTTTTCGACGAAAAGCCGCCGTTCGAGGCAGGAAAAGGTTGGGATTATTCCGACACAAACTATATCGTCCTCGGAATGATCATCGAACGAATTACCGGCAAAAAATTCTACGATGATGCTCGCAAGCGGTTTATCAAAAAGCACAAACTGAACGGCACGATCGCTCAAGACGGTCCCGTACTAAAGGCCGTGATACAAGGCTATGCTGGAGCGAACAATCCGTTTGGCGGGAAAGACGAGATGATCGCCGACGGCAGGTTCGTCGTCAATCCGCAGCTCGAATGGACCGGCGGCGGCTGGGCATCGACTTCGCACGATCTCGCCCGCTGGGCAAAAGTGTATTTCGAGGGCAAAGCGTTTGACGCGACACTATTGCCGCAGGTGTTGGACGGCGTTCCCGCAAAACTTGGTCCGAACGTGAAGTATGGTTTGTGCGTGATAATTCGGCCGACCGCAGCAGGAACATCGTACGGCCATAGCGGATTCTTTCCGGGCTATTTGACCGACGTGATGTACTTCCCCGAGAAGAAGATCGCGGTCGCGGTTCAGGTGAATACAAGTGTCGGGCAGGATCTTGGCGGCAAAGGCCCGGCACGCATATTGGCAGAGGTCGCCGAGATCATCTCTAAGAACCAATAGCAAAGCGACCGCGATTCAGACTACAATATCCTTACTACATTTTCGGAGAGAATTATGAAAAGAACCTTGCTCGCGATACTCGTGATCACCTCGACCGCCGTTTCTTCGTTAGCATTCGATATGAGCCGCGAGATCGACGCGGCAACCGCCAAGCTCATGCCGCAGATCATCGAATGGCGTCGGCATATTCATAAGTATCCTGAGCTCGGAAACCGCGAGGTTAAGACGGCGAAGTATGTCGAAGATCACCTTCGCAAATTGGGGCTTGAGGTGCGAACAGGCATTGCAAAGACAGGCGTCGTTGGCATTTTGAAAGGCTCGCAGCCCGGACCGGTGATCGGATTGCGTGCCGACATGGACGGCTTACCTGTGACGGAGCGCAACTCGCTTTCATTCGCCTCGAAAGAGACTGCAGAGTACAACGGCCAGAAAGTCGGTGTGATGCACGCCTGCGGCCACGATGCCCACGTAGCGATGCTGATGGGAGCCGCCGAGGTTCTCACGGGAATGAAGAGCAAGCTGAAGGGAACGGTAGTTTTCATCTTCCAGCCTGCCGAAGAAGGTCCGCCCGCGGGAGAAGAAGGCGGTGCTTCGCTGATGGTAAAAGAAGGCGTGATGGACAGTCCAAAGATCGATGCGATATTTGGAATTCACATTAGCTCAGGCCTCGAAGTTGGACAGATCGCCTATAAATCAGGTGCGACAATGGCCGCGAGCGATTGGTTTTCGATCAAGGTCAAAGGCCGCCAAACTCACGGAGCATACCCTTGGGCCGGCGTCGATCCGATAGCGGTTTCCACGCAGATCTATACAGGATTACAGATGATCGTCGCTCGCCGCTCCGACCTGACTCAGGCTCCGGTCGTGATCACTGTCGGCAGAATGTCGGCAGGCGTTCGCGAGAATATCATTCCCGAGGAAGTCACAATGGCAGGCACGATCCGCACGCTCGACGACGAAATGCAGAAAGATGTTCACAACAAGATCCGTCAAACTGCCACTAAGATCGCCGAATCAATGGGCGCGACTGCCGAGGTCACTATCGAAACAAAAGCTCCGGTCACATACAACACACCTGAGCTTGTCAAAAGGATGCTTCCGTCACTTCAAAAAGCAGCAGGAACGAAAAATGTGAATGAGGCTCCGTGGGTGACAGGTGCCGAAGATTTCGCATTCTTCCGCGAAAAAGCACCGGCGTTCTACTTCTGGGTCGGCGGCATGGCAAAAGGCGAGACACAAGCGTTCCCGCACCACACGCCCGATTTCAAGATCGACGACAGCCGATTAGACGTCGGCGTTAAGTCGTTTTGTAATATTGTTTTTGACTACAATTAGGATCAGCGAACGACCGGTGCCGGAGCTACTGTTCCCGGGCGTGCGCCGAAGATGTTATTGCCGGAGCCGCGGAATAGCGGTGTGAAGACCCATTTTGAGTGGTTCTCGATACCGTAGTATGCGAGGACCGATTTCGAGCGGCTTTGGCTGGCGACGCCGATGAATGGCGTGTTGTCGGTAACTACATCACCCTCAAAATCCTCTGCCTCGGTCGAATCAGACTCACTTTTCGTGTTGAGCGAATTAACGATCACGAGCGAATAACGGTCGAATGCCTGGCTCGGATTCGACGGCAGCAGCCCGCGATTAAAATCCTGTACGCGTTTTGCAAAGGGCCCAAGGTTTTGGATGTCAGCCTTGATAAGACGCCATTTACCGTCTTCGCTCAGCGGATCGACAGCGGCTGACGCTCGCAAGATCTGACGTTTCTTGGTGCCCTGCGGCAAGCCTTCGAGTAGCTCGTCCATCGAATTCGGCAGTTTGGCACCGCCGTAGAATTCGACGTATTGGCGTATCGCGTCGGCGATCTCTTCGCCGCGGCGTATAGTTTCTTCTTCTTTTTCGCGTTGAATTTCTTGCTGAATGCTAGGTGCGACGGCTAGCAAAGCGAGAGCGATGATCGCCATCGTTGCCATAGCGGCAAACAGTGTCATGCCTTTTTCGCTGTGCCTAGCCTTAGTAACCATCGCCGTCGTCATCGACGTCATCCTTCTTGTCCGGATTTATCGGATTTCGGTTAGGACTGGTCGGCGGAACATATCGAGGAATGTTGTTCGGAATTCCGGGAATGTCGGTCGGAACTCCGGTCGGAAATCCCGGATTGGTCGGGAAGCCCGGATTCGTTGGGAAACTCGGAAGGGGCGATCCGCCACCCGTTGATGATCGAACGATCGGCAAACGATGCTTGAATCCGAGGCTCGTGTCCTCGAACACAACCTCAGTCGCCGAGATATTGATCAAGCGGAACCGACCGCCGACCACGTCGTTCAATCTTGCACCGAACGGCGTCGGCTTATTTGCCTCAAGAAAATACGCCGTGTCGTTGTTGTAACGTTTCCGCGCGATCATGCCAATGTACTGGAACGTCGGCCGCGGCGGAGCCTGAACGACAAGCATCACCTGATTCGAATATTTCGTGCCGTCAGGCGTTTGAACGATCACCTGTCGTTGACCTTCGGCGGAGATCAGCGACGCGGGAATGTCGGTGAACACACGCTGTGCATTGACGTATGTGGTCGGCATCTCGGTCTGGTTGAAATAAATTCGAACGTCAGGCGTAAATCTGTCACCGTTGACCTCAAGTCTGAATCCGGGCGAACCTGCATACACGCTTTGCGGTGAGATAAATCCCGCAACTAAATGAGGTGTAGGTCCCGGCGTCGGAGGTTTGATCTCCGGAGTTTTCGGTGGTGGAGGTGGACAAATCTCCGGCGGACACGGTTTTGCCGGTTCGTAGAAAGCAAAAATGTTACGGCCCGCATCTGGAGCGTATGCCTGTCCCGGACGATAGTCGATCGGGACGGTCTGCGTGTTGAACGCTTGTTCGTCAGCCGACGGTAGCGTGAATTTTCCCGGATCACGCGGCGACGGCGAAGCCTTGGGCGTAGGCGTGGCTTTTGCCGATGAGGCACTGCTGCTAAACAGCGATCTGCCAAACGCAAAATACAACGCAGCTAACGCCAATATGCCAAGCACGATCGCCGCGATCAGCTTGTTGCGTTCAGTCGTTGACTTTACTGCTGCCGTTGCCATTATTGCTGCTGTCCGGTTGCCATCGGCGAATAATTCGCACGTCTAAAATACGCTGCCATCTCCAAACGAAGTGCTACGACCTCGCCGTGCATTTTGCCCTTTGGTTTATTTGCCGGTTCGACCGGGCCTCGATTTATCGGCTGTCCGGTGTTCGGGTCGGTCTGCGTTCCCGCAGGCTGCGTTTGACCTTCTGTTTTCTTTTGCTCCGACTCCGAAGGTGCGAGTTCGACCGAACTTACGATCACAAACTCGTTGCCGGTCTCGATTTCTTTAATAAATCTACGCAGATTCTGATACGAGCCTTCGAGCGTCATCGTCACATAAACGCCCGGAAACAGGCTGCGAAAACGTTCGCGGCCGCGTTCTTCTTCCGATTTATTACTGCCGTCATTTTGGTCGACGGTCTCAAGCGGCTGATAGTCGGGGCCGGTCGTGTTTACCAAACCATAGGCACCGATCAGGCCGTTAATGCGTTGATAGATCGACGTGCGGCCATTGGTCGCGAGCGGAAGAAATCTTACTTCGAAATCATCGACGCTCGTCAAAAGTTCGCTAACACGAGTCTTTGTGTCTGTGATCTGCCCGTACTTCGACTGAGCCGAAACCAGTTCGTCTCCCAATCGATTTGCTTCGTTACGATTCTTTGTGACTTCGCTATTCGATGGAACAACCAAGAAAAAGAACACCAATATCGCGATCAAAACCGCGAGTGCACCAATCGATGCCGCGATCGCTTCGGGAACGCCCCACATTCCCGCATTGACCTTTCGCGGACGACGCTGCTGAAGCGTCGGGTCGAATGTCGCTTCCGGAGTGCTTTCAACGACTTCGGCTTCTTTCTCAAGTTCCGCCATTATTGAGCACCTCCGTTATTGTTTTGGGCAACGTCCGTCTGCGGTGACGCCGAATAACTGTAGCCAGGCGAATAGATCACACGCAGCGTATATTCGGTATAAACGATCCGCTCGGTTTCTTGACGGTCCTGCCCGCGCAGCTCAGCCTGAAACAGATCCGAATTCGACATATTCTCGATCATGTTAATGACCGACGCGTAGTCGCGACTCAGCACGCCTAGCTCGATCTCAGCCTTGAGCTTATCGCCGTCCGCATAAACATTCTGAACCGTAATTCGCGATGCACTAACACTGCCCGGTAGTACAGATTCGAGATCGGCGAAGAGACGCGACCAGCCGAAACGCTTATTTGCGACCAGCTTGTGCGATGCTGTCAGGATAGCTTTTTGCTCGGGCGTCAGTTCCTGCTGAACTTTCTCGCCTTCGCCTTTTAGTTGTTTGATCTGATTTTCGCGTTCGGTGATATCGGCTCGTAGACTCTTGTTCTGGTCCGAATTGATCTTTAGCTGATACAGACACAGCAGCAACGCGATGCCGCCTATCAGCAACATAACGGCTGACAGCAAATACGGCAAAACCCTGTTTCTGAAGGGCCGCGTCGAGAGATTGAGGTCGGTGATGAACGCCAAACTAAAATTCCGCCTGAAATACAACTTATCGCAAAGCTAAGTGAGCGCGAATAAAGAGTTTAACACGAACTCGCGTCACATGTCTTTCACGCGCTCAAGTCGCGGAATGTTGCGCTTTTTAGTTTGAAAATTAGTCGCGTCTGGCCGGAAGATGTCTGTCGAGTTCCTCTTGAGAAATGTCGCGATATGCGGCGACACGGTTGCGGCCCTCGCGTTTGGCTCGGTAAAGTGCGGAATCGGCCATTTCAACAAGCTCGATCGGGTCCGAAGAATCTTCAGGAAACGATGCGACGCCGATGCTGATCGTGATGTTATGCGTATGATCGGTACGCCCGGGCTGGAGAACTGTAAATGCGCGAGTTTCGACGGTTTTACGCATACGCTCCGCTGCGACGAGAGCCTGAGGCATTTCAGCATCAAGCAGAAATGCGGCAAACTCGTCGCCGCCAAATCTGGCTGCGGCATCACCGCTTCGCAGATTCGACATTATCGACATACCGATCTCTTCTATCGTTTTGCTGCCGGTCAAATGGCCGAACGAATCATTGACTGCCTTGAAATTATCGCCGTCCATCATAAGCACGCAGAACGGCCGGCCTTCGTTTGCGGCACGGCTCGCTTCGCGCCTCAGCTCGGAGAAAAACGAGCGGCTGGAAAGTAGGCCCGTGAGATCATCGTGCGATATCAATCGATGGATCTGTCGCTGATATTCGCGGTCGATCTCGTCGAGCAGGTCAAATCGCAATATTGTCTCGCCGATCGAGATCTTGTCGCCGTTCGTCAATTTCTCGCTCGAAATTCGCCGACCATTAATAAATGTCCCGTTTCGCGACATCAGATCGGTCAGCACGTATTCATTCACCGACGAGCCTTCGTGTTTGACTGCAGTGATGCGTGCGTGCTGGCGAGAGACTTGAGTGTCATTGACACGAACGTCCGCCTCGAGAGCACGGCCCAAGATGACCTCTTCTCGCTCAAGCGGTATCGGCACAGCGATGAGTTCGCCGCTCAAAAAGACGAGCGCCGGCCTAATGTCCCGCCTTGTTATTTCCGCATCATTCATATGCTAATGGAAGATCGAGGTGAGGAAGGAACCGAAGTATAGTTTAACCTATTCTTTGCAATGATTTAAAGATATTTTTACACTTCCGGGATAGCTATTTTGTCCATTCGTCAGCAGTATGGACGTCCACTTTGATAGGAACTTTCGAGACGAATTCTTGTGCTGCCCGTTGCATGGCGGACGAGAGTGTTTTCGAGACATTCTCAGAACTAAATGCATCGCACTCAACAATTATCTCGTCGTGGACAACATTGACGAGTTTTGCCGAGGTTCCGGTCACGTCATTGTGCAGCAGTCTCATTGCTCGCTTTAGAATGTCCGCCGACGTGCCTTGGATCGGCATATTTTTGGCGTATCGTTGTGTTGCCGCTACCGAGGAACGGTCGGCTGGATCGAATCGAAATCGCGCCATACGACCGCTTGCCGTTCGGATCGAACCGACGTCGATAGCCGTTTTTGCCGCATTGCGAAGCCATTCGTCCATCTTTGGATATGTCGCAAAATATCGGCGCAACGTATTTTCAGCCTCGGTCTGAGACAGGCCGGTCATCATCGCGAATCGAGATGCTCCGATGCCGTATACGACGCCAAAATTCAGCCGTTTTGCAAACGATCGCTGGTCTGGCGTGACGTCTTTTTCGTCGATGCCGAAGACTTGCGCTGCGGTTGCAGCGTGAAAATCCTGACCCGAGGCAAAAGCGTTGATGAAATTTTGATCTTCGGAAAAGTCCGCCAATATCCGCAGCTCGATCTGCGAATAATCGGCAATAACGAGCGTTCGCCCCTCAGGAGCACGGAAACATCGGCGATATTCTTCGGTGTGCGGTATTTGCTGCAAGTTCGGTTTAGAACATGAGAATCTACCGGTCGGAGCTCCGATCTGCCGAAAATCAGCATGAATTCGGCCCGTCTTTGGCTCGATGAATTCGAGAATGTTCTCGCCGAAACTTGAGATCGACTTTGCCGCAGCTCGGTATTCGAGCAGTTTGGCGACGACAGGATACTCGTCTGCCAGCGGCTGCAATTCCCAAGCTCGTGTCGAATTTGGGAGCGGAATCCCGAGACCTGTCAAAGCGTCGTTCACCTGCTGCGGCGAATCGAGATTGATCTGCGTGCCGCCAAACAGCGAAGCCTGAGCAACGCCGCCGGCGAGCATCGTTTGAAGTTCATCGCCGGTTCGCTGCTGGATCTTCTTCTCCTTTTCCAACTGCTCACGCCAGCGAGATTCATCCAAATAGAAGCCATTTAGCTCCATCGCGGCAACGGGAATCACACAATCATTCTCAAGAGCCAATGCACGAACAAGTTCATCGCCAACGATACGTTCTTCGAGTTTGGCGAAAACCTCAGGCATGATCGCGGCATCTTTGGCGGCATATTCTACTTGCGAATGCGAAAGCTCGTTCGCCGACCAATCGCTGACCTGCTGGCTCTTATCAAGAGTCTGTCCGAGGAAAAATTGAACGACATCGGCAAGCCCGTGGCGACGGTCGCCTTCGCCGGCGGCAATGAGCTGGCTCGCGAGATATGTGTCGTAGATGTTTGCCGTCTCGACGCCGAGATGATGAAGCGTCCACTTCGCGTCAAACTTTGCGTTGTGGGCGACCTTTCGCTGTTTGTTCGAGGTCAACAGGTCGCGAAGCGGCGCAAGTTCCGCATTAGAACGAGCTGCAGTTGGGTCCTCGCCGCCGCCAAAGGCTCGGATGTCGATGACCTTGGTCTTTGTTCCGTCGCTCAACTGCAGCAGGCGCAGCTCGCCTCGGTAAGGATCGAGTTCGGTCGTCTCGACGTCAAAACCGAGCACCTTTCCGTCTTTCAGTTCGTCGCAGGCTCGTACCAGACCGGCGGCGTCGGTCACTAATTCAAAATAGATCTCCATTGCTTGAGTTCAATTGTAACGGCAACCAAGCGAACACGAAAAAGGCCGCCGCTAAAAGTGCGACGGCCGTTGTGAAAATTACTATTTATTAAATTACTGAGCTGAGAATATTTGAACTGTACGTCGTCCGAATTTACGCGCTTCGGAACAACCGGGCACCCAGATGTCGATCTTTTTGCCTTTGATAGAACCGCCTGTGTCGGAAACCAAATACGTTCCGCTCCAGGCACCGGCACTGATCGTAACACGCGAACCGAGCTTCAAAACTCTCGGATCCGCTGCGATGATGCCTCGGCGAACGCCGTGTCCCATCGCGGTTTTGCCCTGAAGACAATACGCGGTCGCACTAAATGCTCCCTTGCTTGCTCCGGCACCGACGGCTTTCGAAGAGCCTGTCGGCTTGACGAGCTTTTTCCCGTCCTGCTGCTGTTGAAAATTGCTAACTAAACTATTCTCAGTATTATTATCTTCAATTTTTGGTTGCGAATCATTCGCTATAACGAGAGTGGAACTTGTTTGCGTTTGGGCATAAACCAGAACTACCAGCATTGCCAAAACCGACAAGATCGCGCCTCCTCTAACGAGATTTTTCATTAAACTTCTCCATTTAAAACGACTCGGAATCCCAAAAAAAGAAATGCTCGCTAAACCTGCGTTTAGGAGCGAGAAAGCGTCTGTTTTTTGTCAATTCAAAGCCAGTTGCGGCGAGCGAATTCTCGCCTGTTTTCGAGTCACGGCGACCGAAACATGATGCAAGAATAGCAGTTTTCGACCATCTTGTCCAACGGGTCAAAAACCGCAACTCCTTATTTTATATGCAATTGCTGTATTCAAAGGCGCTTACGGCGACGAAAAAAGTGGCATTTTGGGCGTAGTTTGATAGACTCTTAACGCGAAATTCGCGATAATTTCGCATCTGGCAAACGCACTTTTCGATGCGTTTGAAACGAGGAAAATATATGCACGAAAGACGTGGCGGCGAGCGACACATGGTCTCATTTCCGGTTCGCGTAAAATGGCGCGATGACAGCGGCAAAGAGATCGTTCAAGAAGGCCTGACCGAGAACGTCGGCCCCACAGGAGCCCTGATCTATTTGCCGCGAAATCTTCCGCTCGTCGGCGGTAAGGTAAGCTTGACCGTGACGGAAGATCCAAAGAATGAAGTGTCCGTTACGGCATCGGTAATTCGACTTGAGCGCAACGCAGCTCATCCGCAGGCTGCTCTCCAACTTGTAGACGGCATGCGTACTTGGAAAAAGCAGGTCTGGGAATACGCCGGCGAACTCGTCGCGGCTCAGGAGCCGGAAGGTTTAGACGACTGGTAGATAAAGTGAAAAGCTAATAGTGAATAGTGAATAGGCAGAACCTCTGTTCACTGTTCACTGTTCACTATTCACTATGAAAATACTCGTCCTCGGCGCCGGGCGTATGGGCCACGGTGCCGTTTTTGATCTAATTCACAATTCGCCTGACGTCGAGTCGGTCACGGTTGCCGATTTCCATTTGGAAAAGGCCGAAGAAGTCGCGGCATCCGTCGGCGGCAATGTAACGGCACGGCAGATCGATGCTTCGAATTACGATGACATCGTCGAGCTGTTTAGCGGCCACGACAGCGTGATCTCGTGTGTGAATTATTGGTACAACGTCTCGCTGTCGAAGGCAGCGATCGAGGTTGGTGCGAATTTCTGCGATCTCGGCGGCAACAATTACATCGTTGACGAACAGCTTGCACTCGACGAACAAGCCAAGGCCGCCGGCGTCAATATCATTCCCGATTGCGGCTTGGCTCCGGGAATGGTCTCGATCCTGGCGATGCATGCGTCAGCGAAGTTTGAGACCGTTGACGAGATTCACATTCGCGTAGGCGGTCTGCCGCAAGACCCTCAACCGCCGCTAAATTACCAGCTTGTTTTTTCGGTCGAAGGCCTCATCAACGAATACATCGAGGTCGCCCGCGTCATACGCGACGGCAAGATCACCGAAGTCGAATCGATGACCGAGATCGAATCGCTCGAGTTCGATGGCTTCCCGCCGCTCGAAGCGTTCCAAACCAGCGGCGGCACCTCGACGCTGCCCGACACGTTCCTCGGCAAGATAAAAGAGCTCGATTACAAAACCATCCGCTACGCCGGCCACTGCGAGAAATTCAAGACGATGATCGACCTCGGCCTATGTTCAAGCGAGCCGATAGTGGCGGATTTTCAGAACGTCGTTCCTCGCAAGGTCTTTGGTGAATTATTACAACAACACCTTCCCGCTGACGGCCCCGATTACGTTCTCGTCCGCGTCGAAGTAGTTGGTGATGGCGGGAAACGCGAAAGATACGACATCGTCGACAAACAAGACGAAACCACCGGAATGTCTGCAATGATGCGAACCACAGCGTTTCCAGCCTCGATCATCGCCCAGATGATGGCACGCGGCGACGTGCTTTCGCGCGGTGCAACACCTCAGGAAAAAGCCATTGAACCGGAGAAATTTGTAGCGGAGCTAGAAAGACGAAATATTAAGATCAAACGATTCGAGAACTAGAGTTCGCTCTGCGATCTTGGCGTTCTCTGCGTTAAAGTCGGTTTCCCGCAAAGACCGCAAAGTCAGACGCAAAAGGCCGCCACGAAGAAGATCCTTCGTGGCGGCCTTTCTAAACTAACTTTTCAAACTACGCATTCAGCCCAACTAACCTCGGATTTGCCTTTTTCTTGAGCAGCTTCTGCAATTTTAGCCTTGCTTTGTGAAGCTGTGATTTCGAGGTGCCGACCGAGCAGCCGAGGATCTTGGCGACTTCTTCGTGCTCAAAGCCTTCGACATCGTGCAGGACGAAGACGTTCTTGTAGCCGTCAGGCAGCTGGCCGATCGCGTGTTCTAGGGCGATCTTGTCAACGATCTGCATCTTTTCCGGATTGAGCGTGCCGGTCACGACCTGATCGGGCGTTTCGCCTTCTTCGGTGACCTTTTCGTACTTCACAGTCCGTTTGCGAAAATGCATCAGAACCTGGTTTACGGTCATTCGATGTAGCCAAGTCGTGAATGCCGAATCACCGCGGAAACTGCCGATCTTTCGATAAAGCTGGATGAAAACGTCCTGCGTCAGGTCTTCGGCTTCGCTCGCGTTCTGAAGCATACGCAAGCAGATCGAGTAAACACGCCTGTGATGGCGTTTGTAGATCTCCTCAAAAGACGCCATGTCGCCGTTAGACGCACTGCGTGCTAATTCGAGATCGGTCGTTGCTTTGGTAACCGCAGCAACATTTGCCGAGAAAGTAACTGTATCTGTATCAATGCCTTGTTCGCTATGAAAAACCGGAAAATTTAATGCTTGTGTTGTCATTGTCTCTTCCCCCTCGCAGGCCTTAGTTTCAATTGCCGTGCCACGATTTGAAAAAACGCAAAAGCCCTTTGTTTATGGACATTTTTGCGGCAAACCAATTCCGATACCGCGCATCTAAGCTCAACACATATAACCGCTTTGGTTTGCGAAGCGCACGGTTTGCTACACGTTTTGGTATAGCGAATTTCGTGTGATTGTTTTGTATGAAATGTTACACTTGAGCTTCGTTTATGGCACCGAAACGGAGAGAATTGCAATGAGTTTTAGTCCATTTCTCAACAAATACCGCGTGTTCAGCTTGAGTTTGCTGATCGCGGTTTCGGTTTGTATTGGTTTGGGCCAGACGCCACCTGAGCCAAAGTTCAAAAGTCAGGAGATTTCTGAAGCTGACGGCTATCCGGTGCTAATGAAGAACCTGCCTGATTTTGACATCGTTAAAGATCAAGCTAAGTTTGCTGTCAATTCGGAACAGCTGCTATCGATCGGCGACGGCAAGCCGGTGTTAGCTAATGTCGATATGTCTGCAGGTGCGGAAGCGACCGCCGCAAACTACGCCGCCGGAAAGCTCGTCATGATTGAGTTCCCATCGCCGCAAGCGTCGATCGAAGCCGACCAACAGCTCACAGGTCAGTTGTCCGGCGATAGCTCGACCATCTATCGGCGTATCGGCAATTACAATGCGTTGGTCTTCAACGTGACCGATCCAATTGCGGCTAACGCGTTGCTCGATCAGGTCAAATACGAGAAGAACATCCAATGGCTCGGCGAAAATCCGTTTAGGATCTCTGCCGAACGAGCGTTTGTGATCCAAACATCCGAACTATTCGTTTCGACCGTGATCTGGATCTTTATGGGCATCGGACTCGCTGTCTTGGTCGGATTGGCGGCGGGCTTTGTTTTCTTCCGAGTTCGTGAACGCGAACGCGCCGGTGAGGTCGCATTCGCCAATCTCAGCGGCATGACCACTCTTGAACTCGATGCTTTCACCAGTTCAGACCGAACTCTTCACGATTAGGGCAATGCGGCGACAAGCCGCTCGATATCTTCGCTCGTATTGAACAAATGCGGTGCGATCCGGAGACGGTCGATACGTGGGCTGACGACGATGTTTTCGGCTTCGAGTTGCTTCGCGAGCGCATTTGGGTGAAGTCCTTCACGGTTTCGGATGCAGACGATCTGCGACGCCTCGCCCGGAATTCGCGAACTCACGATCTCATACTTTCCTGAGTCAATACTGTCGCAAAGTTGATCACTCAGGCTCTGCAAATGTCGTTCAATGTTGCCAAGGCCGGCTTCAGTCAGAAGTTTCAGACTCTGCTCAAGCCCGTAGAACAATGACGCCGGGCCGGTGCCGCTTTCCCAAGCTAAAGCAGTCGATTTCAATGACTGTTCACGATCAACAAAATCCCAAGGGTCTTCGACGCTGATCCAGCCTGTCAGCGTCGGCGAAACACGTTCGCGACCACGATCCGAAAGATAGATGTAACCGCAGCCTTCGGGAGCGCAAAGCCATTTGTGGCTAGCACCGCATGCAGCATCGACGCCTAACGCCGGCAGATCGAGGCCGCACGCGCCGATGGCTTGGATCGTGTCGACACAAACCAATGCATCGACAGCATGAGCGGCAACAGCGATGCGTCCGAGATCGGCACGGAACCCTGATGCAAACTGCACGGCAGAGATCGCCACGACACGCGTATTACCGTTTATTGCCGCGATCAAACCGTCGATATCTACACGGCCATCGATCTCGTCAACTAGTCGCAGCTCTACCCCAAACTCGTCGCGAATACGCCGCCACGGATAGAAATTCGCAGGGAATTCGCCGACAAAGCTAACGACATTGTCTCCCGCGTTCCACTTGAGGCCGTTCGCGATCGTCGAGAAACCATCCGAAGTGTTTCGCACGAAAGCGACCTGTTCGGCCTCGACTCCAAGCATCGACGAAAGCAGCACGCGGCAGCGGTCTTTTGTTGCGACCCAATCGGTATAGTTTCGCGTGCCGTTCATCGCAACGTCGTTCATCTGCCAATTGACAGCCTCGATCGCAGTCGTCGGCAACGGAGCGACGGCCGCGCTATTGAGGTAAACAGTGTCTCTTGTGATCGGGAAAAATGATCGTATCTGCTCGTTCATATCAAAGATTTTTTTGACAAATGCCACGCCAAAAAGCAATCATAATCGTTGCTGTTCGGTGCATTGCCGCACTGCTAGATTATGTTCGAATCACGTAGCAAAGGCCAACTCAAGTTCGGTCCGATCTTGCCCGATGATGACGGCGACATTCAGGTCACGTCGTTTCGGCGCGAGTCGCGTCGCGGCTTGATGTCCGAGGGCCTCAAGCTGATCCGCGACATCGTACTGATCATTTTGGTCTTCATAATGTTCGGTGTCTTTTTCGTGCAGCCCGTCGTTGTCGAAGGCTCATCGATGCTGCCGCAGCTACACGATGGCGAACGTCTGCTCGTTAACAAGCTGATATATTACCGAATCCAAAGCGTAAGTTGGGGCCACATCGAACGCGGCGACATCGTGGTTTTCTGGTATCCGAACGATCCTGACAAGAGCTTCGTCAAACGTGTCATTGGCCTGCCCGGCGAAACGGTTGAGGTTCGCCAAGGCCGCGTTTACATCAATGGTATCGAGCTCAAGGAAGACTATCTCGACACCCAGCATAACCAAACTCTGCCTTCGTGGGGAGCGAAAAAGGTTGAGGATCACCACTATTTTGTGATGGGCGACAACCGCGATAATTCGCTCGATTCACGCTATTGGGGCCTTGTTCCCGAGAAATACATCTACGGTAAAGCCTTCTTCCGCTACTGGAAACCATCGGACGTCGGTTTTCTCAAACACGGCGAATACGACGGCAGCGTTCCCGATCCGATTCCCGTAACTAAACCAAACAAAGACACTTTCAGCGGACAATAGACCGCGATTTTCCGTCTCTTGGCTGATGCTGTAAACTCAAGGTTTATGGCAAAGGCGATACTTGTGCTAGAAGACGGCCGCGCGTTCGAAGGCACCTCATTCGGAGCCGAGGGCGAGACCTTTGGCGAGATGGTCTTTAATACGTCGATGACCGGCTATCAGGAGATCTTGACCGATCCGAGCTACGCCGGGCAGATAGTCTGTATGACGTATCCGCTGATAGGCAACTACGGTGTCAATGACGAAGATGTCGAATCACGACGCCCATGGGCCGAAGGCTTCGTAGTAAAAGAATCAAGCCGTATCGTTTCTAACTATCGAGCCACCAAATCGCTCGGCGATTACCTGAAAGAGAACAACATCGTCGGGATCGAAGGCATCGATACGCGTGCTCTCGTCCGCCATATCCGCGACAAAGGTGCGATGCGTTCCGGTATCTCGACCGTTTCGACGAGCGAAGAACTGCTCGAGAAAGTTCGCCAAGCTCCCGAAATGGCAAACCTCGAACTCGCGAGTTCGGTAAGCGTCGATGATAGCTACGACTATGCTTCGACGGCCGATGAGCGGTTCCATGTCGTTGCGTACGATTTCGGCGTCAAGACGAACAGCCTTCGCGAGTTTGCCAAGTTCGGCTGCCGTATCACGGTCGTTCCGACCAACACATCAGCCGACGACGTTCTCGCTCTCGAACCCGATGGCATATTTCTTTCAAATGGCCCCGGCGATCCGGCGTCGATGGCAACGGTCATTGAAGAGATCAAGAAGCTCGCGGCAAGCCAAAAACCGATGTTCGGCATCTGTTTAGGACATCAACTGATCGGCTCGGCATTTGGCGGTTCGACCTACAAACTCAAGTTCGGCCATCGCGGCGGTAATCAACCTATCAAAGACCTAACGACCGGCAAGATAGAGATCACGGCCCACAACCACGGCTTCGCAGTCGATGCCGACAACCTGCCATCGGACGTCGAGGTCACACACATCAACCTAAACGACCACACCGTCGCCGGACTTCGCCACAAGACGCTGCCGGTGTTCTCCGTCCAATATCACCCCGAATCCGCCCCGGGACCGCATGATAGCGAGTATCTCTTTGAACGGTTTGTCGAATTGATGAACGCATCCGCTGTCCGCAGATAGATCGGAGATCGACTAAGTTCATTTCTCAGGCAGAGCCAGTTTCACGAGGCGCTCTTTGAGATCTTCAAGATACTCTCGTAACGATCCAGGCGACACATTCGCAGGAAGTTCCGACTCTTCGCCGATTTGAATCTGGCTCAAGACCCAACTGAGTTGTGCGGCAGTTAGACCGGAATCTTTCTTCTGAGCGTTTGCGAAAACGTCTTCGAGGGAAAACCCAGAAAGCTCAATGGCTCGCAAGTCAACTAGATCGCGTATCTCTGAACGAGAAAGCAAGGCGCAAAGCTTGTTTGCAAGTATTTCTTCGGGTGCATCGACTCGAACACCGCCGATCAGGCGTTTCTCATTGTCGATCTGAAATACATATTCGCGGATCAAATCGATGACTATCGAAGCATCATTTCGCCGAAGAAGAATGCGGCGAAAATCTGGCGATGTTTGCAATGGCTCGACCATAGCCGTCATTTCGCGGGCAACTTCGTTAACAATGGCAGCTCCATGTTCGATGTCGCTTTTTAACGTAAACAGGTCTAGGTCTTGAGTCTGCCGATGATGGAGATAATACCCTACCAAAGCTGCTCCGCCGGTCAAATAGAAACTGCTCTCGCGGGCAAAGAACCTTGCGAGAAACTCTTTCTGAAGCTCATTTAGTTCAGTACTAATCAATCAAACCCAACTCCTGCCACTTGCCGATCAGGAACTCCCAAAACGGTCGCCTCCGGCCGAGGTACGGCTCGACCTTGTCCCAAATTACAACCAATTCCTGCGGCGAGATGAAGTTCCACACATCAGTGTCTCGAGCCTCGCGAAGTATTTTACCTAAGAGCCGATAGCGAACGTCGTCGGACGATGTCGCCAACTTGTCTTTCAACTCCGCGACAGTCATCGGTTCGTCCCACAGAAAATAGGGAATCGAACTCGGCGAGGTCATATCGGTCGTAAGGTTAACGTTCATCGTTCCTAATTAGTCCAATCCCAACCGTTGGGTCGCCTCGGATTCCATGTCCATTGCATCTACCTGTTCGAGCGAGTATCGCATCTTCTCGACGACGGTCGTTTTCTTGGTCGTGCGTTTGCTCTTGGTGATCTCGGTGATTCGTTTGCCGGTCAGGTAGTTTGTGCTTTCTGAGGCTATGTCGCCGGCGGCACGGTCGCGGCTGGCGTAATCGTAGCCGATCAGTATAAACATCTCCGGTTGCTGATCATAGCGAAATCTCAAAGTCGTATCGGTCACCCAACGCGAACCGTGATCTTGGTTGATGATGATCACGCCTTTCTCGACCGTAACGTTTGCCGGAGCGTCCATCACGCCATAGAACGCACCGCCGCAAGCAGTGCATTGCAGAACCGTGTCGCTGACGGCACGCTTGCTAAATGAACCTTTTCCGTCGCCCGCTGCGATAACGAGCACTCGGTTGCGATCAACCATCTCGTCTTCTTTCTTTGGCTTGTCCTCGATCAGTTTGATAACCAGGTCGTCCATCGCGTCGCCCGTCACATCAGCCTTGATCTCTTCCTCGACGACCCAACCTTTTGGCGCAAACGCCTTAGCCGTCTTGCCCGTCGCTGCAACCTTCTCCGCATCAAACGGCGTCCGCTCGTCATCCTGCCCAACCACAACCTGCGGCACCACAAACACCGTCAACATCATTGCCAAAAACGAAATACGCTTCATAAAATTGTTAGACTTATTCTCCTATTCTAAATCCCACCGACGCAAAAGATGCGAAATTTCGCCACGCCCGTTGCCAAGACTTTAGCACATTCCAACGGAGCGCCGACACTCTTGTCGGCTTCTACAGCTTCGCCGCTCGGCGATTTTGGCAGAGCCAAAGAAAGCGGCAAGCTGGGATGCTTGCCGCTGACATTGTTGAGAATGAAAAGCTAAGAGGCAGAAAGGAGTGTCGGCGCTCCGTTACTGGCCGATGCCCGCGATGTATGGGGCGATGACCAGTGAGACGATGGACATTAGTTTGATCAGGATGTTCATCGACGGGCCGGAAGTGTCTTTGAACGGATCGCCGACGGTGTCGCCGGTTACTGATGCTTTGTGAGCGTCGGAGCCTTTGAAGACCATCTCGCCGTTGATCTCGACGCCTTTCTCGAACGATTTCTTAGCGTTGTCCCAGGCACCGCCGGCGTTCGATTGGAAGATGCCCATCAGCACGCCCGAGACGGTTACGCCCGCGAGCAGGCCGCCGAGGACCTCGGGGCCAAAGATGAAACCGACGATCACAGGTGTAATAAGAGCAATTGCTCCCGGCATCATCATTTCGCGGATCGATGCTTGGGTTGAGATAGCGACGCACTTGTCGTATTCGGGCTTGGCTTTGTATTCCATGATGCCCGGAATTTCGCGGAACTGACGGCGAACTTCGTTGACCATGTCCATCGCGGCACGGCCCACAGCCTGAATGCAAAGCGCCGAGAAGATGAACGGGATCATGCCGCCGACGAACAGGCCTGCGAGTACGTTCGCTTTGTAAATGTCGATCGCTTTGATGTCAGCCATACCGACGAAAGCTGCAAACAAAGCAAGCGATGTCAGTGCAGCAGATGCAATTGCAAAACCTTTGCCGGTCGCTGCTGTGGTGTTTCCAACTGCATCGAGGTTGTCGGTGCGTTCACGAACTTCCGGCGGCAGTTGCGACATCTCGGCGATTCCGCCGGCGTTGTCGGCGATCGGACCGAAAGCGTCGATAGCGAGCTGCATCGCCGTAGTTGCCATCATTCCGGCCGCTGCGATAGCGACGCCGTATAGGCCCGCACAGTAGTACGAAGCGACGATGCCGCCGGCGAGCGTCAGGATCGGGATGACCGTCGATTTCATGCCGACCGAGAGGCCGCCGATGATGTTGGTGGCGTGGCCTGTGGCCGATTGCTGGATGATCGAATTGACGGGCTTCTTGCCCATCGCGGTGTAATATTCGGTCACGATCGACATGATCGCGCCGACGATGGTGCCGACGACGATCGCTCCGAAGACGCCATTTTTCGTGAACGTCGTCGAACGCAACGCGATCTGTCCCTCAGGCAGCATCCACATCACGACGAAGTAAGACGCGACGACGGTCAATATCATCGAAGCCCAATTGCCGATGTTCAGGGCGTTTTGAACGTTCGATTTCTCGTCCTTAATGGTGACGAAAAAGAATCCGACGATCGAGAAAATGATGCCGAGACCGCAGATGACCATCGGCAGCAGGATCGGCGACATTCCGCCAAACGCGTCCGTGACCTTGATCTCCTGGCCGAGAACCATCGTCGCGAGGATCGTCGCCACATACGAACCGAACAGGTCAGCGCCCATTCCGGCGACGTCACCGACGTTGTCGCCAACGTTATCGGCGATGGTCGCGGGGTTGCGAACGTCGTCCTCGGGAATGCCTGCTTCGACCTTGCCGACGAGATCGGCACCGACGTCTGCGGCCTTGGTATAGATACCGCCGCCGACGCGAGCGAACAGAGCGATCGATTCAGCACCGAGCGAGAATCCTGTGAGAACTTCGATCGCGGTCTTTACGGTGTTAGCACCGAGACCTGCGAAGATAGCGAGAAACGCGATGAACAAACCACCGAGACCCAACACTGCGAGTCCCGCAACGCCGAGGCCCATGACCGTTCCGCCTGTGAACGACAGCTTAAGTGCCTGTTTCAGCGAGGTTCGGGCTGCTTGCGTGGTGCGGACGTTGGCCTTGGTCGCGATCTTCATGCCGATGTATCCGGCCGTTGCCGAGAAAACGGCACCGATGATGAACGCGATCGAGATCAGCCAACTCGAATGGATCTCTTTGCCATTTACACTATGAATAGAACCCGAATATGCGAGCAGAGCGGCCGTCAGCAGTACGAAAATGCTGAGCACTTTCCACTCGGCTTTAAGGAACGCCATCGCGCCGTCGGCGATATAACCGGCGAGCTCTTTCATGTTGTCTTCGCCGGCGTCCTGCTTCGACACCCAAGCCGATCGCACCGCCATCACGACGAGACCCAAAATGCCCATCGCGGGCACCATATAAATTACGTAGTTGTTCATGTTGTCTTAAACAATGCCGCCTTTATCGTAACAATGCCGGGAGCTTGTCGTTCCCGGCATGGCAGCGGTCAAAATAAACTTCTAGTTAATACTAAAACCACAATAATTTCAAATACTTGCGCTAGGAAAAGAGGTGACTACGAAAGCACACGAACAGACACCAACGAAGGCCGCATTGGTTTGTGTTGTTTCGTGTGTTTTCGTGGTTCAATGTCTTCTATGGCTGCAGGTTATTCAGGAACGCCGCTGGCGAAGAAGCTTGGTATTAAGGAAGGCATGTTGGTGTTGGTGGTGAATGCTCCGACGGATTATGCGGAGTTGGTGGCGCCGTTGCCGGATGGTGTGGAGATAATTGGATTGCCTGATTCTCCGCCGTGGCCTGCGAGTCGGCCACCTCAACGTCTCGATCTAGTGCATCTTTTTACGAACAGTAAGGTGGAACTTATGCAGGAACTGTCGGAAACCATGCGCCATATTAAAAAAGATGGTGCGATATGGGTTTCGTGGTACAAAAAGGCTGCGAAACTGCCGACCGAGATCACCGAAGACGACATTCGCACCGCTGCATTCCCGCTTGGGCTTGTTGATGTAAAGGTCTGCGCCGTTGACGAGAAATGGTCGGGATTGAAGGTGGTGATAAGGAAGGAAAATCGCAACTGAGTGAACAGTGAATAGTGAACAGTGAACGGTACAAGAAATTCATAAATTCGACGCCTTACTTTTCACTTTTCACTTTTAACTATTCACTGTAAGATTATCGCTATGCCAACGATAGATCCGCGTGTTGACGCTTATATTGAGAAGTCGCAGGATTTTGCGAAACCGATTTTGACGCATTTGCGTGCGTTGGTTCACGAGGTTTGCCCGGACGTGACGGAGACGTTGAAATGGTCGATGCCGAGCCTGGAGTACAAAGGGCTACTGTGCGGTTTCGCGGCGTTCAAGCAGCATTGTACGTTCGGGTTTTGGAAGGAATCGCTGCTCAAGGAAATGAAGTTTCCGACGAAAAATGCGATGGGCAGCTTCGGGCGTATCACTTCGCTTTCGGACTTGCCCGACGATGAGACGATCAGAAAGGTCGTTCGCGAGGCCGTTCGGCTGAATGAGGAGGGCATCACTGTTCCGAAGAAAAAGCCTTTGACGAAGACGGACGTTGCCGTGCCCGAGATCCTACGCGAGGCTCTGGCAAGGGACGAAGCGGCGGCTGAGACGTTTGATAAGTTTCCACCAAGCGCACAACGCGAGTACATCGAATGGATAACCGAAGCCAAGACCGAAGCAACCCGCGAAAAACGCCTCGCCACCACCATCGAATGGCTCGGCGAAGGCAAACGGCGGAATTGGAAGTATGAGAAGTGTTAGTTTGAGATAATTATGCCAACACTTTCTATGTTTTTCGGCATCATTATTCGGATGTAATATGCTCCGAAAGAGCATGGTCCGGCTCATATTCACGCGATATACAACGACTTGGAAGCGGTGTTTAGTATTGCCGATGGCAGTTTAACGAAAGGCGAATTGCCGTCGAAACAATCTCGTCTCATCCAAGCTTAGATCGAAATACATCGAGATGAATTAGAAGCAAACTGGGAGCTTTGTCAAAATGGAGAGCCACCTTTCAAGATCGATCCATTAAAATAAAAAGTATGTATTTTTCAGTGAAGCAAGTAGAACCAGATAGTGACTATACGCTGATCGTGACTTTCGAGACTGGCGAGCGTAAGCGATTCGATATGAAGCCATTCCTCGATCTCGGCGTCTTTAAGACGCTAAAGGACGAGGCGAGATTTCGATCGGTTCACGTGAGTTTTAACACTGTAGCTTGGGAAGGTGACATTGATTTTGACCCGGAAGCCCTTTACGAAGGCGGCTTGCCATTGAGTGAATAATATTACCTATGTCTGATCCAATTTTAACAGCAAAAAATACCGAAGCAGAATTTTTTCTTTTGCCGCAGATGGCCAACCGTCATGGCGTTATTACAGGTGCGACCGGAACGGGAAAGACCGTTACGCTGCAGAAGCTGGCCGAAGGATTTAGCCAACGTGGTGTGCCGGTTTTCATGGCCGACATCAAGGGCGACCTGACCGGTGTGACGCAGCCCGGCGGCGGAAATGCGAAGATCGACGCCCGCAACGAAATGCTCGGCATCACGCCGACGTTCGAACAATTTCCCGCGACGGTCTGGGACGTTTTCGGGAAGCAAGGACATCCGCTCAGGGCGACCGTTTCGGAAATGGGGCCGCTGCTGTTGTCGCGATTATTGCAGCTAAACGATACGCAGGAAGGCGTGCTGTCGATCGCGTTCAAATACGCCGACGACAACGGTTTGCTGCTGCTCGATCTCAAAGACCTGCAGCAACTGATGCTGTTCGTCGGCGAGAATGCCGATCAGTTGACGCTGCAATACGGCAACGTTTCGTCGGCGTCGGTCGGTGCGATCCAACGTGGTTTGCTGCAACTCGATGAGCAAGGCGGCGACCTTTTCTTTGGCGAGCCGGCCGTTCGGCTCGAAGATTTCATGCAATCGCTCGGCGGCAAAGGCGTGCTCAATCTGCTCGCAGCCGATCAGCTAGTTCAAGCACCGAAACTGTATTCGACGTTCCTGTTGTGGCTACTTTCGGAGTTGTTTGAGTCGCTTCCCGAGGCAGGCGATCTTGATAAACCAAAGCTCGTTTTCTTCTTTGATGAGGCTCACTTGCTGTTCAACGATGCTCCGACGGCGCTCGTCGAAAAGGTCGAGCAGGTCGTTCGGCTCATTCGTTCCAAGGGCGTCGGCGTCTATTTCGTCACGCAAAATCCGGCGGACATTCCTGAGAAGGTGCTGGCTCAGCTTGGTAATCGCGTTCAGCATGCTCTTCGCGCATATACGCCGCAGGAGCAGAAAGGTGTTCGAGCGGCGGCATCGTCGTTCCGCGTGAATCCAAAGATCGACACCGAAACCGTCATCACCGAACTCGGCGTCGGCGAAGTCCTAATTTCGACGCTCGACGAGAAAGGCGTGCCTACAGTCGTTGACCGTGCGTTCGTCGTGCCGCCGGTCGGCCACATTGGGCCGATCACGCCGGAGCAGCGACAAGCACTGCTCGCAAATTCGTTGGTCGCCGGAATCTACGATACAGCTGTCGATCGCGAGTCTGCGTTCGAATTGCTAAAAGCAAAATCGGACCAACGCCTGCTCGAACAACAGCAGCAAGCCGAGGCCGAGGCACAGCAAAAGATCGCTGAAGAGCAAGCTAAAGCCGAGGCTCGTGAGGAAAAGGCCGCCGGCAGCAGCCGAAATGACACGGTATTCGAATCCGTCACGAAAAGCGTCGCCCGCAGTGCCAGCTCATCCATCGGCCGCCAAGTCGGCAACGCTATCGTTCGCGGAGTGCTGGGCAGCATCTTTGGCGGTAAGAGTAAGAAGGGCGGTTGGTTTTAAAATCTTGAAATGGAGGTTCTATGGCGAATCTACTTTTGTTGGTTGGAACGGCTAAAGGCCTCTTCATATTGAAGCGTGGCGGCAATGGTCGATGGTCTATCGATGGGCCGCATTTCTCGGGATTAGCCGTTTACTCGGCTTTTCTCGATCAGCGGAAAGGCCGCAACGTGATGTGGGCGGGGCCGACGAGTTGGCATTTTGGTGCCGAGCTTTCAAAGAGTACAGACATGGGCAAGACTTGGGACATGCCCGAGAATCGCCGCATCAAAATGCCCGCCGCGACGAAGACTGCTCTTGAGAATATCTGGCAGATCACAGCCGGTGCCGATACTGATTCGCTTTATGTTGGTACGGCTCCGGGCGGTTTGTTCGAATCGCACGATCAAGGCGAAACTTGGAAACTCAATAGTGGCCTCTGGAAACACAAGCACCGAAAGCAATGGACGCCCGGATTTGGCGGGCTTTGTCTGCACACGATCCTGAATGACGCCAAGGATAAGAATGACCTGACGATTGCCGTGTCATCCGCTGGAGTTTATCGATCGGCGGATGGCGGAGCGACTTGGCGTTCGACGAACGATGGCATCAAGGCATATTTTCTGCCGAATCAATATCCCGAATTCGGCCAATGCGTTCACAAGATCGTTCGGCATCCTCGAAAGAAGAAGACGCTGTTCCTACAAAATCATCACGGAGTTTACCGCAGCGACAACGGCGGTGACAGTTGGAAAGAGATCGAAGAAGGCCTGCCGTCGAACTTTGGTTTTGGAATGACCGTCAGCGACGCCGGCTCGGTCTTCATCGTGCCGCTGCAAGCCGACGCCGAGCGTTACACCTGCGAAGGCAAGCTCCGAGTTTACCGAACACGCGACGACGGAAAGTCATGGCAGCCGCTCGCGAAAGGCTTGCCGCAGAAGAACGCCTATGAGGTCATCCTGCGAGATGCAGTCACATCAGTTGGCGACAACATCTTTTTCGGAACCAAAAACGGCAAGCTGTTCGCTTCGATGAATGATGGCGATAGCTGGAAAATGATCGAAGGCTCGCTGCCCGAGATCTGCTGCGTTAAAGCATATTTGGTCTAATGGCTATCACCGTTCATCTCAGCGGCCATCTCAAACCGTTCACGGGTGGCGCGGTCGAGGTAATTCTGGATGGCGAATTTGCGACCGTAAACGATGTCCTCGATTCACTCTGGAAACTACATATCGCCCTTCGCGACCGTGTCCTTGACGAACAAGGCGAGATCCGCCAACACGTAAATATCTTTGTAGGTAGCGACGACGTCAAACGCACAATGGGACTCACAACCTCACTCAAATCCGACGAGATTCATATCTTCAACGCCGTCAGCGGCGGTTAACAAATCCTATGAAATTCTTATTTTCGATTCTGATCCTGTTGGTTCTTCCGGGGTTTGTGTCCTCTCAGTCGACAAAAATTCGAAATACCCAAGCGAATTGCGAACCATTTATTTACGAACGGCTACGAAATTATTTCGAAGTTAACGAGGTCAAACCTACGCAGGAAATCAATAATACTTACGATCTCGGGCTTTGGGCGTCGAAAACGGAGAAGATAAAAGTTGGAGAGCACGTTGTTGAGTGGATTGATGTGGTTGAGAAAACAACTTTCCAAGCCAGTATCAATATCAATGGTGAGAAGATCGAATTGAAAGATCAAAGTACGGCCAATGTCCCAGATGAGGATAATAAATTTAGCGCAAATATGGCGGATAGATGGGACACCATAAAGCTGTATGAGTTTGATGACCAGACTATTATTGGAATTTCAATGAGCTCTCGAATCTGTACTGGTCTGAGTTGCAGTGTAGGCATACAGATGTGGTACGACCTTAAGTCAAAGCAAATAACTTTCTTTGGAACTTTCCGAACGGACGGCGACGTGAGGCTTTTTAGGTTTCCTCGGGAAGAAGCTATTTTTACGATTAGCACAAACTTTAAAGGAGACTCGCATGGAGTTACAAATCCCGCAGAAATAACCTACAAACTATACAAGCTGAATCCTGACGGACGCTTTACAATTCAACGAAATGTTAAAGGGCAGGATTTTTACATCTACCATAAGATTTTTCCTGACCGAATGCTGAAAGGCGAAAATATAGTGCCTCGAAAGAAGAAATGCGAGCAGCTTAAACAAAATTGGTTAGAAGACGTTTTAGAGATGAATTAATAAATCAAATATCGTTTTCTGATCGCCTTAAACCAATCTAAATTAGCCATCCATGACGATTGAATAGTTCCGAGCGACTCGCCGCCTTCGATCGATCTCCGGATCTTATCGGTTCCACAAACGATATCGAATGGGTTTCTTCCGAATTCATACTCGTAATCATTCTGGCGCCATTGGAAATGGTTGGGGTACATGTCGTAGGCGGTTTTGACCATGGCGATGCCTACGATGACGGGCGTGAAGGCTTCGCGGTCGGTGATGTGGAGCTGTACACCGGCGCAGGTTTGGCCGGCGAATTCGGAGAACGAAGGCTCGAAGAAAGCGTGGCGGAATTTTACGCCGGGGAAATCAAATGCATTGAGAGCCTCGGCCCACGCCGGGCCGTCGATGTATGGAGCACCGTTCAGTTCGAATGGTTTGGTCGTGCCGCGGCCTTCGGAAAGTTCCGTTCCTTCGAGATGGACGGTCGCGGGGAATACGACGCAGGTGTCAACGGTCGGGATGTTTGGCGACGGAATAATGAACGGCAAGCCGGTTTCTTCAAACCACATCTCACGACGCCAGCCTTCCATTTCGACTACCTCGAGATCGCAGCCGATGTTCCAGTGCTCGTTGAACATCTTCGCCATCTCGCCGATCGTCATTCCGGGACGTGTTGGCAGTTCGAAATGTCCAACGAATGACGTGAACTCGGTTTCGGTGACGTTGCCCTCTACATGCACACCTGTGATCGGATTTGGACGGTCGCAGACGACTACCTTTTTTCCAAATTTTGCGGCGGCCATCATGCAGTACGCCATCGTATAGGTGTAGGTGTAGATGCGGCAGCCAACGTCTTGCAGGTCAACGACAAAGGTGTCGATGTCGTTGCACATCTCTTCGGTCGGCACGCGCGTTTCGCTGTAGAGCGAATAGATCATCTTGCCGGTTCGCGTGTCGCGAACGTGCGGCGTCTCGATCATGTTGTACTGAACGTCGCCTCGAATGCCATGCTGCGGGCCGAAATATGCGGTGACGTTGATCGCGTCGTTCGCTTCGAACGCATCGGCGTCGTGGGCAAAACTATCGGGCAGAACCGACGCCGGATTGCAGACCAGGCCGACACGTTGGCCTTTGAGAATATCGACTTTTTCGTTGAGCAGGCGTTCGACGCCGAGAATTGTTCTGGACATAGACACAACTAAACCACGAAGCAGCGACTAACGCACGCTTCGTGGTCTCCATTTTTGTAGAGTAATTACTTGGCTTCGACGATCGGGGCGTCAGGAGCATTGCGGCCGACCGAAGCGACGCCGTTCTCCATCGACTTGACGGTCTTGTACATTTCGCTCTTGCCGATAACCTCGCCGTTCATTGCTTTCAGAACGAAGTAAGGCGAACCGTCTTTGGCGGTCTTGCGTTCAAAACGCTTGTCATTGGTCGAATTCTTCTTGACCGATGTGATGCCTTTCTTGGCAGCAGACATCGACTCGTAAGCTTCGCTCGTAAGAATAACTTGGCCGTTGCTGGCCTTAAGATTGAAGCGAACCTTGCCGGTCTTTCCGGTCTTGACTTCAAATTTTCCTGGCATAATTATCTCCTAAGTGTAAATAAAGATTGACTTTTATACTGCTAGTCTTATCGCATAAGACTATCGCACACGTTGCGCTGTGTTTCAAACCACTACTCAAGAAAATCGGATGGTTCGTCCCGCGGAGCTAAATTATTTCTAGTAATGATGCGGACACAACCGTTCCATCTGAGGATCGCTTCGTCGTTTCCGGCGGGTCGCATTGCCTCGGCAGTTTCGAAACAATCCATCGCTTGGCGAAACAATTCGTAAGCACCGACGCCGCCTTTTTTCAAAGCTGCCTTACCTCGCCGTTCGTACATAATGCCCGTGTAATAGCTCCGTTGATAATCGTCCTTGAGACGAAGAATATATTCCGAAATGCGTGCATCACCGATCGCATAGTCTTTGTCAAAACGGTCGCTCATCGCGAGAATGATGTTTTTGAGAGCTTCTTGATTGTTAGGGGCAACGTCGAGAATATCGAGGTAAATACTCTCGGCAGAGCCAGGCTCATTGAGCAAACGATAACGATTCGCCTTTTCCAGTGCGGCGGGAATCGCATCGCTGTGTAGCTTCTTTAACTCAAACATAACTAAGTGCTCGCATCCGGCCGCTCAGGGAACGCCGACTGATACCGCCGCCATTTGATAAATCCCATTATGCCGCCGAACAAGGTGCCGTGTAGAAAGAACGTCACCCAAGTGTTCGTGTCCATGAAATATTGACCAAAGGTCTTGTCACTCCAAGCAAACAAAAAATATCCGACGACCTGCAAAATGACCGCGAACGGCCCGCCCGTGAACAAAATGCCGTCGATGATCAGATATCGAACGAGGCCATTCTTCTTTTTAGCTTCCCAAGCTTCTCGACTAAGACTCACTTCTTTCTAAACAGCTTAACGAGCTTGCCGATCGGATCGTAATGCTCGTCAACCACGCGTTCCTTTAGCGGAATGATAGCATTATCCGTGATCGTAATGTGCTCGGGACAAACCTTTGTACAGCATTTTGTGATATTGCAATAGCCGATACCGTGCAGGTCCTTGAGTTCTTCAGTGCGATTCTCGGTATCGAGCGGATGCATTTCTAGCGCCGCCGAATAGACGAGAAATCGCGGGCCGATGAACTCCTGATGCTTTTCGTGGTCACGAAGTACGTGGCAAACGTCCTGGCACAAATAGCACTCGATACATTTGCGAAATTCCTGAACGCGATCGACGTCCGACTGTTGCATTCGCCATGTGCCGTCTTCGGCGTCGGGCTTTCGCGGCTTGAATTTCTTGATGCGTTTCTTTACCTCGTAGTTCCACGAAACATCGGCAATGAGATCCTTGATCGGCGGGAACGCTCGCATCGGTTCGATCGTTACAGGCTTTGTCAGGTCTATAGTGTCGAGCCGCGTCATGCACATCAGCTTCGGCATGCCGTTGATCTCAGCTGAACACGAACCGCACTTGCCGGCCTTGCAATTCCAACGGCAGGCCAGATCCGGAGCCGACTCAGCCTGTATTTGATGCACCGCATCAAGCACGACCATGCCTTCGCTAGTCTCGGTCTGATAATCGACCATTTCCGCCGTCGTGCGGTCGCCTCGTCTGATACTGAATGTTGCCTTTGCCATACTCCTACAGCCTTAGAAAATACCCGACACTTATGGTCCAACCAGAGACCTACATCTGTTTAGTTGCGTTGATCAACTGTGATTGAGAATTGCCGCTGGCGGAAGCCGATCGACCTAATCTCAACAAAGCGATCGTTCTAAATGACTTCCATTCCGCGATCAGCAAACTTTCATCTGACGTCAACGAACGATAGTTAAGCTCTGGATGGTGCAAGTAAAACGCGATATTCGTCAGTGTATTGACATCGCGAATCCCACATTGAACTGCACAATCAAGCGTGAATAGCCAATTCGAATGACCTTTCTTGTACTGCTCATAAACCGTAACCTTGAGCTCTTTAGGATTGAAAGGCATGATCAGCCCATCTCCTCGATCACTGCTTTCAACTCTGCCGGCATTTCCGGTATTGGAATTCGATTGATCTCCATTCCGCCGTCGGCTGATTTTTTGACTGCGAAGTTGAACTTCGCGTATTCCGGATCTTTGTCCGGGAAATCGTCTCGGAACTGCCCGCCGCGACTTTCTTTTCGCTCGATCGCACTGCGTGTGATCGCCTCGCTGACGATCAGGAGATTGTGCAGATCGAGTGCCGTGTGCCAGCCGGGATTGAAATCGATATTGCCGGGAACAAAGGTTCGAGCGGCTCGATTTCGCAGAATGTCGAGTCCGTTCAACGCCTCGACCATCTCGTCGTGAACACGCACGATGCCTACGTTTGCCTGCATCATTTCCTGCAGGTCGTGCTGTATGGCGTACGGATTTTCGCCGCCTTCGCGTTCAAAAGGTTCAAGAGCGGCCTTGGCTTTAGCCTCGACCTCCTGCTGGTTTATCGAACCCGAGCCATTTTCCTGAGCAAACTTTGCTGCGTATTCACCTGCGCGTTTTCCGAACACGATCAGGTCCGAAAGCGAATTGCCGCCGAGCCGATTTGCGCCGTTGATTCCGGCGGCGCATTCGCCGGCAGCGAACAGTCCGGGCACGCTCGACTCCTGTGTGTCGCCATCGACACGGATGCCGCCCATGATGTAGTGCGTCGTCGGCCCGACTTCCATCGGCGTGGTCGTGATGTCGAGATTCGCGAGCTGCATGAACTGGTGATACATCGACGGCAGCTTCTTTTTAATATGTTCTGGCGCGTTCGATATCTTTTCCTTGATCCACGCGATGTCGAGGTAAACTCCGCCATGCGGCGAACCGCGGCCGGCCTTGACCTCGCGATTGATACAGCGAGCGACATGATCGCGTGTGAGCAATTCGGGCGGACGACGCGCATTTTTGTCACCGGTCACGTAACGCCAGCCTTCTTCTTCGGTGTCCGAGGTTTGCTCCTTATAGTTATCAGGAATGTCGTCGAACATGAACCGCTTGCCTTCGCTGTTGCGCAAAATGCCGCCTTCGCCGCGAACGCCTTCGGTCACGAGAATTCCGCGAACAGACGGCGGCCAGACCATTCCCGTCGGATGGAACTGCACGAATTCCATGTCGATCAGCTCGGCTCCGGCGTCGTAAGCAAGGGCGTGACCATCGCCTGTGCCTTCCCACGAATTTGATGTGATCTTGAATGCGCGACCAACGCCGCCAGTCGCTAATATCAGAGCTTTACACTTGAAAATGCGAAATCGACCGTGCTCTCGTTCGTACGCAAGACAGCCGACAACGCGGTCGCCGTCTTTGAGTAGCGAGACGACCGTGACTTCCATATAGACCTCGATGCCTTGGTGGATGCCGTGGTCTTGCAGCGTGCGGATGAGTTCGAGACCAGTGCGGTCGCCGACGTGTGCGAGCCGCGGATAGCGATGTCCGCCAAAGTTTCGCTGGTTGATGCGGCCGTCGGGCGTTCGGTCGAACACGGCTCCCCAGGCTTCGAGTTCGCGAACACGCTCCGGCGCCTCTTTCGCATGAAGCTCGGCCATTCGCCAATTATTCACATACTGGCCACCGCGCATCGTGTCCGAAAAATGGACCTTCCAATTGTCGCGGTCGTCGTTATGCCCCATCGCCGCCGCCATGCCGCCCTCGGCCATTACGGTGTGGGCCTTGCCGAGCAGAGACTTGCATATCAGCCCGACGCTAACGCCCGCACCGCTCGCCTCAATCGCAGCCCGAAGCCCAGCACCACCGGCACCAATGACGATAACGTCGTGTTCAAATGTTGGGTATTCCGACATACAACGACCTACTTAAACCAATGTGTGAGCCATGAAAAACCTTCAAACATTACAATCAACCAAACAGTTGGCGATAGCCCAAATAAGATTCCCAACCACCAGATAGGCTGTTTCCGAAACTTAATCGCAAGGCAAAGCCACGGTATGAGCAAGATGAAAGTGATGGGAGCAACAAATATCCATGCAATTACTCCTGAGTATCGTTCGCTGCCTTTCTCAACAAAATAGTACGTAAAAGTTAGCAACCAAAAAGCTGCAGCCGGAAGAGCAAGAACAAAGTTATATCCAACTGCAGTGCCCCTCTCCATTGATCACATTTACAAAATTCTATAATCCGTCCACACGCCCATCGAAACCAATCTCACATAGATGTCGCTAAATCCCACTACGAAAAGGGAGATCCAGGCAAACAGCATATGCCGGACGTTCAGTTTGCTTACGCAGTCGTACGCCTTTTTGCGGACCGGTTTGTTTGACAGCACGTCGAACACGCCGCCGATAAGGTGGCGTAGGCTATGGCAGCTTGTCGTGTACAGGCCGAGACAGATCACGTTCGCGGTCAGTATCAACGTTCCAACGCCGATTCCGAATTTCCACGTTCCGTCCGCGTTCTGAAACCACATAGCGCTGTACGCGTCGTACGCCAGGAACACCAAAAATATCAGTGCGATATATAAGAAATAGCGGTGAATGTTTTGGATGATAAGCGGGAACCAGTTTTCGCCGCGATAGCCTTTGCGTGGTTCGCCGACGGCGCAGGCGATCGGGTCGGCCCACATCGCTTTGTAGTAGGCACCGCGATAGTAGTAGCAAGTGAATCGAAATCCGCCCGGTGCCCATAATATAAGAAGCGCCGGCGAGAACGGCAGCCACGTCGGTATCCACGAAGGTGCTGCGCCAAGCAACGCGTGTCCCGAAACCATGCCCGGTGCATCAAAAAGCACCGGCGAATAGAATGGCGACAAATAGCCCGTTCCGGGAACCCAATAGTGATTGCCCTGAAACGCCGCCCAAGTCGAATAAAGGACGAACGCACCGAGACCGATGAACGTCAGCGCAGGCGCGACCCACCAGTTGTCCTTACGCATCGTCTGGCCAAAGCCCCGCCGTGTGATCGAAACCAGATTTGATGCCATAAGACGACTAAAACACCTCAAGCGACTATCTGAAAGTAATTAACTGTAGTATTCCGTAATAGGCTGGTAGATTTTCGGCGAAAATGCGCTTTAAGTCAAGGAAATCGCGTAAAGAGCGCACGTTATCTTCCAAACTCTTTTGTGAGTTCGTTCAATCGTTCGATGATGTTTGGCGTCAGTTCATCATCTTTCAGACGCCACTCCCAATTGCCCAATTCGGTGGCAGGCGTGTTCATTCGATATTCGGAATCGAGGCCAAGCAGATCTTGAGCCGGAATGATCGCTACGTCGGCAACCGACGAAAGCGACGCTCGTATTAGTTCCCAGTGTGGCTCTTTCATATTTGATCGCAGGTATTGTTTGGCGTGCTTCTTTGCGTTCTTGTCGGCGGATGTGTACCAACCAGCTGAAGTGTCATTGTCGTGAGTTCCGGTGTATGAAACCGTGTTCTGCCGATAGTTGTGGGGCAGATTTGTATTGTAGGCATCGCCTCCGAACGCATATTGCATGATTCGCATTCCCGGAAATCCGCAGTTGTCGCGCAGGCGTTCGACTTCGGGTGTGACCGAGCCGAGGTCTTCGGCAATGATCGGCAGATCGCCAAGCCGGCGTTTCAAGGTCGCAAACAGCAGCTCTCCGGAAACGTCTGCCCAAGCACCGTTCTCGGCGGTTTCGTCTTTGCCTGGAACTTCCCAATTGCGAACAAAGCCTATGAAATGATCGAGCCGCATAGCATTGCAAAGCCGCATTGCAAACGCCACGCGTGCCGTCCACCAACCGAAGTCGTCGGCAGCCATCGCTTGCCAATCGTAAATCGGATTACCCCAGAGCTGACCTGTTTTACTGAAATAGTCAGGCGGCACACCCGCGACGACCGTTGGCGTGCCGTCGTCATTCAACTTGAACTGTTTCTGATTACACCAAACATCGACCGAATCGAGAGCGACGAAGATCGGAATGTCGCCGATGATGTTGATCTCATTAGCATTCGCATAGTTTTTGACCGCCGACCATTGTCGAAAGAATAGAAATTGAGCGAACTGCTCGGCTTGGATCTCACGCGACATCTGCGAACGAACCTGATCGATGGCATCAAGGCTTCGGCTTCGCAAGGCGTCGGACCATTCGAACCATGGTGCTCTGTCATGACTCTTCTTAAGAGCTACGAACAGCGCATAGTCATCCAGCCACCAGAAATGCTCGCGGCAGAACGCAGCGAAATCTTCACTCAGTTCGGTTGTATTTCCTGATCGAAATGTCTCAAATGCTTCAGCGAGTATTTCGTGTTTGTATATTCGAGCCGCTTCGAAATCAACCCGGCCTTCGGCAAAGCTTACGCTCTTTATCGTGGCTGCCGAAATTAGTTTGTCCGAAACCAATTGCTCCGGCGAGATAAGCAATGTATTTCCCGCAAACGCCGAGTAGGCCGAATACGGCGAGTTTCCGGCTCCTGTCGGTGAGAGCGGTAAGATCTGCCAGTACTTCTGCGCTGCCGCATGAAGCTGATCGACAAACTCGAACGCAGACGGCCCAAGATCGCCGACACCAAACTTACCGGCGAGCGAAGTCGGATGCAGCAAAATTCCTGAACCGCGTGGAAATCTCATAACGTGTGCAAAATACGATTTTACGTTAATATGACTTTCGTCGTGCAACGTCCTATATATAAAAAGCTCGCGTGGCTGAACGAACTGCCCGAGGACGAGGCTGTCTATGTCTTTACAGAATGCAGCGGTTCCCAAGATTGGGCTCGTTCGATGGCCGCCGCTCGGCCTTTTCCAATGTTAGACCAGCTATATAATATTGCACGCGATCTTTGGCCGCTCGAAGATTTCGGCCACGTCGAAACCGGCCTCAATTCACTTCTCGAACGATGACGATCCTTTCTGAAGACCACATTGCCCGACTCGTAGACGATCTGCCAAAGACGCTTGAGACCGAGACTCCAGCAGGACAGCCGATACATGTCGTCTATGGCGGTGCTGATAGGTTCAACGCCGGAACGATCGCAAAACTGGGCGATATCGCTCAACGTTCTTTTGCCGAGAATACTCCGGATACAATTTCGCTTATAGAAACTTACGGGATCGACGAAGCGATCGCCGAGAAAGTTCATAAGCAAGTTACTCGTCGACTTGAGTCTTGCCCCATCGAGGATTATCGCGTTGATTTTGAAGATGGCCTGGGCGTTCGCAGTGATGCGGACGAAGATGCGTTTGCAGAAAACGCCGCCATCGCGACGCGTATAGCGATGGCGAATGACGGCCTTTCGCCATTTTTGGGGATACGCATTCGGCCGTTGAGACACGCCACGGCACGGCGGGCGTTGCAAACCTTAGATATTTATATGTCGGGGTTGTTGTCTGAAGATGGTGCACTTCCGTCCAATTTCGTCGTGACGCTTCCAAAGGTAACTTCGCCCATTGAGATCGCAATACTTGTATCTGCATTGTTACAGATCGAGTCGACATTTGGTCTACGCGAAGGCTCGATCAAGGTAGAGTTCCTTGCCGAAGAGCCTCGGGCGTTAGTTGATGAGAAAGGACAGTATGCACTATCGGCGATCGCATCGGCTGCGGACGGTCGTTGCAGGGGCGTTCATCTCGGGGCGTACGATCTCTTGTCGAGCTTTGGCGTCGGTTCATCATCGCAGACGCTTGGGCATCCGCTTTGCGATCACGCTCGAAGCATTATGCAATTCTCCACCCACGATCTCGGCGTTTGGTTATCGGACGGTGCCACCAATGAGATGCCGATCGCAAAACATCGCGGTACGGATCTGACGAACGTTCAAATCGCAGAGAATCGTCAACACATCAGATCTGCGTTGCGAACCCATTTCGACAATTGCCGTCGAGCGATCGGACAAGGCTTTTACCAAGGTTGGGACCTGCATCCGGCACAGGTGCCAGCAAGGCTCGTCGCGGAATATGCATATATTGCGGAAAACCTCGAACGGACGTTGCAGCGGCTTCATTCATTTAATGAGAATAGCGAGCGTTCTACCTTAACCGGTGGAGTATTCGACGATGCGGCGACAGGACGAGGGCTTGTCGCTTTTATCCGACGAGCTAAGGCATTGGGTGTCGTGGTCGCGGACGGCCTCTAGTTCAACCAAATTACTCAATTGGTAAAACCCAATTAAGATACGCCTTCCAAATGGTCAGTGTGATCAATGTCACAATTGACAGTGAAATTGCCACTTTGACTGTCCAAAATACTAATAAATCAGACATTTTTGACCAATTTCGGTAAAAACTTTCAAGTTTTTGCGATTTTGTACTTGCGTTAATTGGTAAAACCAATTATTATTTTTGACAATTCAGACCAAGCAGGTTCAAAGATTCAAATTTTAGGCAGGAAGAGAAATATGAGAAAGCACATTGATCTTAGGTTTATGATCGCAGCTATTGTTTTGGCTATGTCAGCAATGGTTGCGGTTGGGCAAGAATTTAGAAGCACGATCGCCGGTACGGTCGCCGATCCAAATGGCGCGGTCGTCGCCGGTGCAACCGTAACGGTCAAGAACCGTGACACGAATGTGGCAAAAACCGTTACGACCAACGATGAAGGTACTTTCTCCGTACCGTTTCTAATTCCCGGAACTTACAACGTTACGATCACGAGCAGCGGATTCAAATCGTCGGTTCGTGAGAATGTGACGGTCGGCGTCGACGATAGACTAAATCTTGAGTTCAAGCTCGAGATCGGGGCAACTGCCGAGGTAAATGTTTCAGCCGGAGCCGAGGTTCTCGAACAGGGAAGCGTCTCGCTGGGAACTTCGGTCAGCCAACGCCAGATCGAAGAATTGCCTCTTGCAGAAGGTGCTCCATATACACTCGCGACTCAGGCACCGGGCATGGTTTATACCGGTGACCCAAATTTCCAAGGTCCGACGGCAAATGGCAACCTCGCCGGTTTCCGCAGCAACGGAACCCAAGGAAACCAGATCAATGGAAGCGGCGGTAACGTGATCAATCTTGACGGTTCGCCAAACCTCGCATATGACGGTCAGGTAGCGTTTACGCCGCCGTCGTCATCGACTCGTGAGTTCAAGGTTCAGACCAACAGTTTTGACGCGCAAATGGGCTTTACCGCAGGTGCGACGGTCAATGTTGCTACAAAGAGCGGTACCAACAAGTGGCACGGCGAAGGCTATTATTACAACCGTGATAAGAGCCGAACCGCAAACAACTTCTTTAATAACCGAGCCGGCATTGATCGCCCTGAGCGAAAGTACAATAGATACGGAGCAATGGTGAACGGGCCGGTCATCAAGGACAAGACGTTCTTCTTGTTCTCTTATGAAAGGCAGTCGGACAATGTCGCCCAGACGACCACGTATTCGGTTCCAACGCGTTTGATGCGAACGGGAAATTTCTCCGAACTTACATATCCGATCTACGATCCGGCGACCGCGTTCATGGGAAATTCGACCTGCGGAACGACAGGAACGCTCAATCGAGTTTGCCGAACGGCATTCGCGGGCAACATTATCCCTACGAACCGTATGTATGCACCGGCACTCGCGTTCATGCAGTATTTTCCTGAGCCAAATCTGCCGGGCTTAGCGAATAACTACATCACGGATCAGAACCTTCAGCGTCCCTATCGGTCGTATATGGTCAGAATAGACCACACGATCAACTCGAAGAACGCCATTTTTGGTAAGTATTACCATAGCCGTAATACTGAAGACCGTTACAACTTACCGATGGTAGAAGGTTCGATCTTCCAAGGATTTGAGAATCGACGAAATCACGGTGGAAACGTTGTATGGACATCGACGATCAATTCAAATTTCATCTTTGACCTCCGCGGCAGCTGGGCGATGTTCAAGCTTCGACGTTTTCAGGACGGACAGCCAACGGCAGCAGAGCTTGGCTTTACCGGAATTCCGTCGATCCGCCAGGGCAATATCTTCCCGCGTTTCAACTTTACGAATTTCCTGACAGTAGGATCGCTTCGTGCGGATTATAACGACGGCCGCGAACGTCCATTCGATATGATGACGATCCAGCCGACGTTTACGCAGATCTATGGCAAGCATACGTTCCGCTACGGCTACGACTATCGTAAGCTGCACGAAACGTTTGATTACCAGGGTTATGCAGCAGGACAGTTTACGTTCCAAGGAACCTACACGATGGAAAACTCGAGCTCGGGCAACACTGAGCGAGACCGCATAGGACGCGACTTGGCAGCATTCCTGCTTGGTCTTCCGGCTAGCGGTTCGATCGATAACCCGCAGCAGTACGACGTTTCGAGCGACTATCACGGATTCTTTTTCCAGGATGACTGGCGTTTATCTGCGAGCATGACATTGAATCTCGGTATGCGCTACGAGGTCGAGACCGGCTTCCGCGAAAAGAGCGGACAAATGGTAACCGGATTTGATCGCAATATTGCAAGCCCGATCGCCGGCGGAGTTCTCGCTAACTACAACTCGAGTGTCCCGCCTGGTGTTCCGAACACCGTGTTTCAAAATCTTAAGGGCGGATTTATCTTTGCTGCTGATAACAAGGAAAGAAATCAGCAGATGGATACAAATAATTTCCAGCCGCGTATTGGTTTCTCTTGGGGGATCGATCAGAAGACGGTCGTTCGTGCGGGCTTCGGTGTATTTACTTCACCGTTCCAGATCATAACTCAGAATGTGGTCTTCCAGCCTGGTTTCTCGACTGGTACCACATTTACGCCTACGACGAATAACGGACTTACGTTTATCGCGACGATGTCAAACGCGTTCCCGAACGGTATTCTGCCTTCGGTTGGTAGTGCGAACGGTCTGATGACATTTGCCGGAACTGATCTCACGGCGGTCGGAAACAACGGTCCGACATCGGTTATCTTGTCGAATGACCGAAAGAATGCGAACTACGCCCGATTCATCGCAGGTATACAGCGTGAGATCTGGGGCGGAGTAGGCCTCGATGTCGCGTACATTTACTCGCGAGGCTACAACCTCAGTGTCAACCGCGAATTGAATGCGATTCCGAAATCGTGCGTACGTGTTGATAATGGCCAGCCGTGCTTGATCGACCTCGCGACTGCGAACCCTGCAACTCTCGTTGCTGATCTCGCTAGTGCAACGACATATCTGAACGCGACGATCTCGAATCCGTTCCGTACGCTCATACCTACGAGCACGGCATGGAACGGTACCACGATCGCTCGTCGCCGTCTGTTGACCGCGTTCCCGCAGTTTGGAAACGTATCGACAACGGAATACAACGGACGCAGCTACTATCATTCGCTTCAGGTTCAGTTGATCAAGCGTTTCAACAAGGGCCTTTCGCTAAATGGGTCTTATACTTGGTCACGCGAACACCTCGCTAACCAGTATCTAAATCCGCAGGACGCCGATCTGACCAACTACATTTCGCCAAACGAACGTCCGCACCGATTTACGCTGTCGGGAATCTATGAACTGCCGTTCGGCAAAGGCCGTCAATTCGGTAGCGATCTGCATCCTGTAGTCGACGCGATCTTGGGCGGTTGGCAGATGCAGGGCGTCTATGAATGGCAAAGCGGCGAACCGCTCTTGTTGCCAAACATGTACTACAACGGCGATATCTCGCAGTTGCAGGCTAAACTCGGCAAAAAAGATGCAAACGGCTTACGTTACGGCATTGATATTCCGGCTTGGGACATCGCCGGATTTGCGATCAACGGCGTCGTTCCCGGCGTTGCAAATAACCAGACGAGCGGAAGCGCTATTACGCTACGTAAGATACCGTTCACAGTGGACGGACTGCGAAATCAGCGTTTCTTGAAGTTCGACGTTGGTATCTCGAAGAACTTCAGGATCCGCGAGGGAATGAAGCTTCAGATCCGTGTTGACGCTATCAATGCACTCAACACGCCGTATTTCTCGGCACCGAACCTGACGGCTTCGGCGACGACATTCGGTATATCTGCGGCACCTGTTCGTCAGCCGCCGCGTGACGTTCAGATAGGAGCCCGCTTTACGTTCTAAACGTAGCGGTTCGTTTCACTAGACGAGCGCTGTATTGCCGTAGAGGTTTATCGAGCAGTACAGCGCTCTTTTTGTCAGAAGATCGATGCTTAGAACAATTGTTACATTGTTGTTGGTTGCCATCGCTGCTCTGTCGGTGAACGCGGCGGACATAACAGTCGCAGCGGACGGCACCGGTGACGTGAGGACGGTTCAGGCGGCTATCGATCGTGTTCCGATAAATAATAAGAAAAGGTTCGTGATCGCCATCAAGCCGGGAATGTACGTCGAACAGGTACGCGTTCCTGCAAACAAACCGTATGTTTCGTTCATCGGTACCGATGCGGCGAAGACGATCATCGCATTCAGTCTGTCGAACAAAGAAGCAGGCTCGACCTCGGCTAGTTATGCCGTCTATATCGGCGGCCACGATTTTTATGCCGAGAATGTGACGTTCGAGAATTCGTTTGGCCAGGGCTCGCAGGCAGTTGCTGTGCTTGTCGAAGCCGACCGATCGATATTCAACAAATGCCGTTTCTTGGGCTGGCAAGACACGCTATATGCGAAGAACGGACGGCAATACTACGTCGATTCTTACATCGAGGGCCATGTCGATTACATCTTCGGAATGGCGTCGGCGGTGTTCGAGAACTGCCACATTCACAGCAAAGCCGATGGCTACATCACGGCTCCGATGCGGTTTGCCGCGGACGAGCCGGCAGGATTCATTTTTCATAAATGCCGCGTGACCAGCAACAACACGAAAAACGGCATTTATCTCGGTCGGCCGTGGCGTGACTACGGCCGTACCGTATTTCTTAACACTGAGCTCGACGCTGACATCCGCAAAGAAGGCTGGCATCACTGGGAACCTCACCGCGAAAAGACCGCATATTTCGCTGAGTATGGCTCAACCGGCAAAGGTTCGAATCCGGAAGCTCGCGTCGCGTGGACCAAGAAGCTCGGAGATTCGGACATCAAGGTATTTTCGGTAGAGTATTTTCTAAGCGGCAAAGACGGCTGGGATCCTTACAAGTCGAACAATTTCGATTGGCAGGAAAAGACGCCGCCTGATTGGAAGCTCGTTACTTGGAACGAAGTAATGAAGCAAAAGCCGCTGTGGTACCAAACAGACGAAGCGGCACGCATCGGCGACCAGTTGTTGCTCTATCAAAAATCGAACGGCGGTTTCGAAAAGAATATCGACATGGCGTTGATGCTCACCAAAGGTGAACGGGAAAAGCTCGCTGCCAGCCGTGACGATATTCGCGAGACCACGATCGACAACAAAGCGACCTATACGCAGATCGACTATCTTGGCAAGCTCATAACCGCTAGCATGCTCAAAGCCTCGCCGCCGGGAAATCTTCCAAAGTACAAAGACGCGTACTTAAAAGGTGTCGATTATCTGCTCTCATCACAGTACGAGAATGGCGGTTTTCCGCAATTCTTTCCGCTAAAAAAAGGTTATTACACGCATATCACTTATAACGACGATGCGATGATCGGCGTGCTCGAATTGCTTCGCGACATCTCGGAGAAAGCTGACGATCATAAATTCATCGACGAAGAACGACGCAAGAAATGCGAAGCTGCGGTTGAAAAGGGCTTGACTCTGACAATCAAACTGCAAGTATCGGTCAAAGGCAAACCGACGATCTGGGCGGCTCAGTATGACGAAGTAACGCTACAGCCCGCAAAGGCTCGGGCGTTCGAGCCGATCTCACTTACGGGTGGCGAATCTGTGGCGATCATTAAGTTCCTAATGGGCGTCAAACAACCGTCGAAGGAAGTGATCGCTGCAATAGAATCTTCGATCGCGTGGTATCAGAAAAACAGAATCACCGGTTTCAAACTTGATCGAAAAATGACGCCAGAAGGCTGGAAATATTCGCTGGTAAAAGACCCGACCGCAACGCCGTTGTGGGGCAGATTTTATGAGTTATCGACGATGAAACCTGTCTTCGTTGGGCGAGATTCGATCATAAAATACGATATCAAAGATCTCGATCCTGAACGGGCAAGCGGCTATACGTGGTACGTTTCAAGCCCGCAGAATCTGATCGAGAAGGACTATCCGAAATGGAAGCAGCGTGTAGCGAGCGGTAAGCCGTGACGTTTTACTTTGCGGCTTCTTTGCGATTTGGCGGCTTTGCGGAAAACCGATTCGCCTCCCGCCAAGCCGCAAAGACGCAAAGGAAGACCGCAAAGTAAGAAGGAAAAAGTAATGCAAAACCGACGAGAATTTCTTATCAATTTTTCAATTGGAGCAGCCGGCGTAATGCTTGCTCCAAAACTCGCGTTCGGACAAACCGATCCTTGGGCGGCTGAATACAAAACGATCTTGGCTCGCATAGTTCCGCCGAAATTCAAGAACAAGAATTACGACATTCGCAAATTTGGAGCAAAGGCCGGCGGAACCGTCGATTGCCGAGCGGCGATCAACAAAGCCATTGCTGAATGCTCGAAAAAAGGCGGCGGCCACGTGGTCGTGCCGGCGGGAGAATGGCTTACAGGAGCCATCGAACTCAAAAGCAACGTCAATCTGCATATTTCCAAAGGAGCTACGCTCAAATTTGCGATGAATCGTGAGGCGTATCTTCCGGTCGTACACACGCGATGGGAAGGCATGGAACTGATGCACATCTCGCCGCTCATTTACGCTTACGAGCAGACCAACATCGCTGTCACCGGCGAAGGCACGCTCGACGGACAGGGCAAATCGTTCTTCTGGAAATGGCACGGAAATCCTAGGTACGGCGGCGACCCAAACAAGGTCGCTCAACGTACTGCACGTGCAAAGCTTTACGAGTATATGGATCGAAATGCTTCTGTCGCCGAACGCATTTTCGGCGGCCCGGAAGACTATCTTCGTCCGCAATTCATACAGCCTTACAAATGTAAGAATGTTCTCGTCGAAGGCGTCAAGATCGTCGATTCGCCAATGTGGGAAGTGCATCCTGTAATGTGCGAGAACGTAACAGTCAGAAACATTCACGTCGAAACGCACGGACCGAACAACGATGGCTGCAATCCCGAGTCGTGCAAAGACGTGCTGATCGAGAACTGCCATTTTGATACCGGCGACGATTGTATCGCTATAAAATCAGGACGAAACAACGACGGTCGCAGGCTCAATACTCCGAGCGAGAATATCATCATTCGCAACTGTATGTTCAAAGACGGGCACGGCGGCATAACCGTCGGCAGCGAGATATCAGGAGGCGTTCGCAATGTGTTCGCCCACGATAATAAACTCGACAGCCCTGATCTTTGGACAGCGATCAGGTTCAAGAACAACGCATCTCGTGGCGGCAAACTCGAGAATTTCTATTACAGGAACAACACGATCGGCACCGTTTCTCGAGCCGTGATCGAGATCGATTTTAACTACGAAGAAGGTGCAAAGGGCAGCCACACGCCGCTTGTTCGCAATGTTCAGATCGACGGGCTGACCTGTGGCAGCGGCAATCGTGCAGTTGATCTGCAAGGCTTAGATAACGCTCCGATCTACGACGTTTCGCTTAAGAATTGCACCTTTGGCGAGATGAAGAACAAGAACGTCATCAAGAATGTGAAGGGCATCAAGCTCGAGAATGTGACGATCGGCGGCAAAAAGGTCGATTCGCTCGGTTGATATTTGAATGCTGTTTCTCGGCCTCGACATAGGCACCGGCGGAACGCGAGCGGTCGTCATCGACGATGGCGGCAAGGTTGTCGGTGCCGCAACAGCCGAGCACGAGCCGTTCGATTCGCCTGAGATCGGTTGGGCAGAACAAGATCCAAACGACTGGTGGCGAGCGGCTCAGATCGCGATTCGAGAGGTTTGTTCGAGGGTTGACTCTGCCGACATCGCTGCCGTTGGACTTTCCGGCCAAATGCACGGAGCGGTCGTTCTCGACGAACAAGACCGTTCGATCCGGCCGGCGATCATTTGGTGCGATCAGCGAACTGAGAAACAGTGCGTCGAGATCACGGAAAAGATTGGTCGAGAACGTCTGATCTCGATAGCAGGAAATCCCGCGGTTTCGGGATTCACATTGCCAAAGCTGCTTTGGCAACGTGAGAACGAGCCAGAGAATTGGTCGCAAGTACGATCAGTCTTGCTGCCGAAAGATTACATTCGCTTTCGCCTGTCCGGCGACAAAGCGAGCGACGTTGCCGATTCGTCGGGCACATTGTTATTTGATATCGCAAAGCGAAACTGGTCCGCGGAGTTGATCTCGGAATTCGAGATCGACGAAGATCTGTTTCCACGAGTTTTCGAATCGACGGAGATCACCGGCGTCGTGTCGGTCGAGGCTGCAGAATTAACAGGCCTGAAAGCAGGCACGCCGATCGTTGCAGGTGCCGGTGACAACGCCGCCGGTGCAGTCGGCCTTGGCATTGTAAAGCCAGGTATGATGTCGGCGACAATTGGTACTTCGGGCGTAGTTTTTGCGGCGTCGGACAAGCCGAGATTTGACCCGCAGGGCCGAATTCACACACTTTGTCACGCGGTGCCAAACACGTGGCACAACACCGGCGTGACCCAAGCCGCAGGTCTTTCGCTGAAGTGGTTTCGCGATACGTTTGCTGTCGACGCCAGCTACGACGATATAACGGCATTGGCCGAGAATGTTCCCGCGAGCTCTGACGGAGCAGTTTGGCTTCCTTATTTGATGGGCGAACGAACGCCTCATCTTGATGCGAATGCTCGAGCGGCGTTAGTTGGCTTGACGGCTTCGCACACGAAAGGGCACGCGGTGCGAGCTGTAATGGAAGGCGTCGCATTCTCTCTCAAAGACGCGATCGAGATATTTCGCGAGATCGGTGTTAGTTCGACGAATATTCGCCTCGGCGGCGGCGGCGCGACTTCGAGATTGTGGCGGCAGATACAGGCAGACGTTTACGGCGAAACCGTGGAGATCGCGACTGCTGACGAAGGCGCGGCTTTCGGTGCTGCGATCCTTGCAGGCGTTGGAGCAGGAGCTTGGGATTCTGTTCCTGGAGCATGCGACGCTACGATCACGGTCGCGGATCGAACAGAACCGATAGTGGATAATTCCGCGATCTTGGACAAGAATTACAAGATCTACCAACGGCTTTACGATGCGTTGAAAGTCGCAACCAATATTTAAGATGTACGAACCTAAACCAGAAGACAAATTTACTTTCGGCCTATGGACGGTCGGGAATCGCGGTGCCGATCCGTTCGGTGCGGCAGTTCGCGAGAAAATGCCGCCGACCAAGATCGTCGAAATGCTCGGCCGCGTTGGTGCCTATGGCGTTAATTTTCATGACAACGATCTCGTGCCGATCGACGCGACGGCTTCGGAACGCGACGCGATCGTCGCTGAGTTCCGCCAAGCATGCGGCGACAACGGCGTAAAGGTGCCAATGGCGACGGTCAATTTGTTCTATGAGCCAGTCTTTCGAGACGGCGCGTTTACGGCGAGTGATTCGCGGGTTCGCGAATACGCATTGCAAAAGACGATGCGTGCAATGGACCTCGGAGCTGAATTCGATGCTGAGATCTTTGTGCTTTGGGGCGGTCGCGAAGGAGTCGAAACGGACGCCTGCCGCACTGTGCCGGACGCTATCAAACGATTCAGGGAGTGCCTCGATTTTCTTTGCGAATACAACATCTCGCAGAATTACGGTTACAAGTTCGCCCTCGAAGCTAAGCCCAATGAGCCGCGTGCCGACATCTATTTTCCAACGACTGCGTCGTATCTCGCGTTCATCGAAACTCTCCAACATCGCGAGATGGTCGGCGTTAATCCTGAGGTCGCACACGAGCAGATGCCGGGCCTAAATATGATGCACGCCGTCGCACAGGCATGGGAAGCCGGTAAGCTGTATCACATCGACCTCAACGATCAGTATCCCGGAAGATATGACCAAGATCTACGTTTTGGCTCGGTCAGTCCGCGACAGATGTTCTGGCTTGTGAAGTTTCTCGAAGATGTTGGCTACGCAGGAATGCGGCATTTCGATGCCCATGCGTATCGCTCGGAAGACTACGCCGGAGTCGAAGAATTTGCCCGCGGCTGTATGCGGACATATTTGATCTTGAAAGAAAAAGCTCGACGCTGGAACGGACACGCTGAGATCCAGTCGATAATGAGCGACATCGCTGCGACAAACCATTCATCGGTCGGCGAGTTTTCCGCGGAGAAAGCAACGGCGATTTTGAACAAGAATATCGACCGTCACGAGCTAGCTTCAAAAGGCCTAAATTACGAACGGCTCGATCAGTTGACGATGGACATTGTTTACGGAGTCGAAGGCCAATGAAGAATACGCTAGTTCTAATCTTGCTTCTGGCTGCTTCGATGCTTTCATTAGCATGTGGTAATGCTCCTTCGACCGCGTCTGCGAATCAGAATGCCGCAAAACCGGACGGAAGTAAGAAGATCAAGATCGGACTTTCGATGGACACGCTCAAAGAGGAACGCTGGCAAAAAGACCGCGACCTTTTCGTAAAACGTGCCGAGGAACTCGGTGCTGAGGTTATCGTTCAATCGGCTGACGGTAAAGACGAGACGCAGATCAAGCAGGTCGAGAATATGCTGACGCAGGGCATCGACGTACTCGTTATCATTCCGCACAACGCAGAGGTTGCGGCGACGATGGTCGATGCGGCAAAGAAGAAAGGCGTTCCCGTGCTCTCGTACGACCGTTTGATCAAGAACAGCGACGTTGATCTCTACGTTTCTTTCGATAACGAAAAGGTCGGTGAGCTTCAGGCAAAATACCTCACCGAACGAGCACCAAAGGGCAACTATATTCTCATCGGCGGTGCCCCGACCGACAATAACGCTAAGATGTTTCGCGATGGCCAGATGCGTGTTCTGCAGCCGTTTATCGAACGAAAGGACATCACAGTCGTCGCAGATCAGTGGGCGAAAGATTGGCTGCCTGACGAGGCACTAAAGCATACAGAAAACGCTCTTACTCAAAACAATGACAACGTCGTTGCCGTGGTTGCCTCGAACGATGCGACGGCCGGCGGCTCTGTTCAAGCCCTTGCAAAGGTTGGCCTTGGCGGCAAAGTATTAGTATCCGGTCAAGATGCCGACCTTGCCGGTCTTCAGCGAATTCTCGCGGGAACGCAGTCGATGACTGTCTATAAGCCGGTTTCCGTTCTTGCTGTAAAAGCTGCGGAAGTTGCTGTCGCATTGGCGAAAAAGGAAGTTATCGCGACAACGTCGAAGGTCAACAATGGCAAGATCGACGTGCCTTCATTGTTGCTCGAACCTATCATGGTCGATAAGTCGAACATCGATGCGACCGTGATAAAAGACGGTTACCACAAACGCGAAGCTATCTATAAGAACTAATATTCATGAGGTGAATCATGGCAACAGACAAGATCGACAGACGTGAATTTGTAAAAGGCAGTGCAGCAGTAGCCGCCGGTGCTATGCTCGCCGGAACCTCGCTCGCTAGTGTCACGCCGCTCGAGCGTCTTCGTTACGCCATTGTCGGCACAGGCCATCGTGCGAC
>CALMPJ010000102.1 GCA_937871585.1 uncultured Acidobacteriota bacterium | reverse complement strand
AAAGTACAACTCCGCTCGGTAGGTTGACGTAATAGATCAGAGCTTCATAGCCACCGTAAAGAAGCACGATCGTGACTAGTAAGATAACTGCTATTCTTTTCACATCCTTCATCTATTGAGAATCAAATAGTAAACAACTCTACGAAGTGTGCTCGAAAAAGCTGCCACAGTAACAATCGTTTGTATTCCTCGGTTCCACGTACATCCGAGATCGGCGAGATCTCTGATTGAATTATCTCGTTCGCGGCGGTGATGGTTTCTTCGCTAATGGTCTTGCCGACGAGGAACTCTGATGTTTTTCGCAAATACAACGGAATCGGCGCGACGCCGCCCGCGGAGACGTGGGCCGATGTTATTACGTGGTCGATCTCGCTGGCGTTTGACGCATCAGGCAACTCGCCGCGGAGCACCGGCGGTACCCATGCGGCTCCGGGCTTTGATTCTATTTCGAGTGAGATCGCGGTGTTTACGCTGGCGATGTCGAGATACGTTCGTTTGCAGACCTTTTCGAAATTGAAACGGAAATCGCCGGTTGGTTTTTTGAAACGGATCGCGGTGATGATCTCGTCGGGTTGCTTGGCTAGTTGTTTGTAGCCGAGATAGAGTTCTTTCAATGCCAGCGTGCGTGATACGCCCTTGCTTACGCGTGGACGGGCGCAAAGATCGACCTCTGCGTCGAGCGCGAGGAACCAGACCGTCATGTCGCCGATCGGCGAGGCGTTGACGAAGTTGCCGGCCAAGGTCGCCATGTTGCGGATCGGGGTTGATGAGACGAGTTTTAGCTGATCGTAGAGCTTCGGGAACAGCTCGTTCATCAACGGCGATTCGAGCAGGTCGGTGACTGTCGCAGACGCTCCGATCTCAATGTACCTGCCAGTGTCACGAATACCGCGAAGTTCGTCGTTGTAGAGCAGCGGCATCGCGGCAGATTCCGCCATTTCGTCGTGACGTTGAACGTAAGCGTCTGTTCCTCCTCCTACATAGGGCACACTCCCTACCGGTCGTGTTTCCGCCTCGACTGCCGCCGTCGTCAGTGCTCTCAGTCGTCGGGAAATGCTGGTGAAGTACTCAGGAACGCACTGTTCGCTGTTCACTGTTAACTGATCACTGACTCGGCACGCGGCACGTTCGATCGATTTGTAGCCGGTGCAGCGGCAGATGTTGCCGTCGATGGCAGAAATGGCGTCGTCGGTAAGAGCACGCGAGGACGCGTGCGGTCCGAGACAATAGCCGGTTAGCGACATCACAAAACCGACCGTACAGAAACCGCATTGCGTCCCCGATTCGTCGACCATCGCTTGTTGAACCGGCGTTAGGGAGCCGTCGGTTGGGTTGATGCCTTCGATAGTGACGATATGTTTGCCGTCGGCGTTCGCGAGCGGCATCAGGCACGAGGTCATCGAGCGATACCGAACTTTGTCATCGATCAGCTCACCGACCAGAATCGTACAAGCGCCGCAATCGCCCTCGCGGCAGCCGATCTTGGTGCCCTTTAGATCCTTGTGATAACGCACGAAATCGAGCACCGTCGAACCTGTTGGTTCGTCGGTTTCGATGTCTTGATCATTGAGGATGAACTTCATTATTCGATTATCAGCTATTCGCTATCAGCTTTCAGCTATTTCGAAGTGTCTTCCGGAATAGCTGAAAGCTGATAAGTGATATCTGATACTAATATTCGATCTTATCGGGCTTTGCGATCCATTCTTGGAATAGTGCCACGCCTTCGTCACGAAGCAGACTGATCATCGCCCGCTGGCGCTCTTCGTTCGGAATTGCGAGTTCGTCGTAGATCAGTGCGTCGTCAAATCCGGCCTCGGCAGCGTCGTCCCTATTGCAAGCGAAATAAACCCTGTCAGGACGAGCCCAATAGATCGCTCCCAGGCACATCGGGCAAGGTTCGCACGAAGTATAGACCGAACAGCCGTCTAACTGGAATGTACTCAAAGCTTTACAGGCTTCGCGAATTGCAACGACCTCGGCGTGGGCCGTCGGATCGTTAGCCGAGGAAACGCGATTATTGCCCTCAGCGATGATCTCGTCACCACGCGCAACGACGCAACCGAACGGACCGCCAACGCCGCTTTCCATTCCAATTCGGGCAAGTTCGATCGCCCGCCGCATCATTTTCTTATCAGTTTCGTTCACTATTGAGCCGGTTTTAGCTTGATCTCGTAAAGCTTTTTCCAATTCTTTCCGGTTACGAAAATACGGTCGGTAGCCGCGTCATAGGCAATACCGTTCAGCGTGTTTTCAGAATCGCGACGCTGGTCCTCGGGCGAAATATTAGAAAGATCGATCCAACCAACTAGCTTTCCATTTGCGGGATCGATCCGAGCGATATAATTTGGCTTTCCTAGACTTTTTTGCGGGTCCTCGGAGTGCCAAATGTTGGCCCAGATCTCGCCCTTGACCCATTCGAGTTCGTTGATCTGCATCAACGGCTGACCGTTTTCACGCATGACCGCAAGCGTCTTGTTCGACTGGAACGTGTTCGGGTCGATGAATTTCAGTACATGAGTGCCCTGCGACATGATAAGGTTCGTTCCGTCGTTGGTCAGGCCCCAACCTTCGCCTTGATATGAGAATTCGCGGAGCAGTTTGAAATCGGACAAGTTAAACACACGGCCCAGACCTTGTTGCCACGTGATCATATAGATCTTGTCGCCGATCAACGTGCTGCCTTCGCCAAAATCCTCTCGCGGTAAATCCCATTTTTGCAATACTTTGCCGGTTTCTATCTCTACTTTTCTCAGTGACGACTTTCCGTTCTGGCCCGTACTCTCATACAAAAACCCATCGTGGAAGAACAAGCCCTGCGTGAAGGCCTTATCGTCGTGTGGGTAAACCTTTACAACCTCATACGAACTTACGTTAAGGGGGGCCGCTGCAGGCTTTGGCGTTGAGGTATTCAGATTCGTTGTCGAATTCCCGGGCGTATTTCCACAAGCCGTGGCTATCGCAACTGATGCAAAAAGTAATAGAAAACGCATAATCTCCAGCTTATTTCTTCAAAGCCCGTTCGATCGCGGCCTTAAATCCTTCGTATGAAAGGTCACGCACCTTGACGCCGTTAACGTAGATAGTCGGCGTCGAATTGATGCCGTACGAATTGCCGTCGGCCATGTCTCTGCGAACCTCTAACGCCGTCTTTTCAGCACTAAAGTCTATCGTAAACTGCGGTGCATTCAAACCGACATCGACCGCATATCTTTGCAGCGATACGTCGTCGAGTGCGTCCTGATTTGCGTACAGCTTTTCGATATATTCAAAGAATTTCCCCTGAGCATTCGCCGCATTCGCCGCAAGCGCAGCCTTGAATCCGTTCTCATGAATACTCTCAAGCGGATAATCGCGAACAACAAGGCGAACTTTTCCCGGAAAGTCAGTGATCGCCCGCTTCAGGACAGGGTGCGTAGCCGCACACGCCGAACATTGAAAATCGCTGAACATCACGATCGTAACAGTTGCAGTTGCAGGCCCTTGGGCCGGATCGTCATCAACTGCAATATTTTGCACATAAGGAGTCGGAACCGTGTAGAGAACCTTTGCCTGATACTTCGCGAACAAGCGTTTCATCCAGGCATCTTCTAACGAATATCTCTCTTCGTCAGAGAAATCCTTCATCTTGTTCGTGATCTCTTGGGCGATAAGATCCGAAGATTGGAGATCTCTCGATTTGGCTTCGACGGCGATCAGTGCGTTCATCAACGTACTTTGGATATCCTCGATCACAACATCGGCAAGCCCGGCGTTGAGTTCATAGAGCGGAAGCCTCGCGAAATCTTCGAACTCCTTGCTCGTCACGCCTTTGCCGTTGATCGTAACCACGATATCAGCCGGCAGCAGTCGCACGTTGATATCTTTGCCGTTGGCAACCTTGTATTTGACGCGCAACGTAGTGTACATCGCCTCGATCGCTTTGCTTTCTGGCTCGTTACGTAGAAACGCAATAATTCGCGGCCGCGCCTGAGCCAATGTCAGACCTCCGAGTTTGTCAACATTTTCGTCGTAAACGGCTTTGATGTCGGCCTCTTTCGGGTCCGGAACTTTTTTCTTTACGGTGACGATGTACTGGCCGACCGAAAGCTTTTGCGAAACTGCTTCGAGTTCGATCACGGATTGATAGACAAGCTGATCGAGAAGGTCCTTGCGTTGTTTGGCAATGCTCTCGGGCAAATTAGCAACTGCCGTTTGCACCTCTGGCGAAAGGTTGGCCAGTTTGATCGTTTGACCCGTGGCTGTAGCAAGCACTTGGTCCGGCTTTTGTGCAACAGAAAACGTCGCGAGAATGATTGTGATACTGATTACTGCTAAAGTCCTCATATAATACGCTCTGAAATGGCATCAGAATTTCGAGTCGCTCCGAACCCGAATCGTTGCTTATGAAGCTGGCAAGATCAATCTTTACAAGCACGGACACAGTCGCCATCGCCCGCGAATTGCTCGGCAAACTAATCGTCGTACCGGACGAAAACGGCATTCGTGTTTCCGGAATGATCGTTGAAACCGAAGCCTATCTCGGCGTCGAAGACCGAGCCGCTCATAGCTACGGCGGCCGCAGAACTGCGAGAAACGAGGTGACTTATGGCGTTGGTGGACATGCGTATGTGTTCTTCATTTATGGGAAGTACTATCAACTAAACGTGGTCACCGGCCCAGCCGAGCATCCACATGTCGCGTTAATTCGAGCTCTGCAACCTGTTGACGGAATTGAACTTATGCGTGAGCGACGCGACGGGAAACGCGACCGCGACCTCACCTCCGGTCCGGGCAAACTCTGCATCGCTCTCGGTATCGACCGCTCGTTCAACGGCGAAGATCTGAAAGGCGACCGCATTTGGATCGAGAAATTTCGCTCATTTGAAGACAGCGACATAGCCGTCGGAAAACGTATCGGCATCGACTACGCGGAAGAAGATGCTGAGTTGCCGCTACGATTTTGGTTGATAGGGAATAAATTCGTCAGTCGCCCAAACAAAGTTGGCGGTTAGTAATAGGTAATCGTTCGATAGGTTGTATCGACTAAACGCAACGTGAACTTTGATCTCACTTTCTTTTTTTCAAAGCTCCTTCGTACGACCCAATTGCCTTTCTCATCGAACTTGTCGAACTTGAAAACAGTTACCCAGTCAAGTTTCTCGTCATCGCCAAAATATTGCTCTTCAATAACGTTTCCATTCGAATCCAGTAACTCAACAAGTTTGGATTCAGATTCACTATATACATACCGCCGGATCGTAGTGCGTTTTCCGACTTCATAAGACCTAGATTCACGCGAAAATTCTCGGTTGTTATTCGAGAGATCGATAGTTTCGATAAGTCTTCCAGAATCGTCAAATTTATATTCGTATTTTGATGAATAACGCTGATCTCTCGGAGTCGTCTCAGCCGGCATATTTACCGGAGCTGTCATAATAGAAACAATCTCCTTGCGGTTTGGGCCTTCGCCTAGCGGGTACGAGATCATTTCCGAATTGCTAACTCGAAAGTTGTCTATCCAACCCCATTGAACGAGGTCGTCGGGAAATCCAGAGGTATACGAGATCTCCCTAGTTAAACTTCCCATCTCGTCGTAGTCACTTTTCCTAAGTAACTCTCGTTTCGTACCCGGACTTTCCCGAACTTCCTCGACGACAGAACGAACGCGTCCCTTCAATCCACGAAGTACTGCATCGCTCACCAATAGATCTTTTGCTCTTTCTTGAGGTAGATGTTTTGGCAAATTGTCTTTGATAAGAGCTTCGATGTATTCCTGTTCGGTTAGGTAGCGAAACGAGTCTGCGACTTGCGTCATTTCGCCAAATCCCATATCTTCCGGCCTTACAAGGGAAACGACATAAAGGCGAGTTTTTGTAAAGAATATGCGTATAAGCAGCAACTTTGCTACCGAACCGCGCAATTCAACGCCCCGAAATCCGCCAGCGACAAATGGCTTACTCGCAAGGTTGGCGTCAACGCCTTTGGCCTTGAGATCTCCCTCGATGGCCTTGGCGTAAAGAGCCACAACTTTGTTCCGCTCCGAAGTCGAAAGTAACGCATTCGGCCCATAAACCGAAAAATAAGTTACTTCTGAATAGCCCGGTGATGAATCCCATATCACGTTCTCGCCAACCAGTTCGTATTTATCGAGTGTCATTTCGGCAGAGCCGCCGCTTGTAGGTTTAGACGCCAATGAAATTGTGAAACGCCCGTCACTATTCACGTGTTGTGCGACAACCAACTGCGCGAATATCGGCGACGAAACCGCCAGAATGACGATATACAAAAATAGAACTTTCATATGACTTAGGAAAACGAAGTATTGTCTTAGTTCCTCAGATTAACGCCGAGCAATCGACATGTCCACTGTCTTGACGCCGAACGTGCGAAATCCGTCTAAAATTGCTAATTTAGTGTTTATGACTGAACCATTTTTGAAGAAAGTGAAGCCCGATATTCGTGCGATCACGAGGCTGGTGCCGCCTAGCGGGAATCTTGTTCAGGGGCAATCGGAGTTGCCGATCGATCCGCAGTTGGCGAAGGAAGCGGCAGAGATAATCGCGGCCAGCCAGAACCATTACGGCGGCAGCGAAGGCCACGAAGGTTTGCGTCAGGCCATCGCCGCAAAGATCTCGAAGTACAATAATATCAATGTCGATGCTGACGCGAGGCCGTTCGAAGTCATGGTCACGAACGGCGGCACTGGTGCGTTGATCGGGATCGCTCAGAGCTTTCTCCGCGGCAAGTCGGCACTCGTTTTTGAGCCGTATTATCCGTATCATCGCCGCATTTTAGAAGAGTTTGGCGCAAAGACCGAAGCATTCGAACTCGATGAAAATCTAACGTTCGACAAAGGCTCATTGCTCGCTCATTGCCGACACCTCAAGAACCGCAGCGAATTTCCACTGCACACGATCATCGTATGTTCGCCCGCGAATCCGAGTGGAAAGGTAATGTCGCAGACCGAACTTGAGGCCGTCGCCGACGTCGCAAAGGAACTCGATCTGATGGTCGTCTCGGATGAGGTTTACGAACATTACGTTGTCGGCGAGAATCCGCACACGCCGATCGCGAGTTTGCCCGACATGTGGGAACGCACGATCACGGTCAATTCGTTCTCGAAATCGTGGAACATCTCCGGCTGGCGTCTCGGCTACGCTTACGGCAAAGGCGAGCTTGTTCAAAAGATCAACAATGCTGCCAACGTCATCTACGTTTGCCCCGCGACTCCGCTTCAAAGTGCGTTGTCTAAAGTTTTGATGGCAGACGACACGTATTATACGCGGCTGCGGGACAAGTTCGACGCGAAACGCCAGACGTTTTCCGCAGGCCTCGCCCAACTCGGTTTTGACATCTATAATTCGGGTTCGGCGTTCTACATTTGGGCACGAATTCCCGAGAATTGGACCGATGCCATCGCATTTAACGAAATGCTGATGCGTGACGCCGGAATTGGAATGACGCCGGGCTCGGCATTTGCCGACAGCGACACTTGGGACGCACACGTCCGCATCTGCATCGCCCGCGAAGACGACATTCTCGCCGGTGCGATGGAGAAACTTAGTCGCGCTTTGAGCTAGGTTTGGGTGTTACAATTGGTATAGGGCGATAATATGACCCAGACAGCAGAGAGAATATTCAATGACATTCGAGTGCTTTCGAGAGCTGAGCGCGACAAACTCGACCGTCTTCTTGAAACCGAGAGTGCCAACGGTAATTCAAACGGTGTTCGTGAACATCGAAATGAACGATGGGAACGCTCTCAAATGTGGATCAACGCCAACAAACATAAATACGACGGACAATTTGTTTTGCTCGATGGAGACGAGCTTGTTGGACACGGAAGCGATGCGAAAGAACTCTATAAACTAGCACGTGATCGGGGAATTGCGATTCCCTATGTCGAGAAAATACGTGCGATTGAGGAGCCATATTTCGGAGGATGGTAGATGCCCGAATTGGTTGAATTCAAAATTTCCTATAATTATCCTGTTCGGGAAATTGGAATTGTATTAGAAACCATCCTTACTAACGGAGATACATCAGTTGACGTTCGTGCTCGACTAGACACGAGTTCTTCATTTTGTATTTTTCGTCGTGACCTCGCTGAGGAGCTTGGCTTCGTCGTCGAGACTGGAATTCCGCTGGAAATTGGAACTGCAACAGGTTCGTTTCGTGTCTTTGGCTTTGAGGTCGAACTGACAGTCCTCGAGACAAAAACGGTTTCGACGGTTTACTTTGCGGAGAGCGAATATTTTGACCGAAATGTTCTTGGTCGAACAGGTTTTCTCGATCGCGTTAAAATAGGAATTATAGATCCCGAGAGTCTTCTCTTGCTCTCAAAATACGAACAGGACTAATGTGACCTTTATGAAACGATTTTTAGCGATTTTTCTCGTACTTACTTTCATCTCACCTATCTTTGCCGACGAAGGAATGTGGACGTTCGACAATCCGCCGCTCAAGCAGTGGAAAGAGCGTTACAATTTCGAGCCGACGCAGGACTGGATGGACAATGTGCGTCTCGCAAGCCCGAAGGTCAATGGCTCTTCGGCCGGTTTTGTCTCGGCGAACGGTCTGATCATCACGAATCATCACGTTGCCGCGGGTTACATCGAACGTCTTTCTACTAAAGAACGGAATTTGATGAAAACGGGCTTCACGGCGGCAAACCAGGCTGCTGAACTGAAAGTCCCAAACGGCGAAGCGTCAGTTCTGGCGTCGTTCGAGAATGTAACCGACCGTATTCGCGGTGTTGAAAATGGGGCGAAAGACGATGCAGGTGCGGCAAATAACCGTATAAACGAGATCGCTAAGATCGAGAAAGAATGCAACGACGCGACCAAACTTCGCTGCAATGTGACGTCGTTCTATAGCGGCGGCGAATACTGGTTATACCGTCACAAGGTCTATTCGGACGTTCGACTCGTGCAAGCTCCCGAAGAACAGGCAGCCTTTTTTGGCGGCGACTACGACAACTTTGTCTATCCGCGCCATGACCTCGACTACACGTTCTTGAGAGCCTACGAAAATGATAAGCCTGCCTCAACGCCGAATTATTTCAAATGGTCCGCCGAAGGTGCGAAAGACGGCGAGTTCATTCTCGTTTCGGGCTATCCGGGCTCAACTGCACGTTTGTTGACGGTCGCTCAGCTCGGTTATCAGCGTGACGTCGGCAATCCGCTGCAGAAGCAGGTTTGGGAACTGCGCCGTAAGTCGCTCGAAAAATATTCAAAGGGCAGCGATGAGCAATTTCGTCAGGCCTGGCCAGGAATGCGCGGACTCGCCAATTCGCTCAAGCGTCTCGAAGGCCAACAAGACGGCCTAACTAATCCGCGAAATTTTGCCAAAAAGGTCGCCGAGGAAAAGGAACTTCAAGATAAGTTGAAGGCAAAACCGGATCTGAACAAACAGTATGCTCCGGCATGGACAAATATTTCGAAGGCCTATGCGAGCCTTCCGAAAATGGCAAATCGCATCGCGTATTCGAACGTATCGCCTTCGCGACTTGCGACGATCGCATTGCAGATCGTCACTTATCACAAAGAGGTTGCGAAACATAACGACAGCCGTTTCCCAGAATTCCGCGAAACGCGTCTCGGTGGGTTCAAATCGAGCGTAATGTCTCCGGCGTCGTTCAATCTTGACCTCGAAGAAGCCACGCTAACAGATTGGCTCGAAAATGCACGCCGTATTTTGGGCAACACTGACCCATTCATCAAAGCCGCAATTGGCGACGCCAACGCCGCTGAGGTTGTTAAACGTGCGATCCGTGAAACTACGCTCAAAGATCCTGCGGCACGCAAGGCATTGGTTGATGGTCCTGCCTCCGCAATAGATTCGTCGACCGATCCGATGGTCGCTCTCGCACGCCGCATCGAGCCGATCGTTCGCGAGCTTCGCGTATGGAACGAAACGAATATCACCAACGTCGATACAGCGAACGGAACCAAGATCGCCCAAGCTCGATTCGCTGTTTACGGACGAACGATGCCGCCGGACGCGAATTCGACGCTGCGGATCGAATACGGCAAAGTTCACGGTTATGGCGAAGACACGACTCTTATCCCTTACAAGACGACGTTTTATGGACTTTATGATCGATGGCTTAGTTTCGACGGCAAGGAGCCGTTCGATCTGCCAACGACGCTTATCAGCCGAAAAGACAAGATCGATCTTTCGACACCGCTGAATTTCGTCTACTCTGCCGACACGATCGGCGGCAACAGCGGTTCGCCTGTCATCAATCGTGCCGGAGAATTCGTCGGCATCAACTTCGACAGCAATAACCAAAAGCTTTCGAACCGCTATTGGTACATCGACGAAAACGAAGGCTCCCGTGCCGTAGGCGTTCATTCGCAGGGCATTATCGAGGCACTGCGGAAGGTTTATGACGCCGATTGGGTCGCCGCCGAACTGACCGGAAAATAGAATGCATTATCACTTGATCGGAATTTGCGGGACGGCGATGGCTAGTCTTGCGGGAATGTTGCAGGCTCGCGGGCACAAGGTCACGGGCTCGGATCAGAATGTTTATCCGCCGATGTCCACACAGCTTGAGGCTCTCGGCATTGAGATAATGCAGGGCTACAAGGCCGAGAACACTGACCTCGAACGCGACATTACGGTCGTCGGCAACACGATAATGCGCGGCAATCCTGAGCTTGAGGAAGTCCTGAATCGCAAGCTCGTTTACCGCTCGCAGGCCGAAACAGTTCGCGAAGAGTTCATACGCGGCCGCCGTTCATTGGTCATCGCAGGAACACACGGCAAGACGACAACAACAAGCCTCGCTGCTTGGACGACCGAGGTCGGTGGTCTCGATCCAACGTTCCTTGTTGGCGGCGTTGTGCAAAATTTTGGTGCTTCATTTCGCGTCACGGAAAGTGACTATTTCGTGATCGAAGGCGACGAGTACGACACGGCATTCTTCGACAAGAAACCGAAGTTTATGTCGTACTTGCCCGAGATCGCGATCGTAAACAACATCGAATTCGACCACGCCGACATTTACAAAGACCTCGACGCGATCAAGTGGCAATTTTCACGGCTGATGAATCTTGTTCCAGGGAACGGCCGCCTCATATGCGGCATCGATTCGCCTGTTGTGGGCGAAGTTCTTGCATCGATGGAAGGCAAACTCTTTACGACCCTCGAGACGTTTGGCTTGAGCGATGCCGCAAAATGGCAGGCTCGAAACATCGAGTTTTCAGCCGCCGGAACGAAGTTTGAGCTCTATTGCAGCGGAGAGAAATGGGGCGAGTTCACGACCAAGATGATCGGCGAATTCAATGTTCGCAATTGTCTCGCCGTCATCATCGCCGCTGAAGCTTGGGGCATTTCTCAAGAGAAAATGCAGGAAGCTTTCGATACGTTCGAATCAGTAAAACGCCGTATGGAAGTTCGCGGAGTCGAAAATGGCGTGACGGTTATCGACGATTTTGCACATCATCCAACTGCTGTTGATGAAACGCTTAAGGCTCTTCGCCAGCGTTACGCGGAAAATCGCTTGATCGCAGTTTTCGAGCCGCGTTCGCGTTCGTCTCGGCTATCGATCTTCGAGGAACAATACAAAAAAGCCTTCGCCCACGCCGATCACGTCATCGTCGCCGGCGTCTTCAATCCCGAAGACGCGAAACGCTTTGGCGACAAACTGCTCGACGTCCCGCAACTGGTCGCCGACATAGCCGCTACCGGCAAGGTCGCAGCAACATTCGCCGACGCCGACGCGATCGTCGCGCATCTAACGCCTGAAATGCGTTCCGGTGACGTCATCGCTGTGATGTCAAATGGCGGGTTTGACGGCATTCACGACAAGATATTGGATCGGCTTCGAGAGCGATAGTAGATCATGGGCTGGTTCGATCCTAAATGTCCGGTTGATGCAGATACGAAAGAGTGGCTTGATAGCTCGATTGTCTGGCTCATCGATGAATTCGGGATCGACTCATTGCGCGAGATCGAGACAGTTTTGCCCGTGGCCGAATCTTTCCCGGCCCCGTTCGATGGCACTAAGTTAAACATACGAACGATGGTAGAGCAGGTCTGCTATTACATGTCGGTCGATCATAGATCGATTCGGCTATCGTTCTACGAGAATAAGTCAGGCTCGGAGATCAATCAGTTTGCCGCATCCGAAGGCGGCTCCCACGCTCTCGGCACCTATCATCTAGGTCGTGACGGCAAGTACAATATTTCTCTCGATACAAGCCAATCCGCAAATGCCGAAGCGTTCATAGCGACAATTGCACACGAACTCGGACATGTGATCTTACTTGGCGAGGAACGCATCGACCCAGAGTACGAATTTCATGAACCAATGACCGATCTTGTGGTGATCTTCTACGGCCTGGGCATCTTCACAGCGAATTCAATATTCTCGTTCGGTCAATACACAAACACGATGGGGCAAGGCTGGCGTGCGGAACGACGCGGCTATTTGACCGAGGAAATGTGCGGCTATGCTCTTGCATTGCTCGCTTTAGCCAAAAACGAACCAAAGCCAGATTGGATGAATTACCTAAATCAAAACGTAAGGACCTATATGAAGCAGAGTCTTAAGTTCCTCAATGAATACGGTACACCGTCGTGGGAAAACAGATCGTAGATAATATTTCGCAAAAACAATCCGCCGCGTGTTGCATTTATGATATAATAAACTGTAATCGCAACGCCAGCTGCGATTTGATCTTTGAAAACTCAAACTGACAGTTACACGATCTCGCCGAAAATACGGAAAAGAGGTAGCTTTTACAACGCTTTGGCTCAATGCGGCGATTTTTTTTCGAATAATTAGGAAAATTGGCGGAAAATCGCCCCTAAGTTGTTGAATAGCAATGACTTCTGTGTCCACAAGAGCGAGTGGACACGCGGCGGACAGCCGGTGGACACGCGGAGGACAAAGGCGCGATCGCCAGGACCGACCTAATCGATCCGACCGTTGTAATCCGCCAACGCCACGACGATCTCATCTAGTACTTTCGTCCTAATTCCCGCTCCGCCGGGGACGCCATTGATGACGAGTGAGACGACGAGTTCTTGGCCTGTGGCCGGTCGAACGTAGCCGGCAAGTGGGGAGACTTGATCGATGGTGCCGGTTTTGCCACGCATATTGGCCTCGGCGCGTGTGCCTTTGAATCGGCGTCCGAGCGTGCCGTCAACGCCTCCGATCGTTAAGCTGTTTCGCCATGCGAGCGAATATCGGCTTCGTTTCCCCATGTATTCGTACAACGACACAACGGCAGATGGTGTGATCAGGTTGTGCCGCGAAAGGCCGCTGCCGTCGTAGATGACAATGCCATCCGACGGAACACCGATCTCGGACAGAAAGTTGTTAACGACGTTTGCTCCCAAGACGGCACTTGTTCCAGAACCGTTATTCTTTCGGCCAACTTGTTCGCCAAGCGTCCACAGCAGCGTTTCGGTGTACATATTCTGGCTCGGCTTCATCGTCTTTGCGGCGATCAGCGAAAGCGGCGGCGAATCTATACGGCCAATGTTCGTCCACATCAAGCTTGCACACGTCGGACACATCAGTTCGGCCTTTGAACTCACTGTTTTTGAGACGCCTGTAACTGTGATTCCCTTCAACACAAGGCGTTGTTTTAATAGATCTACGAACAACTCGGCGACATGCGAGTACGCTAATGTCTGAACGACAGGCTTTGAACCGGCTGACATCCTTCCATCGACCTCGAATACACTTTGATTGATCAATTTCGTGATCGCTACGCCGTCGCCGCCGCCTGTAATGCACCGATTAACGAACTTGATCAAAGTCGTCGCGGGAGCAACCGAAACATTACAAGGCCCGCCGTTGGTTCCCGGACGAACGGTGATATCGACCACATTGTCGTTCAGCGGCAGCGCCGAGACCTCGGTGCCGTAATACGTGTGCAGATCGTCCCATTCCCAGCCTTCGGGCAGGGCGAAGCCTCGAAAATAGCTCTCGTCGCCGATAATGTTGCCTTCGATCTTCTTAATTCCCGTTGCTGCGATCTTGTCGACGATCTGGTCGATGAATTTGTAATGATCGATCTTGCCCGGAAACTCAGTGTCGAATGAAGTTGACATCGAAATGTCGCCGCTTCCGGTTACTTTGAGGTCGCCTTTAAGTGTTCCGGAGCTGTCCGGCAATGCTGATGTCGATATCGTTGTCGCGAATCGATAGTCAGGCGACAGTTTCTCAAGCGCCGTCGCGACGGTGAAGTTCTTCATATTCGACGCCGGCATGAAATATTTGTCGGCATCGTTCTCAAACACGACCTTGCCGCTCGCCAGCGATGTGATCTTGATGCCGATACGGCCGCGACGAATGGTACTGTCAAACGTCTTCAGCCTTATCTTCGATTGCAGATCAGCCAAGGTCGGAGTCGGCGCAGGCGTTGGGGCCGGTATCGACGTCGGTGCCGGAACCGCTACGGTCTTCGGCGTAGGAGTCGGCGTTGCACGTCCGGTTTGGGCATTGGCGAACTCGGCCCCGGGCGAAACGCCCGCCAAGATCGAAACTCCGAGAAGAAGCATTATCGAAAGAAACTTCATCTTATGATTTTATCCGATTTTCAAAACAACGCGAATTGTGACCTCTGTCCTAAGCTATTTCCGAGGTCGGCGCTAAAATCTTGGTTTGCTTTCGAATCGTGCTAACTTAAGTTTTTTCATTAATGAACCGTACAAAGATAATCATTACTATTCTTTTTGCCGCAGCGGCGGCTGTAGTTTTTTTGGTTCCGTCGTTCGACACGCGCGTGAGCGGAACGGTTCTGTCTGATGTGGTCGGTTCGCCGACAAATGTCGCGGCGTCTGATGGCGACTATATCGCAAAGACACAGATCAGTTGGGACGCAGTTCGCGGAGCCACGCTTTATCGAATTTTCCGCAATACGGCTAACAATTCGACGACGGCGGTAGACATTGGAACGACGGCGAAAGGATATTTCTTCGACACATCAGCGACGGCAGGAACGCAATACTACTATTGGGTTCGTGCGGAGAACGGAGGAACGATCAGCCAGATGAGCTTAGGCGATCAGGGCCGACGAGCGGTCGGCGAGATGATGCCGAGTTCGTTTGATGTGCTGGAACCGGCACAAGAGCCAACCGGCAATCCGGCCACCGCCGCCAAAGCGATCCTTGGCAAGACACTATTCTGGGACGAGCAACTATCGTCAACGAATACGGTTTCTTGCGGCACATGCCACCGTCCCGCAGCAGGCGGAAGTGACCCGCGAACGTCCGTGAGCAATAGTGACTCGCGAAATCCAGGCCCTGATAACGCGTTCTTTACTGCCGACGATATATTTGGTTCGCCCGGCGTCGTTCAAAACAATGCCAATGGAACCTACACATCGAATCCGATCTTCGGCCTTCGTCCACAAGTCACCGGACGTAAATCACCGACGTACTTGAACGCGGGCTACACTCGCCAAGGCATCTTCTGGGACGGCCGCGCGAACGACACCTTCCGCGATCAGATAACGAATAATGTCCTATTGACCGAATGGGCCGGACTCGAAAGCCAGTCGGCCGGCCCGCCTCTCTCATCCGCCGAGATGGCTCACGGCGGTCGAGATTGGACGCAGGTCGCTGCGAAGATCAGCATGGCAAAGCCGTTAGCACTCGGGCAGAAGATCCCACCGGCACTAAAGGCCTGGATCCGCGGACGCACGTATCCGCAATTGTTCGAAGAAGTTTACGGCACGCCCGACGTAACGCCTTCGCGGATCTCAATGGCGATCGCTACGCATGAACGTTCGATCTTCTCGGATAGGACACCTCTCGACCGTGCAATTCAACAGATCGAACCACTGACGGCAAACGAATTGGCAGGGATGGAAGTGTTCAATCAAATGGATTGCAACATTTGTCACGCCGGGCCAATATTGACTGACAACAATTTTCACAACATCGGCGTCCGTCCGCAAACTGACGACATTGGCAGAGAAGCAGTTACCGCAAATCCTGATGATCGCGGACGGTTTAAGACTCCGGGTCTTCGGAACATTGCACTGCGAGGCCCCTATTTTCACAATGGCCGAGCCGCGTCGCTCGAAGCCGTTATCGAACTCTACAACAATGGCGGCGATTTTCCGGCCTCGAACATCAACACTGATGTGATTCGTCCGCTGAATATGACAGCCCAGCAGAAGGCGGATCTTGCTGCATTTATGCGCAGACCGCTAACGGATGTTCGCGTTCAGAACGAATTACCGCCATTCGATCGGCCAAAGCTTTTTATCGAATCGGATAGAGTTCCGGTGATCACCGCGGGAACGGGACGGGCAGGGTCGGGCTCGATCACACCGTCGCCAGTCGCGTTGGAACCGCCGTTTCTTGGCAATCAGAGATTTACTGTGGCCGTTTCCGGCGGTCTTGGCGGTGCGAATGCGGTAATCGTTGTAGATGCCGCAGATCCTGGCGTCGGTGCTACTATTCCGGCCTCTGGCTCGTTTGCTCGACTTACTACGACTCTCGCCGGAACAGGAAATGGCAATGGAACAGGCAGCGTGGTTCTCTCTATTCCTAATAACCTGAACCTCGTTGGCACCAAACTCAACGCCCGCTGGTACATCACCGACGCCGGGGCAGCTAACGGCTTTTCGGTCTCACCGTTGTTCACATTCACACCGTTCAACACCGTGCTTGCTGCAACTCAGTTCGACTTTGATGGCGATAGCAAGACCGATATTGGCATCTATCGTCCGAACGGAGGTTCGGGTTCGGAATGGTGGTATCAACAAAGCGGCAACGGCGGTGGATTTGCGACTCAATTCGGCTCCGCCAACGACAAGGTCGCCGCAGCGGATTTCACCGGCGACGGAAAAACCGATGTCGCTTTTTGGCGACCCTCGACCGGCTTTTGGTACGTTCTGCGGAGTGAAGATCTGACATTCTACGGTTTTCCGTTCGGTGCGAATGGCGATACGCCTGTGCCAGCGGATTACGATGCTGATGGCAAAGCTGATGCCGGGGTTTTCCGACCGTCGAACTCGACTTGGTACGTGCAACGTTCGAGCGACAATGGCACGACGATTCAGCAGTTTGGAACGACGGGCGATGTTCCTGTGAATGCCGATTACGATGGTGACGGTAAGGCCGACATCGCGATCTATCGTCCGTCGGTGGGGCAATGGTGGCTATCGCGTTCGAGTGCCGGGAATATTGCCTATCAGTTCGGCTCTTCGACAGACAAGACCGTTGTCGGCGATTACACCGGCGACGGGAAAGCAGATGTTGCATTCTGGCGTCCGGCGAACGGGAATTGGTTCATTTTACGAAGCGAAGATTCAAGCTTTTTCGGATTTCCGTTCGGTGCAAATGGCGACACTCCCGTTCCGGGAGACTATGACGGCGATGGACGCAATGACGCGGGTGTTTTCCGTCCGTCAAACAATACATGGTATGTAAATCGGATCTCGTCAACGACACTGATCCAGCAATATGGCACAGCGGGTGACGAACCGCTGCCGAATGCTTACGTTAGATAAAAGGCGGGCGGCCCTTTCACTTGCGATGAAAGGGCCGATAGCGAACGCTTTTGTGCATTTACGGTTTAAGGGCGGGCGATAGAAAACTAAACTTCTTCCACAGCGGTCGATCGTGTGCGAAACCAATTTCGACAGCGTCGGAATGCGAGAGCGAAACCTGTGTACACAAGTACCGATCCGCCAATACAGGCGAGGAATCCGATAAATTGGCCGATCAGTCCGAACGATTCGCCGGTGTGAGTGAACCGCATCCACGAACGTATCTGCTGTGCCGAATTTCGTTCGGCATACGGTTCCCATTTCGCTACAGTTGCCGATGCGGCATCAACCGTCAGCGTCGAGCGGCCAAAAATATTCCATGACTTGCCTTCGTCGATCGTAAAAGTCGCATCTTTGCTGATCGGAAGCCGGAGGCTGACCGACTTCCAGCCCGGACTTTGCGATTCAGCGAGTTGCCACATCGCGTTTATATTCGTCGGTATCGTAAACGGCGTATCGTTCTGGCCGCCGGCGTTCGGTGGTGCTTGCTGCTGTTTTGGCACTTCGTTCCCAGTTAGCGTGTAAACGAGATTTCCGGCCCACTGATACGAGATCACCGCCGCCGTGACAGTCAGCACGATCAGAATTAGCGATGTCCACCAACCGATGGTGTTGTGCCAATTGAAATCGCGGGCCTTCGGTGTCGAGGTCTTGCGAAACCAAAAGTTCGGCTTCATTGCAGCCCACGTCAGATTTCTCGGAAACCAAATATAGATGCCCGATATCGCCAGGAAGAGGAACATCAAATTCGTCGCACCAGTCAGGGCTTTTCCGATCGGACGACCATCGCCCGACAATGCGATCCAGCGATGCAGATCGGTGTTGAATCGAAAGAAACCGCGAACCGCTGAATTCCCCGAACCAGTTACCGTTCCGGTATATGGATCGACAAAGACTTGCCCTTCGCGGCCTAATGCAACCGTCGCCGCTGAGGCAGGATCGCTGGTAACGAGCAAGGACAAAGGCTTTGGGTCGGGTTTCTCGGCTATGACTCGTTCAAGTATCTCCTGAGCCGAAAGCCGTTTTTCGCCAATAGCAACAACGCGTTGATCGCGTTCGGAAAACTCGATGATGTTCTTTTCGAATGACAGCAATGCCCCGGTGACACACATGATGAATATCACGATGCCGCCGAGTACGCCTGCGATCAGGTGCAGCCAAAAAAGTATGTTTCGAAACGCTTTCATTGTTAGAAGTTAAAGCTCGTCCGAAGCGTCATCGTTCGTGGTGCCGCAAGTTCGATCGCAGAGCCAACCGATGCGTTCACAAAGATACGCTCGTCGAAAACGTTCTCAACATTGAATGCAAAGTTCACGTACTTGTTCAATCGATAGAACAGCGCGGAATCTACACGCGTCAACGCCGGCAACACTAGCGGATCTGGCGAAGCAAATGTCCGAGCACCGTTGCTGCCAAGCCGCCTACCTTGCCATATCAGTCCGAGTCCGGCTCCAAAGCCCTTTAGGTAACCTTCGCGTCGGTCGTACCGAGCGTATGCGTTGTAGCTAAATCGCGGTGTCTTTTCAGCCCACGAATATGGAATTGGTGAAGACGAGACTGCGGTCCCCGTCGGAAATCCCCTATAGATCGCGGACGTATAGGCCGCACCTACCGTCACTCGAAGGTCCTGACGTACAGCAAAATCGCCTGTAAATTCAGCACCTCGAGCTCGACGCGTTCCCGCAGGAATGTAGTAGCGAAGGTTGTTGCTGTTCAGCACGCCAACGTCAGACTGAACAAGCGCATTGTCGATCTGATTCTGGAAAATGGAAGCCGTAAGAGAAAGTCTCCGGTCCAGAATACCGTACTTCGCACCGAACTCGTAGTTCTTGCCGATCGTTGGCTCAAAGTTTCCGATACGACCGTTAGCATCTTCGAGGTTCGGATCGACCGGCGTAAAACTCGTCGAATAGCTCGCATAAATAGCCAATCGTTGCGTCGGATTCACAACTATCGAAGCGTTCGGTATGAATCCGCTTCGTCGAACAGCACCAGTCGCGGGTTTCTGCTCGCCGAAATTAAAGCCCGCTGCGATAGATACTTTTCCATTCGCAATTGAGGTGCGATTTTGAACAAAGCCGTTCCAGATCTTGTCCGTGGTCCAGCCACCGAATTGAATAGCCGGAAAGTTGTCGATAAGCGGAACTGTCGTCGCACCTGTATAAACGTTGATCGGAGACTGTGCCGTAGGAAGTGCACCTTGCGGCGTCGTTGTTCGAGATTCAAGCACTCGCGTGTAGAAACCAACTTGAGTTGTGTTTCGAACAATGTGATTAGCGATCCACTCGTAACTCGCGTCCGCATTGAAGTTATCGTAGTTCCTCTCCGTTTTGCTTTTTGCCTGAACACGCGAAACGGTGAAACTATTTCGAAGCTGATTGATCTGAGCAACCGAGGTCGCCTGAGGCGTGAATGAGTTGATGTCGGTATCGAACGAAATGCGTCGGTACGCAGCATTTACGCGCGTCTTCTCCGTCGGAACGCCGCGAAAGTCGATGCCGTACCAGCCGGTTTCCTCGATGCGACGTCCGCCGAACAGGTTGACATCAAGCGGCGAAAGTTCGTCGACATTAATCGTTGCTCCGCTTGGATCCGTCGACGGAGTCGTTCCGGCAGAAAGTGACGACGACGGCGATGCAACCATACCGCCGCCGAATGGCCTGTAGTATCGCGTGAACTGCGCACTCGGCGTCAGAACATAACGTCCGTCTTTGTCGAGTTTGATCGAGATCGAACCGTTAAGGTACTGGTTTCGATCACGCGTATTCGCTGTGAAGTAATTCGCATTCTCGACGGAAACCAAACCTCGGTAAAGAATGCGGCCGCTCTTGGTCAGCTTTCCGGTCGAGTCCACATCAAACGCAGCTAGCGGACGTTCGCCGATCGAAACGCCGTTACCTGCATAGCCGCCTGCTCGCAAATCAACTCGCGTAAAGTAGTTCTCCTGCGGCCGCTTGGAAACTAAATTGATCAATCCTCCGGGACTTCCCGTTTGACCGTAGATCAAGCTCGCCGGACCGCGAAGCACGACTGCTTCTTCGATGCCAAACATACTCGCTCCAAATCCGCCGCTGCCGACATTTACACCAACAAAGCCGTCAACACGCGTATCGTCCGGCCCCATTCTGTAACCGCGTGAATAGAAATGGTAGCTGCCATTACGATAGCTGTTCTGAGTCGTTCCCGGTACGTAGTTGAGTACATCGGAAACCTGACGAAAATTCTGCTCGCGAATTCGCTCCGAGCCGATCGCCGAAACGCTACGCGGCGTGTTGTGTAGCGTCTCCTCGGATTTGAGAGTCGAATTGACGGCTTGCTCGCTGCTGTCCATAACGACGGTAACGGTCTCGGCAAAGGTGCCAGCCGCCATTGTCAGGTCGCTGGATGAGGCCGTTGAGTCGAGCGTTACGATCCTGCTCACATCGGCAAAACCTTCTTTGGTCACGGTTAATTCGTATTTCCCAAACGGCATCTCACCGAACGAAAATTCGCCCGAATCGTTAGACTTGGTCTTCTTGATAACGCGGGCATTCTCACTAAGAGTAAGTGTCGCTCCAGGAATCATCGCCTTCGCCTCGTCCGTAACGATGCCGGAAAGAACCGCGCTGTTAGGCACTGACTGAGCGGACGCGGTGACTGACGCGATTGCCAGAACGATCAATGCAGATTTGAAAACACGAATAGTTGATGTTGAAAATATCGATATCATTGTTCTTATTGAAAGTAGATTTCACTTTCAATAAAAGAGAATACGCATCTTTCAACTGCTTGTCAAAGCAGTTGAAAGTTAGTTTCAATAAAGAAATTGGTAGTAGTTAATTGCCGGTAAAATTTGGGGGCCGCTTTTCAAAAAACGCCGCGACGCCTTCTTTGAAATCAGCTGACTTGCCCGATTCGATTTGGCATCGATGCTCGAGCGCGAGCTGCTGTTCGAGGTCGTTCGAGAACGTTGCGTTCATCATTTCCTTGATACGGCCGATCGAGCCGGTCGGGCCCGCGGCGAGTTTTGCGGCAAATGCCGTTGCTTCGGCAACAAGCGAAGCAGCAGGAACGACGTGATTGATCATGCCGATCTGCAATGCCCTTTCCGCCGAAACAGCATCGCCCGTGAAGAAAAGCTCGGTCGCGATCTTTTCGCCAACTGCTCGTGGCAAAAAGAACGTTCCGCCGCAATCGGGGGACAATCCAATGCGAACGAACGCTTCGCGAAAAGCAGCATCTTCGGCAGCAAACACAACATCGCACGCAAGAGCAAAATTCACGCCTGCACCGGCACACACGCCATTTACAGCAGCGACAAATGGTATCGGAGTTTCGCGCATTAGACGAATTACGCCATGCAGTTCGCCAAGCGGATCCTCGAGAAAAGCCTCGATGCGGCCTTCGCGTTCCCACATCGACTGCATTTCACGAAGATCGCCGCCCGAGCAAAAAGCTCGACCATTTCCCGTGAACACGATCGCACGAGCACCGTCAGCGATCGCCCGGCGAAATGCGTTACCGAGGTCAATGGTCAATTGCATCGACAATGCATTCAATGCATCAGGGCGATTCATAGTGACGGTCGCGACCCCACCGTCAAAGCCGTAGAGAACTGTTTCAAATTCCATATTATCTGTGCCCCGCACCTCGCGAACGTCCTGCTTGATGACACTCCTTGCACATCACACTGCGGCCGGTTTTTGGCTGGAACGGAACGGTATCGTGGCGTCCGCAATTGTCGCAGACTATCTCATAACGCGTCGGGGCATCTTCGCGTTGAGCGGCTTTCTTTGACCGGCAGCGAGGGCAGCGCTGCGGAGGCATCATATTTCGCTGGTAGAAGATTTCCTGGTCTTTCTCGCTAAAAACGAAGACCTCTCGACACTGAACACAAGGGATCTCAATATCCGGCATAACGGCACTCTCCTGATTTGGGTACAACGAGAGTGTAACACACGTTGACCTAGCTTTTTAGTTCGTCGATGTGATTCTTGACGGTGGTGCCAAGCGTGTTGAGGTTGTAGCCGCCTTCGAGACAAGAAACGATCCGGCCACTGCATGTGTCATTAGCCCAGTCTTTGAGCGTGTTGGTCATCGAACGAAAATCTTCGTCGTCGAGATTTAGCTGCCCAAGCGGATCGGTCACGTGGGCATCGAAACCGGCCGAGATCATTATCAGATCGGGACGAAATCGGCGTGAGATGTCTTCGATCGCGGCTTCGAACATTCGGACGTGCTCGGCGGCATTCGTGTTTGCTTTAACCGGAACGTTCATCGTCGAACCAAGCCCGCGACCGTGGCCGGTTTCGCCACGCGTTCCCGTTCCCGGATACCAAGGGTACTGATGCATCGACAGAAAATAGACGCTTGGATCGTCGTAGAAAATTCCCTGCGTACCGTTGCCGTGATGAACGTCCCAATCGAGGATCGCGACACGGTCGATCTCTTTGTATTTGTTCTGAGCATAGCGAGCCGCGACCGCGACGTTGTTGAACAAGCAGAAGCCCATCGCCCGCTCAGCCGTCGCATGATGCCCCGGCGGACGAACCATGACGAACGCGTTGTCTGCCTCGCCCTGCATTACGACATCGACCGCAGCGACAGCACCGCCGGCAGCGTAAAGTGCCGCGTCGAATGACTTCATGGAGATCGTGGTGTCTGCATCAAGCCGGTCCTCGCCGTTCTCGACAGCAGATTCTACACGCTTGAAATGCTGCGGAGTATGAGCGGCTTGGATCAGGCCCTTCGAAGCTTGCTCCGGTGTGATCTCGTTCAGCGACGACCAAAACTCTTCGTCCTCACGAAGAACATCCATCACAGACGAATACCGCAACGCCGTCTCAGGGTGGCCGATGCCGGTGTCGTGCTTTTCGTAGATCGGATGGTGGACGATTGCAGTGGTCATAAAAGAATCTTAACGCAGAGACCGCTGGGAACGCAGAGACACCCATTTGATTTTCTCAGCGACCTCAGCGTTCCCTGCGTTGAAAAATCTTATATAAAGGCTGTTTCGTGAAGTAATTCGCCTTTTGCAAATCGATCTATCGACAGACTCGAAACCTCGAGGAACGACGCCTTGCCATCAAGAATGATCTCCGCGAGTGCTCGACCTGTCGCGGGAGAGTGCATCACGCCGTGGCCGGAAAAGCCATTCGCAAAATACAAACCGCCAACTTCGCAACCACCTAAGATAGCGTGATGGTCGGGAGAGTTTTCGTACAAACCTGCACGGCATTTAGCGCGGATGACGTCGGTTTCGGCGAGGAACGGGGCCCGATGACGGGCTTTTTCGTAAACCTTCGCAATAAACTCGTCGTCGAATTCAGTTGAGAAACCCGATGGTTCATCGGGATCGGCGTAGGCAAACAAGACTTCATCAACATAGTTCTTGGCAGGTCGAAAATGAAAGCCATTCGACATATCGATGACCATCGGCAAATTCGCAGGCAGTTGCTGGGTTGCTTTAGCCCAAACGATCTGTCGCCGCTGCGGTGCGACAGGCAGATCGATTCCTGCAGTTGCCGCAAGATCGCTCGCCCACGCACCTGCACAAAGCACGACGGCATCACATTCGATATCGCCGTCCGAGGTTGTGACGGAGACAGCTCTACCGTTCGCTGTATTGATCGACGAGACAGTTCGAACGGTGTCAAACTTTGCTCCGTTCGCTTTTGCAGTCGTCGCAAACCCGTCGAGAACGGCGAGCGGATCGATAAAGCCGTCTCGCGGCCCCCACGTTCCACCGACGATGTCGTCGCAATTCAGCGAAGGCACTAATCGCCTGATCTCGTCAGTCGATAGCGTCGACACGCCTTCATAACCAATCTGACGCTGACGTTCAGACGTTGTTTGCAGATAGCCAAACTGTCGTTCCTCGGTTGCAACGAACAAATATCCGCGCGGATCGTAGCCGCAATCGTGATCCCAGTTTTTGAAAAAATCGAGAGAATAGAGCGAGAGCTTGATATTGATGTCAGTCTCAAACTGAGCCCGAACGCCGCCGGTCGCTTTGCCGGTCGAGCCGAGCCCGAGCGACGATTCACGTTCGAGCACGAGTACATCGCGGCAGCCTCGCTCCGTTAAATGATAAGCGGCCGAAGCCCCGACTACTCCGCCGCCGATGATGACTATCTCCGCTTTCTTCATTATTCTGATTCGAAGCCGGAGATCTTGAGTACAAATTCGGGAACCATTGGTTCTTCCTTAATTATGAAGTCACTTCCCTTTTCACGAGCCCAACGATGGACCCACGAAATTCCGGCCGGACCGATATAGGTGTCCGGCAATTTGTAGGCTTCGTCATTCAGCGCTGTTTCGAGATCGACGACCTTGTAGCCTCGACGATGGAACATCGCAATAAGATCATCGAGATAGTCAGAGTTGATGAAATTCGCGTGGATAAGCAACGTTTGGCTGATTTCGCGGCCGAAAAGTTTCGTTGACTGCCGTTCCCAGTATTCGAGCTTGCTTTCCAGATATGGAATGTAAGCGTCGCCAACTTTCTTCATCAGATCTTTATCACCTTTATCAAATGCGATGTCATACGCTCGCGAAAAGATGTAGTCAGCATTATCGACTGATATCGGCGCGATCGTATAGCCGTGATCTGCCAAGAACGCGTCGAGTCCTGCCTTGACCTCCAGCGAACGTCCGGTCTGCAAATACGGATGCCTAAAATAGCGTATCTGCTTGCCTTTCTTGGCGAGCAATTCTTTGGTAATTGTCTCGCCTTTAAGAATGTCCGACTGATAATCGCCAAGCTCGATCTGATTGAGGCTCCGATGCGAGAAGGTGTGATTACCAAGTTCGAGGCCGGCATTGACCCACATTCTGAGCAGATCGATCTGCTTTTCGTCGCGTTCTTTGCCGGCGTAAAGCTTGTTCTCATTCACAAAGCCTATCGCCGGAACTTTCGCTTTTTTGATGTGTCCAAGAATTTTCTTAGTAATTTCACGCCTATTCTTAATGTCACCACGCGTAGAGACAACCGGCAGATCGTCGATAGTGATCGCAATGGTTCGTTCGGGTGTTTGGGCGGAGATCGCGACGGCAAGAGCGGCGACCAAAAGAAGTATCTTCATTGTTCTCTACTTTGCAAATACGTTCGAGAAATCGCGAAAGCCTTTGAATTCGAGCGCGTTGCCGCTCGGGTCGAGGAAGAACATCGTCGCCTGCTCGCCAACTTCGCCGGCGAACCGAATCTTTGGCTCAATTATGAATTTCACACCTTTTGCCGAAAGCTTGTCAGCCAATGCCTGCCATTCGTCGATCGGTAGCACGATACCAAAATGCGGAACCGGCACATGATCGGCATCGACATGGTTCTCAGCCTTTATGCCTGCCGATCCCGGTGCCAAGTGCGTCACGATCTGATGGCCGTAAAGATCGAAATCGATCCAACACTCAGAACTGCGGCCCTCAGGACATTCCATAACACTGCCATAAAACTCACGCGCAGCGTCAAGGTCGTGAACGGGAAAGGCAAGGTGGAATAGATTTTTCATACGTAAGAAGATTTCTGTTATCTTAAACCTCGTGAGCGAAAATCTCGACAAGTTCATTGATGCGTTTGCGGCAAGCCTTGCCAACGAAACATTTATCAAAGCGACTCTTGGCAATTATAAGGGCGATGACGGGCATCTGCAAAAGATAAATATCCGCACTATCGAGACGAAAAAAGGTCGGCGGTTGTTCTTCTTATATAAATACGACACACGCGACACTGCAAAGAATTACGCAACCGACGAAGGCATTAAACTGATCACCCAAATGCTCGACGGCCAGTTTTTCAGCGGGCATTTGTTCACATCCGAAGGTGACTACCAACTCGATATCGGCAAGAAAGGTTCGCGGCTCAACAAAGCAAAGCCAACGTTCAAGAAAGCAGTCGCTGCGACTCACGATCGAGAAAAGACCCGTCTGATCGATCCCAATTCGTCGTATCTGCGAGCGCTTGGCATTACGACCGACCGCGGCGAAATACGCGACAAGCAGCAGAAAAAATGGACACAGATAAATAAGTTTGTCGAGATATTGGCGTCGCTGGTTGAAAAGTCTTCTCTAAAGAACAAGCCGACGCTTCGCATATTAGATATGGGCTCGGGCAAAGGTTACCTGACGTTTGCGGCTTACGATTATTTCGCAAACACGGCAAAGGTCAACGTTACTATCACAGGCGTTGAGGCACGCGAGAATCTTGTTGAGCTTTGTAACGACATTGCGAAAGCCAGTGAGTTTGATGACCTCGAATTTGTTCAAGGCACGATCGATTCTTTTGAGCTGACCGATGTAGATATCTTGATCGCACTTCACGCCTGCGACACAGCGACCGACGATGCGTTGTTCAAAGGCATTTCTGCAAATGCCGAATTGATCGTTGCAGCACCGTGCTGTCATCAGCAAGTTCGCCCGCAGATTAAAGCGCCTGAAATGCTCAAGGACGTTCTCAAACACGGCGTTCTAGCCGAACGAACTGCCGAGACAATCACCGACGGCCTGCGTTCTTTGCTTCTCGAACGCGAAGGCTATGCGACTAAAATGATCGAGTTCGTCAGCGTCGAACACACGCCGAAGAACAATTTACTTGTCGGTACGCGAATTGAGCGGCCGAAAAATGCGGCGACCTTTGAGGAACAGATCGCGTCGATACGATCACAATTTTCAATTGAAAGACAACGGCCCGATGAGCTGTTGTCAAGGAAGTCCGAACAGGCAATCACCAGCTAAAACACCTGACGAATACATCGCATCCTTGCCCGAAGACCGCCGCGAAGCGATGACGAAACTTCGCGAGATCATCAACAAGAAGATCCCAAAAGGATTCGTCGAAGTAATGTCGTACGGCCACATCGGCTGGGTCGTGCCGCACTCTATCTATCCAAAGGGCTATCATTGCGACCCGAAACTGCCTTTGCCATTCTTGTCGATCGCGTCGCAGAAGAACTTCATGGCGGTCTATCACATGGGCGTTTATGCCGACCCGAAGCTAATGGACTGGTTTACGTCCGAATGGCCAAAACACTCGCAAAAGAAGCTCGATATGGGCAAATCGTGCATTCGGATGAAGAAGCCGGAAGACGTTCCGAACGCACTCATAGGCGAACTCGCAAAGAAAATGACTCCGAAACAGTGGATCGAAACCTACGAAGGCGCCTTTACACGCAAGTCGTAATGCGCTTGACGATATAGCACTTCGGTCGTATGATGGTAGATTGCGTCTATCACACGCATCGCTTATCTACGGCGAAGGAAGTGACATTATGAAACCTGAAATTCATCCTAATTACAACGAGATCTCGGTGATCTGTGCGTGCGGCAGCACGTTTCAGACGCGTTCGACAATGGGCGAAGATCTCCATATCGAAATTTGTTCAGCCTGCCATCCGTTCTTTACCGGAAAGCAGAAGCTCGTCGATACCGCAGGACGCGTCGATCGTTTTAACAAGCGTTACGCTCGCAGCGGTGCTTCGGCTAACTAAGAGTATTGTTCGAGTGAGAAATTTCACCGACAAATATTAGCAACGAAAACTAGACGCCGACCTTGGCGCCGAACCGTATACGTGTACTTTGATACACTTTCGCTAGGCAAAATAGGTCGGCGTCGTGTTTTTGGCGTGGTATTTCGACGATATTGAGCATCTAATTATCTAAGACCGTCCCGTGTGGACGAAGGTGAAAGGATATGAGATCTAAACGACTGCTTCGGTTCATTCATACTGTTTTTGCGATGGAGCGCGACCTGATCGTCGGCGGCCAGGCCGTGATGGAAGGCGTAATGATGCGAACTCCGTCGGCGTACGCTATCGCGTGCCGCCGTTCGGACGGTTCGATCGTCACGACCGCTGAGACGCTGCCGAAATGGAGCGACAAGTACAAATGGCTGAACACGCCTGTGCTTCGCGGCGGTGCGACCTTGATCCAATCGATGGCTCTTGGCGTCAAAGCTCTGAACTTCTCAGCCCGCATTTGGGAAGAAGATCAAGAAGCTCAGAAACAATTAACGACAGAAGCCGAGATCGAAACGCAAGTAGTTTTAGCCGAAGGCACGACGGACGAAAATTTCACAAAGGCTCCGGTCAAGGTCGTGATGCCTTCCGAGACGAAGAAAAAATCGAAAGGTCAATCGGCAAGTGCAATTGGCTCGATCATTTTTGCCCTTGGATTCAACATTCTGCTCTTCATCGTCGCACCGCTCGTTCTGACGAACTTGCTATTTATCTGGCTCGGCTGGGCAGCGGCGCCGACAATTGCCGCAGACGCGAGTTGGTGGCAATCAGCGATGGCCTATGTTTGGCGTATCAAGATCGATACGTTCGGAATGTGGATAGCCTTCAACCTGATCGACGGCCTGATCAGAATGGTGTTTTTCATCATAATGATCTTCTCGATGTCGTTCTTGAGAGACATTCGCCGAGTATTTGAATATCACGGAGCCGAACACAAGACAGTGTTTACTTGGGAAAAGGGCCTTGACCTGACACCTGAGAATGCTACGTTACAGAGCCGTCAGCATCCGCGTTGCGGGACTTCGTTCCTGATGGTCGTGATGTTGATCGCGATCGTGCTGTTCTCGGTGATCAATTTTGAACAGATGTGGCTGAACCTTGTCGTGCGAATTGCGTTGATGCCGTTGGTCGCTGGTCTAAGCTACGAAGTTATACGCTACGCCGCGAAGAAAGAATCGGGTGCGATATTTAAGGCAATGACACTGCCCGGCATCTGGCTGCAAAACATTACGACGCAAGAGCCTGACGACGAACAGCTCGAGGTCGCTATCAAAGCTCTCGACGAATCACTGAAACTTGAGCCGACACCGCCCGTCGGATTCCAATGCACAACGGCCTGATCGGCCGCTACTTTTATGCTTGAGAAATTAGCTCAAATTGAAAAGAACTACGAAGAACTGACCGAACAGATCTCCAGCCCGGAGATCATGTCGGATATGAAGGCGTACGCCAAGACGATGAAACAGCATCGTTCGCTTGGCGAGATCGTCGAGAAATATCGCGAGGTCAAAAAGCTTCAAGAAGATCTCGCCGGCGCGAAAGATCTGATCGAATTGGCCGACGATGACGAGATGCGCGAGATGGCGCAGCTTGAGATCACGGATATCGAAGAGCGTTTGCCTGTCGCCGAAGAAGACCTGAAGTTCCTTTTGATCCCGAAAGATCCAAACGACGAAAAGAACGTTATTCTCGAAATTCGTGCCGGAACGGGCGGCGACGAAGCAACTTTGTTTGCTGCCGAGATCCTCAGAATGTACGCACGTTTCGCCGAGCGTCAAGGCTGGAAAATGGACGTAATGGAAGCCTCAGACAACGGCGTCGGCGGCATCAAAGACGCGACGGCCGTGATCGAAGGCGATAATGTTTATTCGAAAATGCGGTTCGAATCCGGCGTTCATCGTGTTCAGCGCGTACCACAGACCGAGACTCAAGGACGAATTCACACGTCCGCGATCACCGTTGCCGTGTTGCCCGAAGCCGAAGAGGTCGATGTTCAGATCAACCAAAACGACCTGCGTATAGACACCTTCTGTTCGAGCGGTCCCGGCGGTCAGTCTGTAAACACGACGTATTCCGCCGTCCGAATTACGCACATGCCTTCGGGCGTTGTCGTGTCGATGCAGGACGAGAAATCGCAGATCAAGAACCGTGAAAAAGCCATGCGTGTTCTACGTGCTCGTCTGCAAGAACTCGAAGAACAAAAACAGCACGACGCCCAATCAGCCGAACGCAAATCGATGGTCGGTTCGGGCGATCGCAGCGAGAAGATCCGCACATACAATTTCAAAGAAAATCGCGTAACCGATCACCGTATCGGCATGACCGTCCACCAACTCGACCTCGTCATGGAAGGCGGGCTTGACGATTTCATATTGGCACTGCAAACGCACTACCAAACCGAGAAGCTCAAGGCCGAGGCAGTCGGGGCGTAAGTTACGATAGGAAAAGGACATTTTGGTCATTTTCCTTTATACTTTTGCCTTTGTCGCTATGCCGCCGCCAACACGATTATATTTGATTCGACACGGCCAGTCCGCCGGTAATGCCGAAGGGCGTTTTGGCGGGCATGGACCGACGCCTTTGTCGGAGCTTGGACGAAAGCAGGCTGAAGCTACGGCTCAAGTGCTTGCCAAAGAAGGCGTTAACGTCATTTATTCGAGCGACCTCGAAAGAGCGATGCAGACCGCGGAACCATTGGCGAAACTTCTCGGTATCGATATTCATGCAACGCAAGCATTTCGCGAACGCCACGTCGGCGTGCTCGAAGGCCTCACGTTCGACGAATCAAAAGAAAGACATCCGAAAGATTACTTCGCACTAGTAAACCGCAACGTCAACCATGTCATTTCCGGCGGTGAAAGCTATCGGCATTTGCTCAAGCGAGCGACGTCGAAACTTAACGAGCTCATTCGCAATCATCAGCACGAAAAGATCGCGATCTTCTCGCATACGGGGGCGATCTGCTACTTGACGCTCAACCTGCTCGGAGCTATTCATCGCGGCACAAAAAGCACGCCGTGGCTCATCACCTCGAACTGCGGCATCAATCGTTTCGAATTCCGCAGCCGAACAAACGTCCGCGTCCTGGCCATCAACGACACCCGCCACCTAGCCGCTATCACCGGCAATGACTCATTCGCAGCCCGCTGATAAGTTGCGAATTGCTTGACTAACCGACAAAACTCGCATATTAGTTGAATCATTCGTTGGAGTTTTTATGAATTACCTATCACGCTGTGCAACATTCACTGCTCTACTGTTCTCGATAACATTTGGCATTGCCGCTCAGTCCGACGAAAGCCGCGCGGCCAGCGGACTCCCGTTCAAGATCGAGGCCGGCAGCTCGGCTTCAATGGTCATTTCGGGCAAAGTCTCGTTCGAAGGCTCGGAACAATCCGACCGAAAACCGGTTGTAGCTCTATCGGTCTTACTAAATGGTATTCCCGTCACGCGTGCGAACGCGCAGGCGACCGGTTACTATTCGATGCGGGACGTGCCGCGCCAGGTAATAACCCTTGTAGTTGAGGTCGATGGTGCCGAGATATCTCGGCAGAGCGTCATTGCACCCTCGACCGGCAATTTGAACCTGGACATCAATGTGCCCGCAACTTTTCGTGGAATCGCGAAGCCGGGCGTCGTCTCGGCTAAGGATGCCTATAAACGCCCTGAATCGAATATCGAGACGTTTGGCAAGGCTCTCGAGGCAGTTCGCTCGGGCAAAGAGGCTGATGCTATCAAGATGTTCGATAAGGTTCTGGCTGCCGACCCAAAGGACTACGAGGCCTGGACCGAGCTTGGCAACATCTATTTCCGAAAGGGATCGACAGACAATGCGGAAGCCGCTTATTTCAAAGCGATCGAGCTGAAGCGCGATTATTTTCTTGCTCTATTGAATCTTGGCAAGCTCTACTTTGGAGCAAAGCGATTTGATGATGCGATCTTGGTTCTCTCGAATGCGACCAAAGCGAATTCGGAATCCGCCGACGCTTATCACTTTCTGGGCGAATCGTATTTGGCCGTTAAGAAAGGTTCCCTCGCCGTACCCGCGATGAATAATGCGATCAAGCTCGCTCCGACCGAAAAGGCTGAACTTCATTTGAGGCTTGCATCTCTTTACGACGCGGCAAACCTCAAGAAAAGAGCTGCCGACGAGTATAAATTGTTCTTGGAAAAGAAGCCGGATCATCCGGACAAGGCGAAGTACGAAAAGTATATTGCTGAAAACAAATAAAAATAAGGGCCGGCGAATTGTCGGCCCTTTTCAATTCGATCTTAGGTCGTTCGACCTAGAAATCGTAGCGTAAAGCAAACTGAACAACACGAGGGTCGTTGGCCGTTGCCGTGTATTTACCAAAGTTTGGCGGAGCCGCCGAACCGGTATAACCCAACGTACCAACCGACTGGCCATCGAAGAACGGTGTGTTCGTTACATTAAAAACGTCCATTCTGAAAGTCACCTTGTGGCCTTCCTTGTATGGCATATTGAAGGATTTCGCGATGCCGGCGTCAATGTTCCACGTTCCCGGAAGCCTGATCGGATTACGAGTTCCGGTTTCGCCCGGATGTGGTGTTCGCCATGCACGAACTGCTGCTGCCGGATCGGCAAATATGTTCGGACCGCTTGGCGTATAGAAAGTACCGGTCTCGACCGGCGTCACCTGCGTCATATAGCTCCGAATGTTCCAATTGGTTTGCCAACCGGTTGCATCGTAGAATCCGTCAAACGGATAGCCCGAATCCCATCGGAACACACCGCTCAATGACCATCCACCAATAATGGCATTGACGAACTTATTCATGTCCTTGCCAAACTTGCGGCCACGTCCGATGGGAAGATCCCAGATGCCGTTGAAGTTGATAACGTGTCTGAGGTCAAAATCCGAGAACGAACGCTGGTCTTTGAGGTTGAACGAGTTAAGGACAAAAGCCGCACCAAACGAATCTGCCGTCTGAAGACCCGAGGCTTCGTCAAGGGATTTTGAATAGGTGTAATTAAAGTCCCAAGTCACGCCCGCGAGACGCTGGCGAAGACTGAGCGAGCCACCATGATAGTCAGATGTTCCCGCTGTGCTGTAAACCGCAAGCGAATCGTACTGACCCTGGAAGAAGTAGCGGGTATTTCCGCTTTGGTCCAATTGCTGCATCAAATAGGTCCAGTCGCCTGCTACGGGCTGTCGTTGATAGACCGCTTGAGTGTTGGTGCAATTTAGAACTGCGCCGCATCCGAAAGCGGTAGCAAGAACACCAGGAGCCCACATATTCTCAAAGAATGCTACAGGGGCAACGTTTGCGGCAGGGACGCCTGCTTGCAACTGACGATCGAGGATCGTGGCTGCTTGGAAGTATGTCAGTCCCGAACGATTGTCTTTGATATCTCCGCGAAGCATGACGGCATCACGGCCGATCAAGAGATTGCGAGCAAGACGCCCTTGATAGCTAATATCAAGCCACATCTTCCACGGCAATTCACGTCCATACGTAAAGCTGAACGTATAGTTGATCGGCGACTGCAGATTTTGGTCAAGCGATCGCTGGATAGGACCGAGCCCCGGGTTTACCTGAGGCGAAGTCAATGGGAATGACAAATTTCCCGGAGCGACAATATTCGGGAAACTGCGAATATTCATTGACGGTCCTGTGTACGAAGGTCCGGGATTGTCCGTAATATTGAACGTATTCGCATTCAGGTTTTTTGACAAAGAAAAGCCAAGCGAGTTTTTATTGCCCCAGTTTGTCGCAAGCTGTTGACCAAAATAGTCATTGGTAATAGCGAAACCGCCACGAAGAACAGCCTTGTCCTTCTTACCAAATATCTTTGCCAACACACCATCGCCAAAATCCGGAGACCACGCCACAGATACTCTCGGCTGGAAATTATCGATGTCCAAGTTGTAGATCGGATCCAGTCCATTGGCTTTGCCAGCGAGACGTACCGATATCGGTTCGCGGTAATTGATCCCGCTTTCCATAGCGGCAATGGTCGTGTTTAGATACGTTCCGAGCGGAATGCTAGGAACAGTGTCAAATCCCTGAGCTTCGTAAACAGGCATTGAAATTCCGTAACGAAGTCCGAGGTTTAGCGTCAAATTGGACCTGACCTTCCACGAATCCTGGACATAACCGTCATACTCTTCGGTCTTGAATATGCGTTTGATGCCCTGATTTGGCCCAATGATAGTACCGTCTAGATTGAAATTGTAGCTTGCTCCATAATCGTTCAAACGGCCAAGGATCGCTACTAATGCGTGCTGCACTGGCGTACTCCAACCGGACGCTACACCGAGAGTGTTGTTTCCGGTAACTTGCCTGATGTAGGTCTGAATAGCAGTTCGTGCAATGTTGCTTGCCGACCAGCTAAAGTTGGTACCTGCACGGTCGAATGAACGAGCAAAACTGACGCGAGAATTCTTGATCAAGCGTACATTCGCACCAAACTGGAGAGTGTGATTACCCTTGATCCAAGTGAAGTCGTTTGTGAAATTCTGAGTCGGATTGACACGATCGACGCCACGTCGGAATGCAACCGGTTGGAACACGCTTCGGAACGTGATCGCCGGATCGCTTGAGTCGCTTTGGTCGCTATATGCCAAACGAGTTAAGCCATAGCTGAATCGATTGGTCATATTCGATTTGACCAGCCAAGTATGCGTCGCCACAAATCCAAGCGGATGACTCCAGAAATTCGTCGGAGGCGTGTCCGGCAAATAAGGTGCAGCACCAATGAGATCCTGCTGATAGTTTCCGCGGAATGAAACTGTATGCTTCTGGTCACTTGTCACGTTCCAGTCAAAACGAGCAGTGTGCATATTCAGTTTGACGGGAACCGGTGCGTTGAATCGGAATCCGCCGGTATTCCGCCCGTCGCCCTGCGAGTTATCATTTACCGGATATCGCCCTGCGGCTGCCGAAAACAAATTGGTAACAGCAGTATTTACGTCAACCACAGCTAAGTTCGATAGTGTGAAAGTATTTATCTGAGCAGCGGTAATATTCCACGACGTGCCTGCATTATCGTCGAATCGGATCGTGCCTGCTCCTAGGCTTGCGGTCGGCACCAAGCGCGTTACGCCCGAGTTCTTATCCTCACGCATTGCCTCGTAATTGTAGAAAAAGAAGAGACGATCTTTAACGATCGGTCCACCTATACGTCCGCCGTATAGATTTCGGATCAGTTTTGGCCTTTCCACGCCCGAAGCATTGTTAAACCAATCATTTGCTGCAGTAATAGTATTGCGATGATACTCATATACCGCACCTCGCCATTGGTTCGAGCCGCTCTTCGTGATCAGCGAGATCTGAGCACCCGACGAACGGCCTTTGGTCGCGTCGGAGTTTGCGGTTGTGACGCGAAATTCGTCAACCGAATCGGGATTTACGCGAAGAACTGTTTCGAATGCGGCGGCGTTCTGTTGATTGTTTACGTCAACGCCGTCAAGCGTGATGTTCGCTTGGTCGGCACGTCCACCGACGACGGAACCGTCAGGCGTGACACCGGCCTGCAAACTAAGCAGATTTGTAACGTTGCGGCCCTGAAGCGGCAACTGCAAGATCTGCTCGGAAACAAAATTGTTTCCGGTGCTGGCGTCGGTTGTGTTGACGATGCTCTCAAGCCCTGCAGCATCCACGTTCACGACTTCGGTCACTTCACCGATCTCTACCTTTACGTTGAGATTTGTCGTGCTGTCAACGAGAGCTTTTACATCGGCAACGACCGCCTTTTTGAAGCCCTTCATCTCTACTTCAACGGAATACGTTCCTGGCGAAACCGATGAAAACGTATATAGTCCGTCGTTATTTGAAACTACCGTTCGGCTTGTTCCTGTCGAACTAACAAGCCGGACTGAAGCACCTGCCACGGCATTTCCTTGCGGATCGGTCACCTGTCCGGTGATCGACGACGTGCCGACTTGGGCCATAGCCAATGCCGGCATGAAGACAACCGCAAGGGTCAGTGTTAGCAATGTGCTTATCCATTTGGTCCTCATATTTTTTCCTCCTGAGTGCAAATCATCGTGAATAGCAGAACCCGCTCACAATGAACAATGATCGCTATCTAAAACTGATTAAATCGGGTTCTAGAAATACGGAATGCAGTATCCGTGCCAAGTGATACAAGCGACTTTTTAATTATTTTGTAACAAGCTTTTAGAAGTATAATACACGCTTTAACTCTAATGTAAAGTTATATTTGCGGAGATCAATGCAAAGTTCCGAAGTTGCGGTGGAATCATATCGGGAGGCTACGTCAAACTGACGGATTCTCCAAAAATGTGGAGAACATATGACATTTCACGAATTCGGCCCAAGACGTGAGAATGCAGATTTTACCGCAGTGGCCGCATCTCCAACCGCACCCGCAATAGTAGGAGCGGCAGGGTTTGAGACATCCCCGATCGCAAATACGTTTGATATTGATGTCATACAATTTCGATCGACAACAATGTAACCGCGCGGATCGAGATCAACGATGCCTTCGACGAATTCGGAGTTTGGTTCAACTCCGACGCGTATCAAGACGGCATCAGCATCGATTTCGCGGCTTTGATCGGAGGCATTCGAGCGGAATGTGGTCGTTTTCACAACGTCATCGCCGTTGATCGAGAGTAATTCTGACGAAGTTATCAACTCGACATTAGAACGCTTTGTCGCCGGCTCCAGAAATTCCTCGCGCGCGGAAAACCCGGCTCTTCGATGGATCACGGTAACTTTCGCCGCACTTTCGCTTAAGATAAGGGCGTTCTCGATAGCTGCATCACCGCCACCGATGATGACGACACGTTTCCCGGAAACATTGCTCTTGGCTTTCGATCCGCTGTCCAATATGCCTTTGCCAAGAAACTCGACCTCGCCCTGAATGCCAAGCCGACGGCGCCGAATGCCGGTCGCGAGTATTATCGAACGGCATGTCAAGGTCCGGCCCGAATCCAGCGTTACAGCTAATTCGGCTGCATCTATCGAAACAACTCTCGAACCATACACGCGATCGATGTTATTCGGAAGACTCGATTCGAACCGTCGCAAAAGATCGGCCCCATTTTCAGCAACAATTCCCGGATAGTTTGTAATCGCGGCGTGTATCCAGCCCAATTGGCCTCCGAGCGACGAACTGCCTTCGATCAAGCAGCACGATAAACCAAGGTCCGCACACCAGATAGCGGCCGCCATTCCGGCGGGACCTCCGCCGGCGATGACAATGTCAAATTCAGGAGAATGAGCGAGATCGGCGGACATACTTCGTACTTAATTTTGTCAATCGAATTGTGACAATATTTGTCAGATTATACCAGCGAATACCGGCCTAATGGAAGACCAACCAAAACAATCACGTCGGTAAACCATTGCATATAGTAATGTTACGGCGAAATGAACGTCGACGATCTCTGTCTAGACCGATGGCATCACGATTGCTTTTCTGAAACTGATGAAGTGGCTTTCCGTGCGTCTGCACTGTCCGCCGAGCTTCCAGAAATCTCAGTTCTTTGCCCGCTAATTGAAAAAACTATATGAGACTCGATCTAGAATCCGCTGTTTCCTCGCCTCCAGTTTTCACAGAATCTGCTGCCGCAAACGAAGTCGACAAAATGCTTCGCGACGGCATCGCCGCTGCTCAGAATGGTGACCGACGTGCCGCCCGTCTGTTGCTCGATCAAGTGACTTCGGCTCAGCCGTACAACGCCGACGCCTGGCTTTGGCTCGCGTCGATCAGCGAATATCCTGAGGAATTGATGGTGTTTTTGGACAAGGTCCTCGAGATCGATCCGCAGAATCAGCGTGCCATCGCATGGCAATCGGCGACTTCGACTTTGCTTGCAAAAACGCATCTGGAACGCGGCGTTATCGCGTTTGATGAGGGCGACCATCGTCTCGCAGAACAGTGTTTTGACGCAGTTCTCGAAGCCGACGAACGCAATGTCGATGCTTTCGTCTGGAAAGCAAAATTGGCCAAAGACGACGAAACAAAAGTCGCACTCTATCGAAAAGTTCTCGAACTCGATGCGGACAATGCCGAAGCCCGCGAAGCAGTTGCCGCCGTCGATCAAGCAAGATTTGAGGCGGCTTTCCTCGAAGTAAAACGCACTGCCGCGAATGGTGACTACACGGCAGCCGAGATAGCTCTCGAAGAATTGCTCGCCGAGCGTCCTGATTCGCTCGAACTTTGGATGATGCAGGTTCATCTCGCAGCATCGTTCGAGGGCAAATTTGACGCTTACAACAAGATGCTTGAGATCGACGAAAGCAATGCCTTCGCACGTGCCGGTTTTGACTATCTCGGTGGACTCGCCGCGGATGTGGCTCCGCAGGTCGAAGAACCTGTTGTCGAAGAGGCACCGGCCGAAGAAAAGCCCGAAGGGCATATGCTGGCTCAGACCGAACCTGTTGATGAAGTAGAAGTAGTTGCGGAGCAACCGACCGAAAACGAAGTCGAATTCGCATCGCAGCCAACGGCTGAAAGTGTTGATGTTAGCGAAGCTCCCGAAATGGTCGAACAGTCGTTCGAAATGGCAGACGAAACGGCGGAAGAACCAGAGGAGCCGCGCAGCTTCGTCTCGGAAGAGATCGCTCGAGAAGCCGATTCGTATGCGTCGCCTGAGGCCGAAACCCGCGAATATTCCGCGGCTGACGAAGATCTTTCTGGATATATTCCACAGGTCGAAGGCGACGACTACTCGATCCACGAGACCGAAGTTCCAGAAACTGCTGAGGATGCGTCGTCACCTTGGGAGAGCGTTGCCGAGGCTCCGGTCGAAGAGCCACAGATCGAAGAACCGGCCGCAAACGCATGCTGCTACTGCTCGAACGAACTCGATTCTAATGCCTTCGAATGCCACGCTTGTGGTTCGGTGATGACGCTCTCAGACATCGAACGCTTGCTCGCGGCGGCTCCGGTTCGACCGGAGGCAATTCGTCAGGCAGTCGCTTCGATGGAATCACAATGGAACAACCGCGAATTTTCGTGCGACGAGATCCAACAGCTAGCCGTTGGTCAGTTCAATCTAAAAAACCACGATCTTGGCTTCGCATATTTGCAAGAAGCTCTACGTCACGAGCCGAACAACGTCATACTGGCCGGTCAGATCAATGCTCTTCAGATCAGGCTCGATGAGATCCGCCGCCATAACGAAGAAGTCGAAGCGATGCCAAAGGGCCGCTCGATCCTCGTAGTTGACGATAGTGCGACGGTTCGCAAACTGATCTCGAACAAACTTGAAAAGAGCGGCCACGTAGTCGCATGTGCCGAAGACGGCGTCGAGGCAATGGAATGGATCGGGAAAAACAAACCAGACCTCGTTTTGCTCGACATCGCAATGCCGCGAATGGACGGCTATCAAGTTTGCAAGCTCATTCGCTCGAATGACGCAACGAAAGACGTACCTGTTGTGATGATCTCGGGCAAAGACGGCTTCTTTGACAAGGTTCGCGGCCGCATGGCCGGAACGACGGGTTACATTACAAAACCGTTCGGCCCTGAGACGTTGATGCGTGCTCTCGATACGTATCTCGTCAACGAACCACAAGCCGAATCTGCTCCCGAACCAGTCGCGGCTTAGTCGTACATTTCCTGCCCCATGCATTCTGAAATTCAAACATCCTTTCTGGAAAAGGCCGGTGTACGTGTCGCTCGAACGCGCGCCGGCCTTCTACTAATGTGTACCGACGGCGCGTCTGCCGTTGAGATCGCCGGTCACGCCGCCGATCTGATCGACCTTGCGATGGAAGCCGACGGCTTTGGTCTGACCGAAGCAATGAGCTGTCTCTCGCGAGCTGCCGATTGTCTTCGAGCCCTTGCGTCCGAAGGCGACATTGATCAACTCAAACTATTCGGTGCTCTCGACGAGATCTCGGTCGCAGAGGCTGTATTGCTTGAGATGCCGCTTGGTTCGGGCGAACTGATCGAGGACGTTTCGAGCTTTGTTGATGATTCGTTCGAGATGCTCGACGCTCGGCCGCACGAGGATGCTGATTCCGAATTCGAGATCGACGAAGAAACATTAGAAATATTTCGCAGCGAAGCAGACGAATTGCTCGCGGCCATCACACACAGCCTCGGCAAACTAACCGAAGATCCTTCGGACGTGTCGGCGTTGTGGGAAATTCGCCGAAGCGCACATACTTTCAAAGGCGCCGCCGGCATCGTCGGCATGCAAAAAGCATCGCGTCTCGCTCACCGGCTCGAGGATCTGCTCGACAAAATGGTCGAGAGTAAATGTATTGTCAACTCGAATGTCACTGATCTGATCGCACGATCTAATTCGTGTCTGATCTCGATGCTCGGCGGTGGCGAATCGAGTTTCTCGGTGCCGGAAAATGCTGAATTCAAGAAGCTGATCGCGAAGCTCGGTGTTGGCGAAGTCGTTGAAGACACCGTCGCAGCTGAGGTCAGCAATAAACCGGACAAGCCGCGTCAGGCCGTCCAGTCTAAGCCTGTTGTGCGTGTTGCTCTTGATCGATTGGACGATCTGATCGGAGTTTCGCGGAGACTGATCGAAAATCGCAACGAACTATCGCACCGTATCGCCGACATGCGAAACGGCGCGAGCGACGATGATTTCCGCGTTCTCGAATCGCTGTTTCAAATGCAGTGTTCGTTGACTGACGAAATGCAGGACAAGCTGCTCGGCATTCGGATGGTCCGATTTGGAACTCTCGAAACTCGTCTCAAGCGAACAGTAAATCTTACGTGCCAAGACGAAGGCAAGAAGGCCGATCTTGACATTCTCACACCTGACATTGAGATCGACACGCAGCTCATTGATGCACTCATTGAACCGCTCCTTCATCTGCTCAAAAACGCCGTCGTTCACGGCATCGAATCGCCCGACGCCCGTCGTATGATCGGCAAGAGCGAACGCGGCTACATTAGCGTGTCCGTTCAGACGGATGACAACGATGTGATCCTGACAGTCGATGACGACGGCAAGGGCATCTCCGCGGCCGGGTTGAAAGAAAAGGCTGTCGCGTCCGGCATCATTTCATCGGACGAAGCCGACGATATGCCGACGTTTGAGGCTTGGGAACTGATATTTAACAACGGCCTGACCACCGCGGAGAAGGTCGATCTGAACGCGGGTCGCGGCATCGGAATGAACATAGTCCGCGAAGCCGTCGAGGCACACGGCGGACGCATCGGCCTCAGCACTCAGCCGCAGGTCGGCACGATCTTTACGATCAGATTGCCGCTAGTAAGACCTGAAGCAAAAGTTGAAGAAACCGTGGTTGAGACGGGATCGGCGATCGACGCAACACCGAAAAAAGTACTCGTCATCGACGATAGTGCATCAGTTCGCCACCACAATTCGAAGATCGCCGAAGCCGCCGGCTGCGTTGCAGTTACCGCAAACGACGGTGCCGAGGCTCTGACTTTGTTGCTAAATGGTCAGGAATTCGACCTCATATTGTCCGACGTAGAAATGCCTCAGATGGACGGCTGGGAATTCTTAGAATACGTAAAAACCGACGACCACTTCGGCCACATTCCGATCGTGATGGTAACGTCGCTGGGCTCGCCGGAGCATGTTCATCAGGCGTTGCAGCTTGGGGCTCAAAGCTTGATCGCAAAGCCTCTGACACCGGATTCATTCAAGACCGCTTTGAGTAAAATACAAACGGCTGCTAGCGAGCCGGCGGCTTGCTTGGTCTGAGTTCGACAAGAGATTAGTCAATTTTTTCCGTCAGTACAACGCTTTTAACTTTTGGCATATCGCGTTTGTAAGGCGCATAGGCCGAGCCTCTGATAGGTTCGCCGATTTCTGTCTTCTGCAGATCGGCGAAATCAAACATTAAAGTTGATTTTGTGATCTTAACTCCCGAAGCGTCCCGCCACACAATGGTCCACCATCTCGGCACGTTTGCTTTTTTCTTTTTGGCGACAACAACGAACAATGGTTCGCCACTGCCATCAAACTCATATTCAGACTCAACGACGTCAAAATACTCTGCCATTGGTGAAAAGTCCGGCTTCGGATATTTATCGGCTTTCTGCGCGAAAACTGGTCCGAACGCAATTAACACAAATAAGGTTGCAATTGTTACCGGCATGAACGAATGCCAGCTTTTATTTGATCTATTGGTCATTTTTCTTTGTTTTGCTCAAACTGTCTAATTTCACTTCCCTAAAATCGCTTACATCTATTTAGTGCGATAAAAGTCGGAAAAGCGGCTCATAACAATTAAATTTTTTTAGTGGCCTAATTTGTCCCGCTATTCAGAACGTCGAAATACATACCTACATTTCTAACGCGTTTGGCTTCAGTCAAAGTTAAACAGATTACTTTCTCAATCTCCAACAAAGGAATATGCGAGGATTACAAAGCTGCCTTCCTCCAAGCTAATTCATCTAATGGCAAGGTTCGCTTTGACCGATCCTTAAACGACCCTCAACGAACAGGCGGTTTGCTTGGTCTGAGTTCGACTTTGCTTGGCAATGCTCGCGGGTCCATTCCTAGTAGATTCACAACAACTTGAGCGACGTCATCCGGCTGAAGCTGCCAGGCTTTGTCGTCCGAAGGCGTGTCGCCGCCGAAGTATGTGTTCACGCTGCCGGGGCAGACATAGCTAACCTTAATGTTGTCTTGACGAACCTCTTGCATCAAGGCTTCGGAAAAGCCGTTCAGTCCGAATTTCGAAGCATTGTACGCTGCCATTCGCGGATGAGCATTCTGTCCGGCGAGCGACGAGATGTTGATAATGTAGCCGCCGCCGCGTTGTTTCAACAGCGGAAGTGCGTAGTGGCACGCGTAGTAGACGCCGAGCAGATTCGTCTCGATCGTCTGTCGAAATTCGTCGGGCGAGATCTCTTCGACCGTCTTTCCCATAATTCCGATGCCGGCGTTGTTGATCAAAATATCGACGCCGCCAAACAGCCGAACGGCCTCGTCAAGCATCTGCCGAACCTGCCCTTCGCTCCGAATATTGCAAACCTCACCCTCGGCTGTGCCGTGCTGCGACAACATCGAAACCGCATCTCGAACATCGCTCCGATTCCGCCCACAAACAAACACCTTAGCCCCGCCGCGCACCAACGCCTCAGCGATCGCGAGACCGATTCCTTTGGTTCCGCCGGTTACAATTGCGACTTTCGATTGAATCATCATTGGTCCTTCAACATTGGTGCATCTCGTTCTTCCAGCTGTCGCCAAACAAGCGTAACGGAACCATCCGGCTCGATCGCTACAACCCGAAATACCGCGATCAGATCGACTCGATGGTCTGAAGATAATGTTTTCCGAGAAGATGCGTACGCGATCAATCGAAGGCCGTAAGAATGGTTCTTCTTAAGTTCGATATTACGATAGTAAGTATAGTCGCCTAATTTCAATCCTTTCTCCAACTGTAAACGTTGGGATTCAGCTAGCGGCGAGGAAACATCAGGTAAAAAGCTGTGTAGATGGTCTATGCCGTTAGTGGTTAGTGCAAGCCCTTCAACGGGAACATCGCCAAGCGAGACAAATAGCCCTTGTATAAGTAAGCCGTTCGTGTGAAGTTTCCCTTTTTGCAATCTAACGTCAGCCAAGCGCGAAGAAACATAATGACGATTGCGAAATGAGTAGTGGCTGCCTGATCCGGGAATTCCAACCTTGCAAACCCCAGGAAGTTCGATTTCGGCGTTGCCCTCACACGAAAGTTCAAGGAGCTTGACAATGCCTGAATCACGTTTTGCAAGAAAAGCCGAGTACTGCATTTTGATCGACCGATCCGGCTCGATTAGTTTCTTTGCTTCCTTAGAAAAGGTTTGGCTGTAGGTCTTTCCTTCCTTTCGGAGTCCGGCCTTGAATAAGCCATTAGCTAAACCATCAGGTTTCGGCGGGTCGCCTTCTGACTTATTCCCCACAGGTACGATCGATTGCGACAACGCGATCAACGACAAAAACACAATTGCAAGAGTAATTCTTGTCATAACACTCTCATAAGTTCAGCTTAGCTTCACTTTCAAAAGCTCATTCACAACCTTCGGGTTCGCCTTGCCCTGTGAGGCTTTCATTACTTGGCCGACAAAGAATCCGAACAGGGCGTCTTTGCCGCTGCGGTAGGCTTCGACCTGGCCGGCGTTGTTGGCGATCACTTCGTCGATGATCGCTTCGATGGCTCCGGTATCGGAGACTTGCTCGAAGCCTTTTTCGCTGATGACCTCGGCCGCCGGTTTGCCTGTCGCGAACATTTCGGCCATGACTTCCTTGGCCTGCGTATTCGAGATCTTGCCCGATTCGACCGTTGCGATCAGCTCGGCGAGGTCTTCGGCGGTCATTAGCGATTCTGATATTGCCTTGCCAGAGTTATTAAGTTCACGCGTCAATTCGCCGAGCATCCAGTTCGAAGCGAGCTTTGGATTAGCCGAAATTCGTGCCGTCGTCTCAAAATACTCAGCCGTGTCTTTATCTGCAGTAAGCTGTGTCGCATCAGCCAAAGTCATACCGTAAGTCGCCTGAAAACGCTCCTGCATTGCGTCCGGCATTTCGGGCATTTGCTTCTTTACAGCCTCAATAAATTCCGGCGAAACAACCAGCGGCTGTAGGTCGGGCTCCGGGAAATATCGGTAATCGTGAGCGTCCTCCTTCGAACGCATCACACGCGTGCGGTCGTTCTTTTCGTCCCACAAACGCGTCTCCTGATTCACGCCTTCGCCTGCTTCGTGAGCCGCGATCTGGCGGTCAATCTCAAATTCGATCGCTTTCTGCATGAATCGAACGGAGTTCAGATTCTTGAGTTCGACCTTGTTATTGAACTCCGTGGTGCCGACCTTTCGCACGGAAACGTTCGCCTCGCAGCGAAGATTTCCCTTCTCCATATCGGCCTCGCTCGCCCCGACCCATTGCAGCGCACGGCGAACGTGATTAACGTAATCATAAGCCTGCCACGACGAGCGAAAATCCGGCGAGGTCACGATCTCGCCGAGCGGCGTTCCGGCACGATTGAGATCGACATACGAATACTTGTCGGTTTCAGGCAAGCCTTCGTGGACGTTCTTTCCGGCGTCTTCTTCGAGGTGCATTCGTTGAATGTGAATTTCCATCGGCCGCCAATCGACCGGCCGACCGTGTTCGTCGCGTTCGGCAGTCATGATCTTGAGCGTGCCATTCGCGGAGAATGGCTTGTCGTATTGCGAGATCTGATAGCCTTTTGGCAGGTCAGGGTAGAAATAGTTCTTTCGAGAAAAGATCGACGTTTCCTGTATCTCAAGCCCCAACGCCAACGCCGCACGGGCCCCAAGCTCGACCACGCGCTTGTTCAATACAGGCAACGCTCCCGGCAACCCCAAACACGTCGGACACGTATTCGAATTCGGCTCGCCGCCCGTCTCAACAGCACACGAACAAAAGATCTTAGTCTCCGTCGCAAGCTGCGTATGTATCTCCATGCCGATAACGGCTTCCCAATCTGATCTCATAAGTTAACGATTCCGTAGGGGAAAAACAGGTCGCATCGGATTCCTCGGCCCTGTAGCAATGAACATTCCGCCGGCGAAGTAGCCCGGCTGGACGTATTCGCGGCTGCGTGTGTTATATCGCCAGCCGTAGTTCGGATAGTAATAGTAGTAATTCGGCAGGCCATTAACCCAAACGATGCGCGTTTCGGTCGGCCACGCGGCTTGGATCGCACGGCTCAAATCAGCTTCGCGTCGTTCCTGTTCGAGACGTTCGGCTCGAATCTTGGCAGATAGCGCGGTCAGCTCTTTAGCCGCCTGAGCATTCCGGCCCGCACGAACCTCAGGCGACGGAAATCCGAGCTTTTCGTAGTTCTCACGAAGCTCTTTCTCGGCAGCCAGGCGTTTCTCACGGTAGCTCGCAAGGTCATTGTTAGTGACAGTTCGGGTTTGTGAAATACCGACGGCCGACAAAGCTAAAACAAATACAAAAGTCAAAAATAAATACCGCATCTGACTCACCTCGTAACACCTATTCTATTCCATTCTGCTCATAAATGTGAAAAAAGGTGCCGAACCACCGCGGGCTCGGCACCATCGAGTTAGGAGGGAAAGTTTTGACTATCGGACGTAGGCGTTTGGCGTCGGGAGATCGCCCGTCGCCCCGAACGGAACGGCGTAGTTCCCTGCGGTGGTTCCATTGATAAACCAAGTCGAGTTGCTTGGACGGAAAACGGCAGAATCGTTCTGGCCGTCGCCGTCAAAATCTCCCGGCGTCGGAACGTCGGTTGAGGCACCAAATGGAAATCCGTAGAACGAAAAGTCTTCGCTGCGAAGTATGAACCAGCTTCCTGTCGAAGGCCGCCAGAATGCCGCATCGGCCTTACCGTCTCCGGTGTAATCACCTTGGACCGTTTTGTCCGTCGATGTACCAAAGGTCATCGCGATAGTTCCAGCGGTCGAGCGATTTAGCCACCATTGGCCGAGGCTTGGGCGATAGATCGCGATGTCCGTTCGGTTGTCGCCGTCATAGTCAGCCGCTACAGGAACGTCGCCGGTCGCTCCAAACGCTGAGATCGTCGAGCCGCCGCCCGAATTGTTAATGAACCAAGTCGAGCTCGATGGCCTAAACACAGCAATGTCTGCCTTGCCGTCGCCATCGTAATCGCCCGGAACCGGAACATCCGTCGACACGCCGAAAGGAGCCGCGTAGAACGAGAAATCCTCGCTTCGCAAGATGTACCATTCGCCCGTCGAAGGTCTGAAAAAACCAACGTCCGTCTTACTGTCGCCGGTATAATCAGCCGGAACCATCTTGTCTGTCGAAACTCCAAAGGTAAGTGCTAGCGTGCCAGTGGTCGAGCGATTCAGCCACCATTGGCCGAGCGACGGCCTGTAGATCGAAACATCAGCCTTTTCGTCACCATCGTAATCGAACGGCGCATTCTTGGTGACCGTGTTGACCCTGGCGATGCCAAAATCGTTGTTTCCACTGGTCAACTCGACCGGACCAACGATCAGTATCTTGCCGTCAGGCCCCATAACAGCGTTGTTCATCACATCGCTAAATCCGCCAAAATCGATCAGCGTGCGGCCGGTTCCGCCATTGAATGTACCGTCAAGAACGCCGGTCGAACTGTATTTGATCAAAGCAAAGTCGTTCGTTAAACCGACGTTGCTCTGCCCTGCGAGAATGAGGCTGCCGTCGGGTTGAACAAAAACGCTCCTCGCCGAATCTGTCGCCGAACCGCCAAAATTCAGCGATTGTTTGCCGTCCGTATCAAACGATGTGTCGAGGGAACCATCGACCAAGTAGCGTGCGACAGCCATGTCCGAATTTGGATTTGCAGCACTGCCACTGATGACGATCCGATTGTTTGGTTGGATGTCGACGCCAAAAGCAATGTCGCTGTTACCGGTAAAATCGGTTGTCACAATGCCGTCCGTGTCCCACGCCGGATCGAGCGAACCATCTTGCAATAGCCTCGCGATGACCCAATTGCTATTGCTGATACTGGCGGCTAACGTGCCGCCGATCAGCAATATCCGCTGATTGTTCTGCAATGCCATTGTCCAGAATGTGTCGTTCGCGGTCGAGATGCTGAGCGTAACGCGACCATCTGTATCAAAGCTTGTGTCGAGCGTGCCATCGGTGTTGAACCGAGCCGCCGCGAACTCAAGGTTCGGGCTTATTCCGACTCTGCCGCCGAGCAGATACTTACCGTCATCCTGAACGAGCAGTTTTATACCGACGGCATTTTCAGTGGTAAAGATCGCGTAAGCCTTGCCGTCACCGTCAAATGTCGTGTCGAGCGAGCCATTCGGATTCAGTCGAACAAGTACAAACCGCTGCTGCGTGCTTTGTGTTGCATAGCCGCCAACCAGGATCTTGCCATCCGACAAAATTACGACGGTATTTGCATCGTCGGTGCTACCGAAAAAATCGATCGTGACCTTTCCGTCAGAATCAAAGGTCGTGTCGAGCGTGCCGTTTCGATTGTAACGAACGATCGCCATATCCGTTGCTCCGTCGGTCGCTTGTCCGACGACAACGATCTTGCCGTCCGCCTGAACCGCGACATTACGAGCAGAATCTAATCCGGCAGCCGAACTAACGACCGTCGTCAGCTTGCCATCCGAATCGAACGTGCGGTCGAGCCCGCCTGTGACCCCGCCAAAGATAGCCGATGCGGCTGTAAATATTACTATTATTGAAATTACGAATAGCTTTGGTGCCGATTTGAACATCATTTTGACCTCACATAGAACTTTCTTCCAATATCAGTGAGAATTAGGCTCAAAACATTTCACAAAAAAGGCGACGGTCGTTAGCCGTCGCCACAATTGTTCAAAATGAACGCGAAACTAGAACGCGAACGACACGCCTGCTCGGGCATTAGCCTTGGCCGTACGGAATCCGTTCTCGTAATACTCTTGGTTGAACACGTTTTCGACCGTACCGAAAACGCGAGCCGAGAGCTTTCGTCTGCTGAATTGGAACGTATAGCCAGCCGTCAGATCGCCGCGGCGATTGCCGTTGAAGCGATATGTGTACGTCGAAAACGTCGAGTTACTAAAGATCGGAGCCAAATACGACGAGGTCGCAAGCAGATCGAAATTCACCCAAAACTGCTTGTACCGCTGTGTCGCTGAGAGCGTGAACTGGTGATCAGGCACGCCATACACCTTTCGGTCGCGGCTGCGGACCGGCCCGACCGGAAAGGTTGGCCTTGTAAAATTACGAATATCTCCGTTCGTAAAGGTGTACGAAACAAAGATGTCTGTCGAAGTCGTAGGACGAAGCGTACTCGAAAATTCGAGTCCACGTGAGAAGTGTTTGTCGAAATTGTAGTACGCCGGAGCACTGAAATCGTCGGTCGGAATGTATGTGATCTCGTCTTTGATCTCGGTGTAAAAGTAAGTCGCCGAAAGTTTTACGCGATCATTTGCCAAATACTGATCGATGCCTCCGTCGAACGCCACACTCTTTTCGGGCTCAAGCTGCGGATTTCCAAGCGGCGAAAATGCACCGAAAAAGAAGTACGAACCAAACCGCTCGTAGAGCGAAGGAACGCGATAGCCGTTTCCCACATGAGCGCGAATTTTGGTTCCCGAACGCTTGAAAAAGTAAGCTGCCGAACCGTCCGCGATCACTGCCGAAGGCGGAGAACTGATGTTATTGAACGCCGTCGGACAAACTGCGGGAGCGCACGTCGGCGTGTCGAGCGAGAAGCTCTGATAGCGAATGCCGCCCGAAAGATTGAGCGTCCGGTCAAAGAATGAAGCATCGTCGCGGACAAAGAACGTGTGCGAACGCTGGCGATCGAGAACGTTGCTCGTGCTGGTGCCGGTCGCGTTGAAGTTGTCGTTGGCGAATTTCTCGGCTTCGAATTCATAGCCGACGGTCAGCGTGTTCGTGTCATTCGGCGTGTAAACTCCGCGAATATTGCCAGTGTTGATCAAGCCGTCGTAGGTGCTGGCATAAGCACTCTGAAAGCCGGGACCGAGAGGTCCGTCGTCGTTTCGGCGTTTGGTTTTCAAGGACTGGAAATGTCCTGCGATAAGGAATTGCGAGTTGAAACTGTAGTAACCGGAAAATTGTCCGGTGAAAGCACGAGACTTTTGAACGTTGTCTGGATCATTCGCGTCAGGAGCAAAATTCACGCCCGCGTTCGCATCGATGATCGTGCTTGTATTCGTCGGCAGCGTGCCGAAAGTGTCCGGGCTGACATTCAACCGAACATTGGCATCGGAGAAGTAGAATCGTCCCGAAAGAGCAAGTGACGGCGTCGGCGTGACGTCGAACCGCGTGTGCAGATTGGTGTTCGGCGCGTTGTCTTGCTCATCGATTCCTTTTGTATAAGCGGTTCTTGACACGCCTGCCGAGATGCCGAACAGATCGGCTCCGTGTGAGATATTGCCGCGAAAGCGTCCCATTCCAAGTCCGCCGAAAGCACCGCCAACCTGACCGTGCGTTCCCTGTCTTGCGGTTGGTGACTTGAAGTCGACCGTGCCGCCGATCGCATTCGTGCCGTAAAGCGACGAGCCCGAACCGCGAAGAACTTCGACTTCAGACACGTTGGTTAGAGTAAAATCGCTCAAAAACGAAGTAGCATCGCCAGAGATCGCAGTCGCGTCGCGAAAACGAATTCCGTCGATCAGGATCGCCGTGTCCTGATTTCGCAGCCCGCGAGATTTGATCGAAGCAATTCGCCCAAATCCGCCCGATTGCTGCACGCGAAATCCCGGGATCGTCCTTAAGCTATCGACCAAAGTGATATCCGCACGATCGCGCATTTCCTGGCCCGAGATCGAATCGACCGATTTCGAGACCTGCTCAACCAATTGCGAAGTATCCGCTGCAACCGTAACGGTTTCGCGAATAAAGCCGACCTCCACCAAGTCGATATCCAGCTTTATTTCGTTGGCAAATTTGAGTTCGATCGGTTCCTTTAGATCCGATTCGTATCGGCGACCGTTCGATTCGAGAGTGACTTTCACGGTGTACTTGCCGCCGTCCTCAAAACCGACATAGTACTTTCCGTCGGCGTCCGCCGTACGAGTTTCGGTTACTTGCTGTCCTCGCCCAACCGGACCGCTTACGCTGATCGTAGCTCCTGCCGCAGGTTGCCCGCCAACGCGTATCACACCGCGAAGCCCTGCACCTTCTTGTCCAAATGCCGCGACCGAGGCTGTGAACAATACAAATATCAAACTAAATAACTTCATATTTTCCTTTTCGGCCCACACGCAGAACGGTTCAATCACAAGAAAAATGCAGCGAGTTCCCGACTGGTTCGATTTTGGATTTTTGATTGCCGATTTTGGATTACAATCCAAAATCAAAAATCCCAAATCTAAAATCGATTCACGGTTGCGTGGGCAGCGCCGGATTTGCACCGGACTTCCTCGCTTTGCATCTTTCAAAATACGTTCGTCACACGAACGTTTCCACTTGCCGGATTCTTGTCCAGCAAAACTTCTACACCGAAAACATTTTTGATGTTCTCAACAGTCAAAACTTCATCAGGCGTGCCATATGCCGCGACCTTGCCACATTTCAGCATCAACACTTCGTCGGCAAACTCGGCGGCAAGATTGAGGTCGTGGGTGATTACTACAGCCGACGCATCGCATGAACGGCACCGTTCACGAACCAATTGGAACATCATCGCCTGATGGGCGAGGTCAAGATTCGCAGTCGGCTCGTCGAGTAACAGAATTTGGGCATTCGTCGCCAAAGCCCTGGCCAGCACGACACGCTGTCGCTCGCCGCCGGACAGTTCGTTCATCAGTCTGTCGCCATATTCGGCAAGATCGCAATCAGCCAATGCAAGTCTTGCCGCGTCAATATCAGCATCATTCTCCCAACCAAACATGCCACCGTTCACAAAACGTCCGGCAAGCACGAATTCAAGAACCGTTACAGGGAAACGCGTTTCGGTCTCTTGAGCAACGACTGCGATCTCGCGGGCGATCTCGGATCTAGACATGAAAACTATTTCGCGTCTATTGTTAAGGTCCGAAGAATACAAGAACGTCCCGCCGGCATAAATCGGCTCAATCGTTCCGTTCAGCGTCTTGATAAGCGTCGTTTTTCCGGCTCCGTTTGGCCCGACGACCGCGAGTATACGGCCTTCGGCAAGTTCGAACGACACATCGTCGAGCACCATTCGGTCGCCCAACTTTACAAAGATTTCCCAGGCTTCAAGCATTTAGTTCTTCCTGAGCAGCCAGATAAACAAAGGTGCTCCGATCAACGCCGTGATCGCACCAACCGGCAGTTCTCTCGGGGCTATCGTTGTTCTTGCTATGGTATCTGCAAGGACAACAAAGATAGCTCCTGCGATAGCTGAGAAAGGCACGACGAGCCGGTTGTCGCTGCCGACGATCATTCGGATGACGTGCGGCACGATCAAACCGACGTAGCCCACGCTGCCGCTCGCTGCGACCGATGCCCCGACCGCGAGGCTTGCTCCACCGAAAACAATGAAGCGAACTCTCGAAACTTCGACGCCAAAATCTGCCGCGTCGCGTTCTCCGATCATCATCAGATTCAACGCTCGTGCCTGCGAAGCTATCAAAACGGTGGCGACGATTGCTGCACCAAAACTCAAATAAACGCCGCCGCTAGTCGCTTGCGAAAGATCGCCGAGCAGCCAAAACGTGAAGCTCCGCAGCTTTGCCGCATCCAGCAGCGTCGTCAGCATCACGATCACTGACGATAGAAACGTAGTGACAATTACACCTGACAAAACGAGCCGTTCGACGTTCATTCCGGCACGGCTTTTTGCCATTCGATAGACCGCGATCGTTGCTAGGCCAGCACCGGCGAACGCCATGATCGGCCGTGCAAACTCAAACATCGAAAACATCCAAAACGCTAACAACGTCCCCAACGCCGCACCATTCGAAACGCCAAGCAAATACGGTTCAGCCAATGGATTTCGCAGCAGCGATTGCAATCCCGCACCCGCAACCGCCAAACTAGCGCCAACACACGCCGCCAGAAAAACACGCGGCAACCTGATGTCGTACAAAATACTCGCCTGCTCCGGCGACAGCGAAAGTAGCGGCAATCTCTCGGCACCCAACATTGCTGCGGCTACTAAGACCACAGCTAAAGATGCGACGAGAAAGATCGCAAAAGGCCATCGGCGGCGACGTGAATTTGTGTAACTGGTGTTCGTCAATTATGTTGTCACTAGCTTTAGCTAGTGGAAAAAGGTGCATTCTTAACTCGGCTTTAGCCGAAACAGCTTGTTGGGCTAAAGCCCGTTCTTTACAGACACGCGAACCACTAGCTAAAGCTAGTGGCAACTTATCACCTGAATTTGTCCGGATGAAGAAACCTGGCGATCTGTTCCATGGCATCAATAAGCCGCGGTCCGGGACGAGACAGAATGTCGGCATTTACTCTTAATACTCGCCCGTTCTTAACCGCCGGAGAATTGGCAAAAACCTCATTCGGCTCGCGGTTGTCTTCGCTGTCCGAAAGTATGATTGCGTTTGGACGCAAAGATAATGCAGTTTCCTTACTGATCTTTGGATAGGCAGTTGGAACATCCGCAGTAACGGAAATTCCTCCGGCGGCTGCCACGACCTGACTAAGGAACGAGCCTTTCCCTATTGTGAACAAAGGCTCGCGTGAGATCTGAACAAACAATCTGATACGACCGTCATCGAACTGCATCGGTCCGCTTTCCGGCATTCCGCCAAGGGCGCTTCGTATCGCTGCTTGCCGACGCTCAAGCTCATCCGCGACCCGATTTGCAGAGGCAACGGTGCCAAGAATATCGCCAATTGACTTTATGCTTTTAAGCACGTCCGCCGTATGCGTCGGATTCATCACGTAAACCGCAATTCCGTTCTGTTCAAGCGTCTTGGTAAAATTCTCGATCTGCGATGCGGTTGAAACTAGAACAACGTCCGGTTTGAGTGCGACGATGGTTTCCATGTTAGGCGTCATGGTATCGCCGACCTTTGCGACTTCGAGGGCTTGTTCGGGGTAGTTGCAGAATGTCGTCACGCCTACTAGGCGATCACCAGCACCGACGGCATAGACCATTTCGGTCGCACTTGGTGCAAGGCTGACGATGCGTTTGATCTCCGTCGGAACCGAAACCGTGCGGCCAAGATCATCGGTAAACGCTCGCTTCTCCGGAGTGACCGTAAGCGGAGAAATCGTAGGTTTCGAGTTGGAGCAGCCAACAAGAAACAGACAAAGAACAATAATGCCGAACTTCAATTTCATACAAAAAAACGCCCGTCTTTCTAGCCGTCGATACAGCTTGGAAAAACAGGGCGTTTTGTTGAACAAATGCTCGTTTTCCCTGCTGTGCTTTGACGCGAAACACTTAAATGCAAGGGCGTCGGAGGTTCTGTTGAGTTGCCTGGCTTCGAGCTATTGCTCGTTACAGTGACGCGATCACGCGGGAATTGCACCCGACTTTCCTCAACTTTCCCGCTTCAAAGCGGGCGAACTCCGACCTCGGAAATAACAAGGTGTAGAGTATTGCTTTATCTAGCGGCCAAGTCAAATAAGATGCCGTGCAACTTAATTATTGAATTGCGATACGAAAGGCTTATAATCGCTGTGTTCAGCGTTTACAAATAGGAGCTCTACCCAATGAATCTCGCGATACGCGCCGCCGTTTTCTGCACATTGTTGCTGGTTTCTCTGTCGGCTTTTTTGCTGCATACATCTGCGCAAAAAGAGGATGTCGTCGTCAAGCTCCTAAATTTACCGGCTCCGCCGCCTCCGAATCCACTGGTTCCGAAACAAACGCAGCGAGCAACCGATTTCTATAACAAGAGCAAAAATCCGAAGGACGATGCCGACATCAATGACCTATACGATTATTGGTTTTCGATGAGTTCAAGTTACTCGGCGGCGACGTATTCGCCGGAGCCATCGGATGCAGTAGTTGCCAGATTGAAAAAGCTTATCGAAAAGGACCCAAAGAAGCTGCCCGATCTGCTAAACGCATTTCGCAAGGATAAAGACGGATACGAGTTTGTTAAGGATATTTACGATGCCCAAGGCGAAGGTGGCGTCTTTGACAAAGACGCGAGGGCGACTATTAAGACCTGGCTCACATACAACAGCCCATACTTTAGCGATGACCTTGCGGCAATAGCGGCGGGCGTTCAGGATGCCGATTCGTATGTTACTAATCAGGCTGAACTGCTCGCTCTCGCACGTTTCGATTTCAACAAAGCAAAACCGATCATCGACCGTTTGATGCTCGATATGAACTCGCCCGCATCGCGTGCTCTTGCAAAATGGGCCCTGTATCGGCACGCCGTTGACACAGATTCGCTTGGTGACACTGAGCGATATCGTGATGAACTGAAAGACATCGTCGCTGACAAAACGGCGGCTGACGGCGTTCGCGATCTGGCGATGGACGCACTTGTCCACGAGAAAGAATTCTCTGGACGAGACGATTGGTACGTTTCTATGATGGCGGACGAAACGCTCGTCAAGATGCAGCGTTTCACCGGCCTTACGACGCTGATCAACGTCTCACCTGATGAAAAGTACATTGACAGAATGATCGAACTGCTCAAAAGCAACGACCCGAATGTTCGTGGCGCAGCGATACGAAATCTGACGCTCAAGCTCGATACAGGAAACGTTGAACTTGTACGCGCCTTGCTGCCGTGGCTTGAGAATCCGCGATGGGCCGTCGATAACGGCGGCGTCCGCGAAACGCTTGTTCGCAAACTCTCCGAGATCAAAATGCCCGAAGCTGTACCGGCATTGATCCAACTGATCGACGAAAAGGGCAAGGTACGAGTCTTCGGTCCGGCCGTTAACGCCGCAGTAAATTCAAATATTGCAAATCGAGCCGTTACACCGACCGAAACTGAGGTCGAATCGACCGTGCTGCGTTCGGCTGCAATACAAGCTCTCGCATTTCAAAAGGATGGTAGGGCGGCCGGGCGTCTCAGAAGGCTGCTGAATGAGACGATAAACTACGAACGCACAATGGTCGTTAGCGCTGTCTTGGCGTGTAACGGTTTCACTATCGGCGAACAAATGGACGCGCTTGAACAGGCAGCAACGGGCGTTCGCGGCGAGATGGACGATGAAGAAGCAATGGCCGCCGCGACCGCGGCGAATTTAGATGCGAATTCTGTTGTTCGAACTAAGGCCGTTGGAGTCGAGATCGATTACTCGTCAAACAAACCGCAGCCTCTCACTCCCGGATTGCTCAAAACATTGATCGCGGCCGAATTGATGTCGTCGAAGGAGATCTCCGACGCGCTTGCGAGTGCACTCGTGACGCGTGTCGCTCAGATCGACAAGACGAATCCGCCGCTCGCGGCGGCTTATCGCCGAATCGCGTTGAAGTGGCCAAATGCGGTGATCAACTCATTCCTGATCCTCGATCTACAAAACAATAAGGCCGATGTCGATACGGTTGTTCGTCTTCTCGCACAACGCAAATCCTTGCTCGAAAAACACAGCTCCGATCTTGCGGGGCTAGCATCGGGTCCGCCAACGGCGGTAGGCATCTCCGCGTGCATTAACAACAACGAATCGGCCTACATGGCCGTGATCGACGGTGACAATGCGGAAACGAAAACAGCGATGTACGCCTGTGCGCGAATGCTTCGAGCACCGCTTCCTGTTGCTCGCGTTGCTGCAGATCTGGCTTCGGAAAACAAACGCTTATCGCTCGCCGCCGAGCGTTACTTGATCAGTGAAGATTCGCCTGAGGCCCGTGCCGCCGTGTTGTCCCGCAAGCCCGGGCAGGCGTTCATTACGGGTGCTGCGTCCGCTTTCATCATCGAAGGCGTCTCAACGGCATATTCGGAGCACTTGTGGGAGCTCTACGCCACCGTCGATGACCAGTCGATGTACAACGGCTGGGACACGACGATGGACGAAACCATCGCCGCGATGGAGAAACGACTCAAGAAGGAGATCATCGAGTCCACCGACCTGCTCGGCGTTTATTCATACGATAACCATTACATCCGAATTTACGGCGACCGCGTAATATTTAATTGGGACGAGGATGAAAATCGTTATCGCGAACGGGCACTGACAAGCTATGAATTCGAACAGCTAAAGGTATTTCTCGCCGATAATGATGTCGGCAACCTCAAGCCATTTCTTGGCTGCGGCGGCGAATATTGCGACTACGACGAACTGCTGATGCTCGGTAAGAATGGCGGCCGCCGCATCTATCGCACGGGCAGCGACTATCCGTTCTTCAACTGGCTCGATAAATATTTCAAAGAGCTAAAACTCACGCCTGCGGTCGTAAAATACGCGATGAGCCGCGACGTTCCGGGCCTCGAACTGATCATCGCCGACGACGCCTATCACATTGACACCGTCTGGAATCAAGGCGGTAATTTGATCGTTGCGTCCAGCGACACGGCCACACGCGAGCGAGTCAAGAAAGAGATCAACTTCGCTGTCACCGGCAAGGAAGAGCCCGACGAAGAAGGCGCCTACGTCGAAGGTTCCGAGGAAAACTACGAAAAACGTCAAGACCTAGAAGAAAAAAGAAAATGGGAAGGTTACAGTTGGCGAGTTGTAGGCGATGGCACGCTGCTGAACGAGATCCCGCAGCCGCCAGACAACGAGTTCATCCCGCATCGTGACGGCCACGCTGTTCCTGCCGATGGTGAACGCTGGAAAACTCGGTTCGGTGCACTCGAGTATCGCACGTCAGAAGAAGGCTTGTTCCGTCTCTACGCCGGTCGTCTGACCAAACTAAAGGAAGGCAATTATTTCGGGCCGCTTGTCACGCCAAACGGCAAATGGTTGATCGCAGCCAAAGCCGACGGCGAATATTCGTGGAAGACCGTTCGCATCGACACCGCGACCTTGCGCGAGACACCGATCGTGACGCCCGATTATACGCGATACGTTCCGACCGCATATTCGGCGACATTGGATAAGGTATTGCTAGTCCAAGACAACCAATATGATTATTACTCTCAAGACGACAACGATATGTCGCCGGGCGATCACGAGAATGACGCGATGCTATTGCTCGATTGCGTAACCGGACAAACATTTCCGGTCAAGGGCGAATTTCGGCCATTGTCACACCAATCGTTCAGGCCTCTTCAAAAGACCGCAAGACCTAACGAATTTTGGGCCGCGATCATGAAAACCGACCGTTCTGCTACCGAGATCGGCATATATGACACGAAGTTCTTCACATTCAAGCCCATGGTCAAATTGCCAAAAATAGCGTTCAACAGCATGGACATGTACGTCGATGAGGTGAAAAGGAAGATATTCTTCGTTTATCGCGGTCACCTGCTGGCGGTGCCGTTGGCTAATTAACGCTATTCAAGGCTTGATTTTTGTTGATAATTGCGATGTAATTGCTGTTTGCCTTTGCGGGCAATATTTCCGCCGAAAGGAGGTGAGAAAACAAATGGCATTTATATCAGTTAACAATAACGAATCGATCGAATCAGCTCTACGCCGATTTAAGCGAAAGGTTATCAGCGAAGAGATCATCAAGGATCTCAAGAAGCATTCTCACTTCATTCCGCCGGGCCAAAAGGCCAAGCTGAAATCGGCAAACGCGCGTAAACGCAATCGCCGTCGTTTCCGTCAGCAGCGTCCGATGAACGCAGGTTCGACTGGAACTGGACAGCGACCGTCAGCACCAGCGGCACGCTAACGCTAAAAGTGAAAACGTTAAAAAGTGAAAAAGCGATCCGAGCCTCTGGCCGCATTACTTTTTCACTTTTTTCTTTTCGCTTTTTCACTTTTTCACTTTCGCCATGGCACGACCAAGAATTCTGCTAACTAACGACGACGGCTACTACGCCGACGGGATCAAAGCTCTCGAAGCCAGCCTCAAAGAGATCGGCGACGTCTATCTCGTCGCTCCCGAATCCGAAATGAGCGGAGCCTCGCATAGCCTGACGCTTGCTCGTCCTTTGCGAATACGCCAACGCAGCGAACGCCATTGGACCGTTGACGGCACGCCGACTGACTGCGTAACGCTCGCACTAAATCAGATCCTCGGCGACGATGAGCGTCCGCACATTTGCTGCTCCGGCATCAATCACGGAGCAAATCTCGGCGACGACGCGACATATTCCGGCACTGTTGCAGGGGCGTTAGAAGCAACGATTCTCGGAGTTCCCGGACTTGCTTTCAGCCTGGTTGCGACGCGCGAACACGATTTCACTGAATCAGCTAAGGTCGCATTTGAGGTAACACGAAAAGCTCTCGCAGATGGCATTCCTGACGGAACACTGCTGAACGTAAATGTGCCGAAAGGCGTTTCCAAAGGCATTCGGATCACGCGACAAGGATTCAAAGACGCCAAACCGATCATCACCGAACACCTCGATCCACGCGGTAAACTATACTACTGGATCGGCGAGGTTCGCGAAGGCTTCCGTGCCGAAGGCGGCACCGATTTCGAAGCCATCGACGAAGGCTACGTCTCCGTCACCCCAATGCGCAGCGACCTGACAAATCACAAAGCTATCGAAGTTTTGAGCGGCTGGAATGATTGAAGAATGAGTACGGCAACACCTGCGACCAACATTACGGACCGATACGAATTCAATCGCTTAGCGATGGTTGATCTGCTTCGCTCGAAGTACAGAATTCTTGACGAACATGTGCTAAAAGTCATGGCAAGACTTCCACGTCATCGTTTTGTACCCGAGGCGATCGAATCCCAAGCATATCAAGACAACGCTCTGCCGATCGCAGGCGGACAGACGATCTCGCAGCCGTATATTGTCGCTCGAATGACGGAGTTGCTTGAGCTGAAAGGCGACGAAAAGGTTCTCGAAATTGGTGCCGGAACAGGCTATCAGACCGCGATCCTTTCGAGTCTTGCGAATCGAGTTTATTCGATCGAACGGCTACCGAACCTTGCGGCAGAGGCCGAATCAAGGCTTGTGGCGATGGGCTTTCAGAACGTCACGATCAAGGCCGGAGACGGCACGCAAGGCTGGGCTGATCGAGCACCGTTTGACGCGATACTCGTCGCTGCCAGCGGCCCGTCGATACCGATGCCGCTGGTTTCGCAGTTAAGAGTTGGCGGAAAACTCGTTGTTCCCGTCGGAGGTGCTATGAATTCGCAAGACCTAATACTCGTAACGCGAACTCCTGACGGCTATACACAAACAAATTGCGGCCCGTGCGCATTTGTGCCGCTGATAGGCGAACATGGTTGGAAATAACGTATGGAAGCGATCGTAGATTTTCTTTACTTTATTAAGGACAACATTCTCAATCCAAAGGTTCTGATCGATTCGATGCTGAACCTTCTCGGCCCTTGGGTTTACGCTGGGTTGTTCTTTATCGTCTTTGCCGAAACCGGCCTCGCGATCGGCTTCTTTCTTCCGGGCGATTCATTGTTGGTCGTCTGCGGGCTATTCGCGGCCGCAGGAAAGCTGAATGTTTGGTTGATGTGGTTGTTGTTGTTCGTAGCGGCAGTTATAGGCGACGCCGTCGGCTACTATTCAGGCCGAAAGGTCGGTCCGGCGGTTTTTAGCAGACCAAAATCACGATTCTTCAATCCGAAGCATCTCAGAAAGGCTCACGAATTCTACGAAAAGCACGGCGGCAAAACAATTATTCTTGCTCGCTTTGTACCGATCGTTCGCACCTTTGCTCCGATCGTCGCCGGTGCCGCGGATATGTCGTATCGACAATTTGCGATCTACAACATTGTTGGCGGATTCGCTTGGGTCACGAGTATGCTGTTCGCCGGGTACTTTCTTGGCGGCCTTGTCGAACAATTCGTCCGGAGCGTGTTTGGCGTCGAAGGCTTCCTGCTTGAGGATCACATCGACAAAGTCGTGATCATCATCGTTTTCTTGTCGATCTTACCGATCATATTTGAATACATCAAGGCACGTCGAGAACGCAAGAATGAAGAGGTTACTACAGAAGAGCAAGTTTCGGTTGACTAAGCCTTGCTGCTCACCTACACTCTTAGTTTGCCTTATCGGGGCGTAGCGCAGTCTGGTAGCGCGCACGGTTCGGGACCGTGAGGTCGGAGGTTCGAATCCTCTCGCCCCGACCATAAAAGTGAAAAAGGGAAAGAGTGTAAATGCTCTTTCCCTTTTCTGCTTTATCGCTGTTTAGGCCCTAGAACTTCAATCTCAACTGAGCAGTGAAGCTTCGGCCCGCACCGTCAATTCCCCAACTTGGATTTCGATGCTGTTGGTCGAAAATGTTCTCGAATGCCATAAACACCTTCGCATTTTCATTGATCGTAAATCCGCCGCGAATATTCGCCAGACCATACGACGGCAACGACGTATAAAGCGGCACGGCGGTGTTATCGTTTACAACCAGCACACCATTTATCGTCGAACCGATCGGCAGCAGGCGATTCTGGACCTGAGCCAGTGTCTCTCCGGTCGAGATCAGCGTGCCGCCTGCCGAACCGCATACGCCGGTTGTTCCGGGAGTTGTTAGTCCGCGAACACAGGCACCGCGTCGGAAAAAGTTTTGGATCTGTGCACGAGTGCGTGCCGCACCGGTGCGTCGGTCACTCAAGTCTAGTGACGACAGTCGATCTTGTTTCGCCGCGATAGTTCCATAGCCTTCGATCCAGAAACGCGACCAATTGTAACGCAGGCTTAGAAAACCGGTTGGCGGCGGCGTGCCGCCCTCAATGTTCGGCGGTAGACCATTCGCCTTGTCTTCGGCACGAATGTAGGTGTAATTCGCCTTGAACATCAAACGGTCGGTCAGCCTAACCTCGGTTTCCGCCTCAACGCCGTAAGTTCGCGCATCACTGTAATTTACACGTGCAAGGATCGGTACTGTCGATGCGGCGACGAAAGCCGTGCCATTAGCAGACTGGCTCGTAACGACCTGATCCCCGATGGTCTGGCCAACAACATTTGTTGGAAATATTGCGGCTTGTTTGACTATAGAATTTACGATATCCAGACGAAACGCTGTAAATTCGACATCGACACGCTTGCTCTCATAGCGCACGCTCGCGTCAAAGTTGTTACTGTATTCTGATTCCTGCTTACCAATCGGAAGACCTGTCGAAACCGCTTGGGCACTCGCCGTCGTCCCGATCGTGGCTCCGAAATTCGAAGCTGTTATGTGGTCGATCTCGTAACCGTCGCCTGTCAATCCGAGCGTACCAAGATCGGTCATACTCGGATATCGAAACCCGCGAGCAAAGTTGAATGCGAATCGCAGTTGATCGGTTGCTCGAATTACCGCACCGATCCTGCCGGAAAAATCTGCCGTAGAAAGCTTATCATCGCCCCAAAGCGATCTGCCGCCTACGATCGGAGCATCCGATCTACGAGTGTTGTAGGACATACCGCTGTAACGCAAAGCTCCCGTAATTCGCAGCCTGTTGCGGATCGCATTCCATTGATGCTGAACATAAACGCCGCCCGAATTGAACGTTGCGTTGTCCGGCACACGCGGACGCGATAACGAAACGGCGAACGTCGCTCCATTGACAGTGTATGCAGGCGAGTTGATCTTCTCGGCGTAAACGTCGCCACCAACCAAAAACGTGTGATCGCGACCAAGCTGCTTGTCTAGAAAAAAGCTGCCGCCCCAAGTCGAAGTGCGTTCGTACTGATGCGTTATATCGCCGACAGGATTTCCTTGCCCGCCTTGATTGACACGTTCTTCGCGTTGGCTGTTATACGACGCAGTGAATGAACCGCTATCAAAAAATCCAAGATTCTGCTTAACGTATCGGACGTAACCGAAATCAAGCATTAGGTTTCGAAGATCGGCGATCAAATTACCGTCACCGCCAACCAGTTGATCAAATCGTTTTCCGTCGTCTTGCTGCCCACGCTGATAGAACACGATTAGGTGCTGGTCGCTACGCGGCGAGTAGTTGAGCCGAGCGGCTCCGCCATATTGTTTGAAGCCGGTCTCGGGATTCACGTCGTAAAGCACCGTCGACGGCAAGCCGAGGAATCTAAGAACGGAAGAGTGCGAATCGTAACCGTTCGCGGTTCGCAAATTCCCAATTCGTCGGCCATTAAGATCGACGTAACCCCCGAGTTTGTTCGTTCCGTAGCTGAACAATGCCGAACTGCCGAACATCTTACTTGCAGAATAAAAAGTCGGCGTGATCTCGCCATGAAACTCAGGCCTGGTTGAACCAAAAACTGCAGAGCGGCTGATCATATTGACGGTGCCAGCAAGTGAATCGGACCCGTATTGAGCACCATTTGGACCACGAAGCACCTCGATCGCATCGAAAACGCTGGGATCATTCAAATTGAAAAATGTGTTTATGCCGCCACGTTGACCGCTATGAGTGAATCGAACGCCGTCAACAAAATTGACAACATTCTTGCCAGTCATTCCTCGTACAACGATCGCACCTAACGTTGGACTAGTTTTCTGAACGTTGAGACCGGCTTCTTCTTGACCAGCTTGTGCAAGAACAGATACTGATCGCTGGAGGATCGAATCTCTAGAAACATAGCTGACCGCTTGCGGGACATTCTTGGTCTCTTCGGATTGTCCGATCTCAGCGGAAACCGTGAATTTGCTCTCGCCGATATCCAGCTTCACATCGACTTTGCCCGAACCCGAACCAACTTGGATCGTTTGTTCTGCCGGTGCAAAGCCGTTTGCCCGAACACGAAGCACATGTTCGCCGTTTGCAACACCGTTGAAGGCATAGGCGCCGGAGCCGTCGGTTGAAGTGACGACCCCGGAACCCGAGGTCGAACGCCGCAGCGTGACTACCGCCCCGGTCACAGCATCGCCGTTTTGGTCTGTAACCGTGCCGGAAATGTTTTGCCCGTGGATTTGGGCCAACGCCCCAAATGCCAGCACTAAGATCGCAGCGAATAAATTAGTTATGGTTCTCATGTGTTTTTTACTTCAGATCTGATACGTTGCAACGCTCGTCGGAGTTTCGTAACACCTTACTTTATACACACTTACGCGATCGTCGGAAATTCGCGTGTTTAGAAACTCGAGAAAATATCTCGCCAAGTTCTCTGCCGAAGGATTAAGTTCCTCATCAAACGGCGGCAATTCGTTGAGGTTCCTATGATCGAGATATTTTACGATCTCGTCGGCCGCTGTTTTAAGATCGCCAAAATCGATGAGTAGACCGATGTTGTTCAGCTCTTCGCCCTTTGCAAAGATCTCGATCTTATAATTATGGCCATGAAGATTCTCACACTTTCCCTTGTAGCCACGCAGTTGGTGAGCACTAGAGAAATTGCGTTCGATCATTACTTCAAAGAATCCCGGCATACTAGAAAATATTGTATTTGTATACGATCCGTCTTATGACGGTAATGGCTTCGCCGTTTTTTATCTCCGTCTGAAACTTGATGCCTTTGGCCGCTTTGATCGCGTTACGGTTAAAGGCGAGACATTCCGAAAGTTCAAGTTCCTCAACGTTTGTTACCTTTGCGCTCTTGTCGAACGTAACACTCAGTTCAACCGTTCCGTTGCCGCTTCGACCGCAGTCGCCGCTCAGACTAGCCTTCGGCTTATAAAGAATCTTGAACGGTCTATCCAGTTGCTGTGCCGCCGCATTGCTCGTTGAAACGACCAGCATGAATCCGAAAAATAAAAGCGCCAGTATAAAAGCTCGCATACAAACTCCTCCTTCGTCAGATCATAGTTTCAAGAATAGCACTTACATCCGAAAGTTCGCTCGTAATTCGCATCCTTGGCAAACTTTGCAGAAAGTCACGGCCGTACGGTTTCGTGCGTAATCTTGGGTCTAAGATGGCGATAACACCTCGATCCGTAGCACTACGAATGAGGCGGCCGACACCTTGTTTCAGCGAAATGATCGCCTGCGGAATGCTGTATTCCGAGAATGCTCGGCCGCCATTGTCTTCGATATGTTTTGAACGAGCAGCGACGAGCGGGTCGGTTGGGACGGCGAACGGCAGCTTGTCGATGATCACGCATGATAGCTGTTCGCCGCGAACATCGACACCTTGCCAGAAGCTTTGCGTTGCGAATAGAACCGCGTTCGGCGTCGTTCGAAACTGATCGAGTAAGCCGCTCTTCGACATCGTTCCTTGAAGCAAACACGGATAGCCGATGCGTGTCGAGACGTGATCGTACAACGCCCGCATCGAGGCATTGCTTGTACATAGAACGAAAGCGTGGCCACGTGTTACTTGCAATATCTTGACGATCTCAGCCGCCGCAGCTTGCGAAAACTCGGGCGAACGCGGATCAGGCATCTGCTTTGGAAGATAAGTGATCGCCTGCGATTCGTAGTTAAAAGTTGACGGAGCCGTGAGCGTTTCTGTCTTTACTTTCGGCAGGCCAAGTCTGTCTCGAACAAAACTAAAGCTGCCATTCGCCGACAGTGTCGCCGACGTCAAAATACACGAATCGACCCTATCGAACAGTTTTTCGTGTAGCAGCGTCGAAACATCGACCGGCGACGCCTGCAAATAAATGCCGCGACCGCGACGTTCGACCCAATAAACAAAATTGCGGTCGGGCTGACCGACGATAAAATCGAGGTCGAATCGAACTTGTCGAATTCGCCGCACCAAACTCTCAGCTTCAGGAATCTTTTCCGAGAATTTATCGATCTGCGAATCGAGCGATTTTAACGCTTCCTTCAATACATCTTCCGCTTCGCCAAGTGACGTCAATGCCGTTTCGCCGCTCGTTTGTTTGACGGCGAACTCCTCAGGCTCAAGTGGAAAGCGTCCGTCGCCGCCGCGTGTTTGTTTGAATCGCGACCAAAATTGTTCGGCGAACGCGATGATTCGAGCCGAAATTCTTGTGATCTCACTAGTTGCGACTGCGTCGGTGATCGGCAGCTTGTCAGCATCGCGAACGAGTTCTTCGATCTGATAACTCGAGACTTGAAAGCCGAAGTAGTCGGCGGCGATGTCTTCGATCAGGTGAGCTTCGTCAAAAATGACGGCACCGTAATCCGGCAGCACCTTTCCAAAATTGTTACCACGAACGTTCAGATCAGCGAAAAACAGATGGTGATTGACAATAATAATGTCAGCATTTTCAGCCCTCGCCCGCATTTTCGTGATAAAACACGGCTCGAAATCAGGGCATTTTTGGCCGATGCATGTCTCGCTCTTTGCATTTATCCGTCCCCAAAACGCTAGATCTTCGGGCAGGTGCGCGAGTTCCGCTCGATCGCCGGTCTCCGTAGAGCGAATCCATTCGCGAACATCTTTGAAATGATCGATGTCTGAAATTCCATCGAGTATTGGCTGATGATCCGACTTTGCAATACGGTACAAACACGCATAGTTCGAGCGGCCTTTCATATAGGCAGCCGTGAATTTGGTCGGAAGGACGTTCTGTAAAAACGGAACATCTTTGTCCATCAGTTGCTCTTGCAGATTCTTAGTTCCGGTCGAGATCACGACCTTCATTTTCTTGTCTAACGCCGCCGCGACCGCCGGAATAAGATACGCAAGCGTCTTTCCTGTACCGGTTCCTGCTTCGACGATCAGGTGGCGTTTCTTTGTCAGAGCATTTGCGACAGCGTCTGCCATAAGCTGCTGGCCGCCGCGAAGTTCGTACGAATCGTGGAATTTCGCGAGCAAACCATTAGGCCCGAATACACTGTCGAGGGTTTTGTCCGACATAAGAAATATGCATTGACCTCGGACAAAGTAGTGCTAAAATCTACGTTAAATCCGAAAATCGTGTCGCCAACCAATGTTTGGCTCTGTCTAGTGTATTAAATCGAACGCCTTTCGCTAAACGCCGTTCAAGTTTCGCTTTATTTATGAAACGCTCAGTCTCCAGCCCAATCGCACTATCATCGCTTTACAGAAGTTCCGTCGTTCTACTTTTCCTCATCTTGGCAGCGATCGCGGCAGTACTGGTGCCGTTCTCACGATCACGAGCAGCCGTCGGGGCAACAACGATGCGATCGCAATTCCCTAACTATGATATTCGAAGCGACAAATCGGTGGCTGAACGGCGACTTTTATATCGGGCCGATGCCGGCAGAAACGCTGTTGACGGTGCCGATCTTCGTGACCGTATCATCAATGCTGAGAATCAGTTACGGCGAAGCGTTCCGACTTTAAAGGTGGAATTTGGCGACCTGATGAACCTCCCCGAGATCATCGGAACCAACGCCGAGAATGGACGCTCATTTCTCAACGGGCCGCAACAAATGTCAGCGGGCAATAATCATCAGATCCTAAGACGCTACCTGACCGAGAACACCGACTTAATTGGGCTTCGGACATCAGAGATCGCATCACTTGATACCATCGCAGATTACACAAACCCTGACGGCAACCTTTCATTTGTTACTTTGCGGCAATCAATTGACGGTACTCCGGTGTTCCAAGGCGAGGTGAAAACGGCACTGACACGCCGCGGTGAGATCGTTCGCATCATTAACAATCTTCTGCCTGAAACGACAAATGCCGCCACTTCTTCAGACTTTGGATCGGTTCGAGATGCGGTTTCGAATGCTTCGACACACATCGCATTTGACGCTTCCGCGATTCTAAATGCCAAAATTCGAGAGATCGACGGCCAGAATTCAAAGATCGTGTTTGGTGAAGGCAAATACGTATCGACCGCTGAAAAGCTCTACTTCCCGATCGAGGCCGGCGTCGCAGTTCCGGCGTGGAAAGTCCTGTTTTGGCTGCAGAATGACGCTTATTACGTCATCGTCGATTCCCGTGACGGTACGCTTTTGTGGCGTAAGAATCTCGTCGAGCATCAAACCCAACCGGCGACGTATCGAATTTGGGCAAACCCCAATTCAATGGTAAACGTCGGCGACAGTCCAAATCCGTACACGCCCGGACCGCTATCGCCCAATGCGGCACAGGCGTTCCGGGCCGCTCGTTCGGTCATCACTCGAATAGGAAATGAGCCGCCGTACACGTTCAACGACCTCGGCTGGATCACCGATGGCGTAAATACGACCGAGGGAAATGCGGTCGAGGCCGGCGTTGACCGTGACAATCCGAACGGCATCGATGTGAACGGAAAGCCGGTGCCGACAACGAATCGCGTATTCGATTTCTCGATCAATCCCGGCAATCCTTCGGGAGTTCCTGACGCCGGCGAACCGCCGTTGCCTGCGGGACAATTGCCCGGCACATGCAATACGACGGGCAATGCACCGGCGTTGATCGAGTACCAAAAGGCATCGGTTACGCAGCTTTTTTACATTACCAATTGGTATCACGACGAAACTTATCGCCTTGGCTTTACCGAGCAGGCGGCAAACTTTCAGAACAACAACTTCGGTCGCGGCGGCGCAGGAAATGACCGTATTTCTGCCGAAGCTCAAGACTGTACAGGCTCGAACGGCGGCAATTTCGCGACATTGACCGATGGTAATCAAGGTCGAATGCAGATGTTCATCTGGACCGGCCCGGAGCCTGATCTTGACGGAGCACTGGACGCGGATGTTGCTATTCACGAGCTAACGCACGGACTGTCAAATCGACTGCACGGCAATGCCAGCGGCCTTACGATCAATATGTCTCGCGGCATGGGCGAAGGTTGGTCCGATTTCTATGCCAAGTCCCTACTCAGCGACCCGAATGAGCCGATCGAGGGCATTCACACGATCGGCGGCTATCTTACATTTCAGGCATTCAGCGGCTATAACACCAATTATTACTATGGGATACGGCGATTTCCGTTGGCTGTTAGATCGTTCCGGTTCGAGGATCGCCCGCACAATCCGCTAACATTTGCCGACGCCGATCAGACGCAATTCAACATTAATGACGGAGCCTATGGCCGTGGACCGTTTGGCTCAACGACCGCGGATCAAGTGCACAATCTTGGCGAGATCTGGAGTTCGATGCTGTGGGAAGTACGAGCCAAGTTCATCGCTCGTCTTGGCTGGGCAGCCGGCAATCGAAAGGCCTTGCAGCTTGTGACCGACGGCATGAAACTGTCGCCTCTCGGTCCAAATTTCCTCAATTCGCGTGACGCGATCCTAGCTGCAGCACAAGCAAGCTCTGTTGCACCCGAAGCCGCCTCTGATGTCGCCGATGTTTGGGCTGGCTTTGCTACGAGGGGCCTGGGCTTGAGTGCATCGATCCAGAATGTCGGCAGCGGCTCTGGGAATGCACGAGTTACCGAAGCATTTGACGCTCCGAATCTAGTTCAATCACCCGGCTTCACCGTCAGTGATCCGATCGGGTTTCCCAACGGCTACCCTGACATTGGCGAAACCGTGACGCTGAATATTCCGCTTGGCAACTTCACTGGCGCTACAGCGTCGAATGTAACACTTTCAATTCCGGGTAACGGCTCCGCAAACTATGGCACGATCACAAACGGCAGTACCGTTACGCTGCCTGTAAGTTACACAGTGCCAAGCAGTTCGACTTGTGGAAGCACGATTCAATTAGCCTTGAATGTGACCAGCAGCCTCGGGCCGGTGACATTCACGCGACCTCTCGTTGTCGGTGCGCCTGTGATTGCGGGGACGCAGAATTTTGACTCGGTTACGGCTCCGAATATTCCGGCGAATTGGTTCTCGACGACGATCAATAACGGCATTGGCTTTGTTACGGTTTCAAATGTATCTGAATCTTCGCCAAATTCTGCATTTGCACTAAATCCCGACAGCGTCGGGGGCGGAACCGATCTTACATCTGAGATCTTCAACATAGCGTCGCCGTCTGCCGAGGTCTCGTTCCGTCATCGCTTCTTGACCGAAGCCGGATGGGACGGTGCAGTGCTTGAGATCACAATTGGTCCGACCGGAGATTGGAATGACATAATCACTGCTGGTGGAAGCTTCCGGCTAAACGGCTACAACGGCTCGCTTGCTAATGGAACAAACAATCCGCTCGCCAATCGGCCGGCGTGGCAGGGCACATCAAATGGCTGGATCACGACAGTTGCGACCTTACCGGCAGCGGCCGCGGGACAGATCGTCAGGCTAAGATGGCGGTTTGGTGCGGATAACAATACTGCTCCTGCAAATGGCGGCTGGCACATCGATAACATTCAAGTCGTCGGAAACTACCAGTGCGTAATTATTGATAATTTTGGCAGTGCACGTGCTGATTTCGATGGTGATTCGCGAACCGACGTCTCAGTATTTCGCCCAAGCGATCGAGTCTGGCACCTGCTTCGATCAACAAACGGCTACACCTCGACGCAATTCGGACTTTCCACCGATGTTCCAACTCCGGGCGATTTCGATGGTGACACAAAAGCTGATATCGCAGTCTGGCGGCCGTCCGACGGCAATTGGTATCGCCTAAACAGCAGCAACGGCACATTTTCGGTGACGCCGTTTGGCACGAACGGAGATATACCGACAGCCGGCGACCGTGACGGTGACGGTCGTGACGACATTGTGGTTTTCCGACCTTCGAGCGGCGTTTGGTATTGGCTCAATAGTTCTAATGGCTCCGTAGGAATAACTCAATTTGGCTTGAATGGCGACGTTCCGCTGACTGGCGATTACGAAGGCGACGGCCATGCAGACCTAGCGGTTTGGAGGCCATCGACAGGCGTTTGGTATCGACTAAACAGTAGCAACGGTCAATTTTCGGCATTTCAATTTGGTTTAAGTTCGGACATTCCGGTTCCGGGCGATTTCGATGGTGACGCTAAGACCGACATCGCTGTTTTTAGGCCGTCGGATGGTACTTGGTATCGCCAAAATAGCTCGAACGGCCAATATGTGATCGTACCGTTCGGGATAAATGGCGATGTCCCTACGCCCGGCGATTTCGATGGCGACGGAAAAGAGGATCTCGCGGTTTATCGATCGGGTGTCTGGTATTTAAATCGTTCTACGTCCGGATTCCTGGCCCTACAGTTCGGTCTGCCGAATGACGTGCCAGTTCCAAAGTTCTCCGCTCATTGATTTCTGTAATGCTTCGATAAGGCTCGAATTACAAAAATGCGCGATAAATGGTCTGTTTTCGTTGACTGTATGGCGCTTTTTTGATAATTTTACTACGTTTACTTTTCAAAATTTTGATCGATCTAAGGGTCTAGCTTTATCAATGATCTCGTTGCCACTTTATTTGGCAGCAAGGCTATTGTGTTTCCGGCTTTCCCAGGTCCGTACGGAAAAGTGACGTACCTTTAGAACATTTAAGCTTTTAGGAGGGCTTCAAAATGCAAAGACGTTTAAGTAGCGATAAGCGCAGTGGAATTTTACTGTGTTTATTGGTTCTCGGCGTGATCACCGCACTCGCGGTGCTGCCGAACTTTAACCGCTCGAAGGCAGGCAGCGGCACTGGTTTGATCCAGCGTACGACCAGCCTTGATGCGGACATCCCCAAAATGTGGGATATTCGAGAAGACAAAACGGGGTTAGACGAACTCGAAATGTACCGCCAACGATATGGCCGTGACGCTTCGTTCGTCGCTGATATCCGAGACCGCTTCGTTCGCGGTGAGGAGGCCCTCAAACAACAACTTCCGACGGCGAAGGTCGAATACAACACCGACATTCGCACACCTGAAGTTATCACGCCGGACGTTTATGCAGCTCGAGTCGAGTGGCTCTCACGTCCTTCAAATGAAAAACGCTCGACGATTCTTCGCGAATTCATCCGCGGACATCAGGATCTGATCGGCGTTAACAACGAACAGATCGACGGTCTCGAAGTAGCAGCTGACTACACGAATCCGAACGGCGACCTTTCCTATGCTCACCTCGAGCAGAAGATCGGCGGTGTTCCGGTATTCCGTGCCGAAGTCAAGGCTGGTTTCCCCAAGTCCGGCGAGATCATTCGTGTCATCAACAACTTGGCGCCGGGCCTCGACTATAACAACGTTTCGCGTGACTTTGGTGACGCCGGAACCGCAGTTCGATTGGCAGCTGAGCACATCAAGTACAGATTGACTGTAAATGACACCACTCGTAACGCTTCTGAATCTTCAGACCTCAAGGTCGTATTTGGTAGCGGCGATTGGGCAACTACGGCTGAGAAAATGTACTTCCCGACCGAGCCCGGCATCGCAGTACCTGCATGGCGCGTTCTGATCTGGCAGCCGGTCAATGCGTATTACGTGATCGTAGATGCAAACACAGGTGTCACACTTTGGCACAAGAACATCACTGATGATCAATCACAGTCGGCAACCTATCAGGTTTACGCAAATCCAACTGCATACATCAACGTAGCTGACCATGCTGCACCGCTATCACCTTACGGTGGTCCATCCAGCGACCCTGCAGCAAACACGCAAGGCGTACTTGGAACTCGCACCAACGTCACTTTGATCGGTAACGAAGCTCCAAACACATTCAACCAAAACGGCTGGATCATTGACGGTTCGAACATTACCGACGGTAACTCGAACGAAGCGGGTATCGACCGCGATGGCGTTAACGGTGTTGACGCTGCATCTATCCCTGTTGGATCGCCGAATCGTACGTTCACGTCGACTTGGAATCCACCGCCGGGATCGCCGGCACCTGGCGACGACCCGCTTACGGCTCAGGCACAACGCGGTGCTGTGATTCAGATGTTCTACATCATGAACCTCCACCACGATACGCTTTACCTCGCGGGCTTTACGGAAGCTGCTCGCAACTTCCAGAACACGAACTTCACCGGCATGGGACTCGGCAATGACCGTGTTTCGTCAGAAGGTCAAGATTCGTCCGGAACTAACAATGCTAACTTCGCAACGCCGGCTGACGGCGGCCGCGGACGTATGCAGATGTTCTTGTGGACCAGCCCGACACCTGACCGCGACGGTACGGCTGATGCACACATCGTTATTCACGAAGTTTCGCACGGTGTTTCGAATCGTCTGCACGGAAACGGCAGCGGTCTTGGCAACCAAGGCGGAATGATGGGCGAAGGCTGGGGCGACTGGTACGCTCACGTAATGACTGCAGAACCCACAGACAATCCGCTTGGCGTTCATGGTCTCGGTGGTTACTCACTGTTAGGTTTGTCGGCTGGTTTTGCTAACAACTACTACGGTATTCGCCGCTTCCCGACCGCCGTTAAGGCATCGACCGGCGGCCCGATGAATCGCCCGCACAACCCGCTGCCCCTTGGCCACTTGACTGCAGGCTGCGATACCACCCTCGGAACGACCACAACGGCTGTTTCCAGTGCTTTTCCGCGGAGCCCGGCGATCGCTACTTCGGGCAACTGCTCGCAGGTACACAATGCTGGTGAGATCTGGAAGAACGCTCTTTGGGAAGTTCGTGGTCTCTATGTAGCTCGTAAGGGCTTCACGGTTGGTACGCGCGACATACTTCAGGCAGTTACGGACGGTATGAAGCTTGCTCCGATCAACCCTATGTTCCTCCAAGAACGTGACGCTATCATCGCGGCTGCACAGGCACAGGCTGTGGCTCCAGAAGCTGCTGCCGACGCTGCTGACGTTCGCGAAGGTATGCGTCGTCACGGTATGGGCTTCTCAGCAAGCACACAATCGTCGACGGCTGTTACCGAGGCGTTCGATTCACCGACCGTTGGAGCTGGTACCGCAACCGTTACCTCAGGCAACAATCTGCTTGAGCCAAACGAATGTAATACCATTAACTTCACGATCAACAACAACTCGGCAGACGCCGCAACAGGCATCTCCGCAGTTCTTTCGACCACGACACCTGGTGTCACGGTTACACAAGCAAATTCGGCTTATCCGAACATGACCGCTGGCCAGCAGGGTGCTGTCAACACGACGCCATTCCAGGTTTCGCTTGACAACACTGTTGCTTGCTACACGTCGGCTAGCTTCTCGATCTCGATCAGCTACACCGGCGGCGGTGGCGGTTCGCCTGTCGTTGCAAACTTCTCGTTGCCTGTTGGTATTCCTGGTAATGCCTACACATTCGCTTCGGGAACAGGTGCTACGATCCCGGCTGGCGGCGTTTTGGTTGCCGGTTCACAGGCTGATGACGCAACCGTTGCGATCACTTTACCTGCGGGTTGGGCTTCGACTGTTTATGATGTTCCTGTCACTTCGATGAGTGCTAGCACCAACGGATTGATCGGTATCAACAACACAGCTGCAACGACGTTTACCAACACTGCTCTTCCGGCAGCGTCGGGTGCGACGAATCCAACATTGGCCCCGAACTGGGATGATCAGATCTCAACGACCGTCGCAACGACCGGTGGTGGTATCTATACCAACACGACCGGAACGGCTCCGACTCGTAAGTTCTACGTCGAGTGGCGTACGGTTCACTTTGCTGAGCCTGATGGCGCAGCACTCAACCTGAACTACGCTGTCGAGTTCACCGAAGGTTCGAGCACGATCAAGTACCTCTATGTACAGACCGGTATCGCACCTAACGCTAATGGTTTGAGCGCAACGATCGGTGTCCAACGTGCACAGACAGGAACTCAGTTCACTCAGTTCTCGTTCAACACGGCAAGCACCACGCCAGGCTTGACGCTTACAGGAACGCTACCAGCAGGACAGTGTACACCTGGAACAGGCCCTTGCGGCCCGGCAGTTGCACCGAAACCACGAGCTGACTTCGATGGCGATAACAAGACAGATATGTCTGTATTCCGTCCAACCGAAGGCAACTGGTATCTCCAGCGTTCGACCGACGGTTTTGCTGTTCTAAATTGGGGAACCTCCACGGATACACTCGTTCCGGGAGACTTCGATGGCGACGGCAAGGCTGACACAGCTGTGTTCCGTCCGGATGCTAATGCTGCTAACAACGACTTCTTCGTCTTGAACAGCAACGGCTTCACATTCACAGGCACCTCATGGGGTCTGCCGGATGACATTCCGATGACGGGCGACTACGACGGCGACGGAAAGGCAGACCGTGCGGTCTGGCGTCCTTCGACCGGAACGTGGTTCATCTTGAACAGCGGCAATGGTTCGAATACCGTTGAACCGTTCGGTTTGCCGACCGATATTCCTCTTGCACTCGATGACAACGGAGACAACAAGACCAACTTGGCTGTCTTCCGTCCGTCTGAGAACACTTGGTACATCGCTAAGCCAACCGGAGCACCGGCCACCAACTTCAACGCTTATCCGTTTGGTGCAACCGGTGACCGTATCGCTCACGCTGACTTCGATGGTGACAACAAGGATGACCTTGGCGTCTTCCGTCCGACAACCGGGCAGTGGATCATTCGTAAGTCGACCGATGGCACGACCACCTTTACCAACTTTGGTGCAAACGGTGACGTCCCTGTTCCGGGAGACTACAATGGTGACGGTTCGGACGACATCGCTGTTTACCGTAATGGTACGTGGCATGTCCAACTAACCGGTGGTGCATATCAGGTAACGAGCTTTGGTACAGCAACAGACGTTCCTGTCCCGGCTAAATACCTGCCGCCAGTTGCTGGTGGCGGTGGCGGCGGTGCCGTTACAGTTAGCTTTGACGGCAATACTGTCATTACAGATAACACTCCGGCTGGCATTAACATAGTGCTTCCGGCGACCGGTGTTGGTACCGTTTCGGATTTGAACTTCTCGTTCAATGTCCCGATGGGAGCAACCTGTGATGGTACTGTAGGCGACGTCGATTGCGGTCTCACGCACTCGTGGATCGGTGACATTATCGTTAAGGTCACCCCGCCCGATGGTTCGCCTACGGTGACGATCTTTGATCGTCCGGGCGTTCCGGGAACGACTGTTGGCTGTAACAACAACAACTTGGGTTCGATCCTTCTCAATGACGAAGGTGGTTTCCCGAGTGTTGACGCACAGGGCAATCCAACGCCGACGACCTGCAACACTGCACTTTTGTTCCCGACCGGTAACTTTTCGCCGATCAATCCATTGAGTGCACTCGATGGAGAGAACGGTGACGGTAACTGGACGATCAACATTTCTGACAACGCCAGCTTGGATACAGGCTCGGTTCGTCGCTTCTCGTTGATCTTCAACTCGGGCAACTAACACTCGCTTCCGAATGGTCGTAAGATCATTCGGAACATAATTCAAAAAGGGTCGAGCCATCGTGCTCGACCCTTTTTTCGTTGACAATACCTCGCTCAAAGACCTATCGTTTAAATATACCTTGTTCGACTTTTTGTACGTTCCGACCGTCAAAATCACAGGTTTCTCGTCCATCTCGGAGTTAAAAAGCATGAAGATCAGACCTCGTGGAATTTTGTTCACAAAGCTAGCGGTGCTTTCGTTGTTTTTTGTTGGCGTATTGGCTCTAGTTCTAAGTTCGTCTGCTTCACTCGAACGAGTTTCGGCATCGGCTGACGGCCCGACGGTTCCTGTCACAAGCGCTCCGCCTGAGGTCAATTGCACTTCATGTCATTCAAACTTCCCCGTTAATTCCGGCGAAGGATCGGTCACTTTTATCAACGTTCCGCCGGTTTGGCGTCCGGGCCAACAGTATCCGATCACAGTCAAGGTAACTCAGGCCGATGCCGTCTATTTCGGTTTTCAAATGACAGTGATCGACGGCACTGGCGCCGGTGCCGGCACGTACACCTTGCCAAGTGAGACAACTCCGAGATCGCAAATACAGACATTTGCCAACAACCGGACATATGTCGCCCACACCGATGGTGGCCTGTTTTTGCCGAATGTCTTCGGTCATAATCAATGGACATTTACATGGACGGCACCGGCGACCTACAAGGGAAAAGTCACGTTCTACGCCTCAGGAAATGCGGCTAATAGTGACGGATCGACCAATGGCGACTACATTTACACGACAAATACCTCATCTGTTGCCGCTGCTCCCGTCTTCGACCTCGACGGCGATCAGAAGACAGATGTTGCGATCTTTCGTCCGAATGGGGCATCGTCGGAATGGTGGTGGTTGAGGTCTAGTAACGGAGGGAATG
>CALMPJ010000101.1 GCA_937871585.1 uncultured Acidobacteriota bacterium | reverse complement strand
GAAAGCCCCATGTTTATTGGTCGGGACGGCGAGATTTGAACTCACGACCTCTCGCACCCCAAGCGATTTGGGTAGGTTTCTATAATTTGTCAAAACTGCTCAAAACTTCTTAGAATCAACAACTTAACGGCTATCTCAATTCAACACTAATAAGCCATGATCAGCAACGCTGCAACCAACCTGCAACCAAGTTGGCCTATCGCAATCAATGTATCCGAGGCGAGCTATTTGCCAGAAGGACGGCATTCGCTCGCTCCATCAAGGAGAATATACCATAACCTATCCAATGCCAACCGCTCAATTTTTACTTCCAAGTCTCAACCCGAGGTCGTCGTCACAGACTCGTCCGTTGGGCCTCATGTCTAATTTTGAAATGATGGAAAACGAGCGTCGGACTGCATCGCTCGTTGATAACATTTCAGCATTCACCTATTCTGAAAATGGTGTAGTTATGGCTTGTTGTGAGGATGATTGTGCGATAGAGGCGTTGCGGGAGAAGCAGAGTTCGACGCTAAAGATCGTGCTTGGGATAAACGTCGTAATGTTTGCCGCGGGTATCGGTGCTGGCATTTACGCGGGTTCGAGTGCGCTGTTGTCCGATTCGCTTGACAATCTTGGCGATGCAATGACCTACGGGCTAAGCCTTTATGTTGTTTATAAATCGTCTCAGGCGAAAGCACAGGTCGCTCTATTCAAGGGAGCCTTGATATTGCTAGCGGCTTTGATAGTGCTCGGACAGGTTATTTATAAATTGATGATTCCGGCGGTTCCGATTTTTGAAGTAATGGGCGTGGTCAGCGTTCTCGCTCTTGTTGGGAATTCGATCTGTCTTTATCTGCTCACACGACACAAGACGGACGACGTAAATATGAGTTCGGTGTGGGAATGTTCGCGTAACGATATTGCTTCGAATATCTCAGTCTTTGTCGCGGCCGGTGCGGTTTGGTTCACCCAGTCCGGCTGGCCTGACATTATCATCGCCCTCGCCCTTGTTGTACTTTTCTTGCGTTCGGCTTTTCGTGTCTTTTCAAACGCAAAGAGCGAACTTAAAACAGCCAATTAAAATAAGAAACCCCGTCTGTTTCCAAACGGGGCTTCCAGTTTTTTAAGGATCTTTAGACAGCGGGTGTGTCTTTCTTTTCCTTATCTTTGTTACAGCAAGAGCAGTCGCAGCTTTTCGCTTCGGTTTTGGTGTCCTTAGCGTCGGCACTTGGGCCGCTAACCGCGTCGGCTTTCATCTTCATTGGACAAGATGCTCCGTCTGCCATCTTCATTCCGGACATCGTCGCGTGGTCTGATTTCTTCATTGGGCAAGAATCGCCCGTACAGCAATCACAATCGTCACAGCACGAAGCCGTTTCTTTGCTCGATGTATCTTTTTTCTTCATCGGGCATGAATCGCCACTGCAACAACAGCATGACACTGTCGTCGCGGACGAAATGGTAGTTCTAGTGAACGCAAATGCCGCAATAGAAAGTCCGAAAACCATCAATGCCGCAATCGCGAGTATCATTTTCCTTTTCATGATATGTGTTCCTTATGTTTAGAAATTATTAGTGCCGCCGAATGCAAAACTGCTCTCGGCATTGAATTGAGACGCTAATCTGCTTTCTAAATACGAAAGACACAGTTCCTTAAAAAGGTTCCATGCCTGTCCTGAACATGCGAGTGTAATGTCGTGAATGTAGGTAAAATACTTGCCGGAGTTGGGGGTGCGAACCTGACCGGCGAAACCTTCGGAGTTATCGCGACCTGCTCTTGGCCTTGTTCGATCTTTCGGGCTTTGTCGAAAACGGCCTGTAGAAAGCTACAGCACTCTACACGGCTTTCTCCCTTAAATTCGAAAACTGGACTCTTTTGATCAGCCTTCTTCGCCTTATTGCAATGCTCAGACTTCTTCGCCAAAGGGCAAGAATCTGCAGCCATTGCTTTCGCATTCATCGTCTGACAGCACAATAAGAATACAACGCCGCTCAACCACACCGCCATGAATCCGGTCAGCGCTTTGTGAACAATTTTATTGAAGTGCCACAATGCCATAATACAGGTCTGAGAATATCACGAATATGATTTTCGGCAGTAACAATAAATAAACTCCTGCGTAGTGCTGAACGGCGTGTTGTGAATTTCGGCGAGACTCTCGACGAGCTGAAACGGACGACCGAATTCGTTGTGCATAGTCTCTGGACTGTAACGCATCACGTCGAGGCCGCTGCATTTCTGTGGACCTTCCAAGCTGAACGACGCAACGATGATATGTCCGTCTGGCTTCAAGCTCCGCATCACGAGCTCGACATATTTGCGACGGTCGTCCTCAGCGGTTAAGAAGTGAAATACCGCCCTGTCGTGCCACACATCGAACTTCTCGACCGGAAGTTCTGCAGAGGTAACATCAGCGACAAACCAATCCACACCGTTTGCCTTCGCCCCAAGTCGCTCTTTGCTGCCGTCGATCGCGTTTGCGGAAATATCCAGAACTGAAACGTCGACGAATCCTGAGTCGAGTAGATCGTCAACGAGCGTAGAATTGCCGCCGCCTACGTCTATGATCGAGGCATCTTTGCCAACACCGGTGTTTGATATCAATCGCATCGATGTGTCGAGATGCTCTCGAAACCAACTCACTTCGTTGAGGCCTTTTGTCTGATAGACATTTTCCCAATGTTCTTTCCTACTCATAAGTCTGCTAGCCGGCCTAGGCCGTGACGACAGCAATGATTCTATCTAATTAATGAGACCTACCGTCGGACCGATCGGGATCGTCAAAGTAAAGGTCGTTAAGTCTGCCGAACGTTTTGCATTTAAGTGCCCGCCGTGTTGAGTCGCGATTTTATGGGCAATTGAGAGCCCGAGCCCTATCCCTTTCTCCTTAGTGGTGAAAAACGGGTCAAAAATCTTTGAGAGATGCTTTGGGTCAACTCCGGAGCCCGAATCCGTAACCTCGACAATAAAATTGTTGTCGTGCTGAAACGTTCTAAACGTAAGGGTCTGATCTGCCCCGTTCGATTGATTCATTGCCTGCAGTGCGTTGATAGCTAAATTTAGTACCACCTGCTTTATCTGTTCCGCATCGACGAGAATCAGCGGAAGATTCTTCTGCAAATCTCGAATAACTGCAATTGACTGTGATGCCGCCTGGTTTGCAATCAAACCTGTGATTGAGTCCACGATTTCGTTGAGATCAGTTGGCGTCTTAGACGGGGCGACGGGTCGTGCGAATCGTAGAAACTCTCCGACCAGCTGGTCCAACCTATCTATTTCACCTTTGGCAAGACCAACAAACTCGCGCCGGGGACTGTCATTCGTTAACTCGTCCTCTAGTATCTCGATAGCTCCTTTTATCGACGCCAGGGGGTTTCGGACTTCGTGAACGATGCCTGCTGAGAGTTCTCCGAGCGAGGCCAATTTTTCAGCCTGCAGTAGCTGTTGAAACGTTGTTTGCAACTCTTCGTAAGCTATTCTCTTTTCCTCCGCATTTCTTTCCGCACGTTCCCTGGATTTACGGAGACGGTCGCCAAGTGCTCCCATTATTCCGCCAACGAGATTGAAGATCACAATTTCGGCATATTGGTTTATAGAATAATCAAAATGCCCGTGTTGCCAATGTAAATAAACATGGGGAGAGTAAATGATGTTTGAAAAAAGAGATCCCGCACGCCCGCCTCTGAGACCAAATATCAAAGCGGCAGCTATGATCGGTACGTAGTAGATCCGCTGATAGATCTCGTGCCAAACAATCTGATCAGTAGGCGTGAGAAAGTGAAGGACCGTAATGAGGATGATGACAACCGCGATGACGATCCAAACATACAAGCGGTTTCGAGGGGAGATGATATTGAAGGTTTGCGTATCCATCTATTCGTCCGAGATGCTGGAACCCGACTCCTCTAAACCGTACTTTTGTATGCGATAGATAAGAGCGCTTCGAGTAATCCCTAAATATTTTGAAGTTTGTGACTGATTGCCGTCATGCCGGAGAAGCGAGGTACGTATGATCTCCCGTTCTAAGGCTTCTAAACTTATCGGCTCGAAAGGCAGGTCAAACCACAATTCACTCTTCGTCGAAGACGGGTATTTTACGGTTTCCGGGACGTCGGTAAGAGTTAAATTATCGCCGTCCGAAAGGACCACCATCCTTTCTACAAGATTCTCCAATTCGCGAACATTCCCCATCCACGGATAATCGAAAAATACCTTGAATACGTCCCGTCCTATCTTTGGCGGTCTCATCCCATGTTTTGAAGCCGATCGGGTGACAAAATGTTCGGTCAATACCGGCAAGTCCTCTCGACGCTCCCGCAGCGGTGGCAGCGTGATTGGAACAACCGCAAGCCGGTAATATAGATCCTCGCGAAAGACATTTTCTTTTATCAGCTCTGGAAGGTTTTCGTTGGTGGCGGCAATTATTCGAGCATCTATCTTGCGCGGGCTGTTCTCGCCCAAACGTGTCACTTCCTGCTCCTGTAAAACCCTCAAAAGCCTTGTTTGCGATTGCAGAGGCATTGCACTTATCTCATCGAGAAATAAGGTTCCGCCGTTAGCTTCCTCAAATTTGCCCCTCGATTCTCCTACGGCCCCAGTGAACGCTCCCTTCTTATATCCGAACAGCTCTGCCTCGATTAGCGTCTCGGGAATAGCGGCACAGTTGATGGCGACAAAAGGTTTGTTTTTGCGGGTGCCGGAAAAGTGTATTCCTTTTGCGACCAACTCCTTCCCTGTTCCGGTCTCGCCTTCTATCAATACTGTTACATTTGTTTTTGACACTCTCTCAACCAGGTCAAAAACTTGCAGCATCTTTTCTGATGTTCCGACAACGTTCTCGATCCGAAATTCCTCGTGAATCTGACGTCGCAGTCGGCGATTCTCCGCCAAGGCCGTGCCGTACTTTAATGCTTTCTCTACGGTGAGCAGAATCTCCTGTCGGTTGAAGGGCTTGGTAATAAAATCAAAGGCCCCACCACGCATAGCTTCGACCGCTGTATCGACATCTCCAAACGCGGTAATAACAATGATCGGTACTTCGCTGTTGATCGCTGTTGCCTGCTGAACCAGCTGTGATCCAGATATTTTCGGCATTCGCCAATCGGTGATCACGCAGTCAACTTCCTCGGCCGAGAACAACTTGAGTGCATTACGTCCATCGCTCTCACTCATGACGACGTAACCAGCCTCGCTAAGTTGGAATTCGAGAACCCGACGCAATGAGTCGTCGTCATCAACTAGTAAAATTTTGGCCGCAGACTTTGTCATGCCGATCTAATCTTATCGCAAACACCCAGA
>CALMPJ010000100.1 GCA_937871585.1 uncultured Acidobacteriota bacterium | reverse complement strand
GCGGTTGTACGCGTGATCCGTGACGGCGATCGATTCTTGTTTGAGACCGAAGAAGCCACGCGTGAGAAGGTGTTTCAGAATCTGTTTCGGTTCACGTTTGCGGGGGATTTTTTTGTTGAGGATCTGAGTGATGAATTCCAGTGTTTCGACGTGTTCCAGTCAGAACCACCGACGATAGCGAGTGGTTTAATATTCGCTGGAAACACCCATTGGGCATCGTTTGTCCCGAACGATGATGTCGCCAAATTCGAGCAAGAAACAGTAGATAGCGGGGCAATTCTGGTTTCCGAAGCACTCTACGAAATTCTCCGTATCGAATCCGGCATACCGAAATTCGGCGTTGATATGGACGAGACGACGATCGTGCCGGAGCTTGGGATCGAGGAAATGATCTCGTATAAGAAAGGCTGTTACATCGGACAGGAGATCATTGCGCGAATTCACTTTCGCGGGCATGTGGCTAAACGGTTGACAGGATTGACGTTATCAGCCGACATCGAGCAAAATTCTGAACTTCTCACAAAAGATGGCAAAAATGCAGGCCGCGTTACGTCAGTAACATATTCGCCGAAGCTAAAACGCTTCATCGCACTTGCGTATGTGCGGTATGATTACTTAAGCGAAGGTACAGAACTTTTGGCCGGCGGGGAAGCGGCGGTCGATGCAGTTGTAACAAAGCTTCCATTTGTCTGACGTTAGGAGAGACCTATGCGATCCCGAACCTCACTTGCGATCATCGTTATTTCAGTTTCTTTATATGCCGGTTGCAGTCGAAAGGCTGTCGAGAGCTCGTCACCGGCAGGAGCACTTTCATCGAACTCGTCCGCACCCGCGTCCAAGATGTTCGAACCCCGCAGCCTGCCTTCGTCCGGTTTCCGGTACATGGACGATTTCATTCTGCCGGAGGTCAAGCAACGCCTCGATGTCGAACCTGTAGGCGAAAGCGATGTTTACTCGGCTCCGTCGTACGAAGTTCCGAACAACGAACCAACCGAACAGGAGCAGTTCAACGAAGACAATCCGTCGAGCCAGTTGGAACTAGAGAAAGCTAAGTTCCTATGGGCGTCGAAGAAGTACGGCGATGCACTAGCCGCAGACCAAACCGCGACCGGAACGATCATCTTCTACGCGGACGAAGCGTATTACGACATCGGCCGTCTCGAATATTTCGTTGGCGAAGGCCGCGATCGTCTAGCCGCGAATTCGGGCATCGAACCAAATCGCATCAATGTGATCTACGGCGGCTATCGAGGCTTGGCTCAGGTCGAAATGTGGACCGTTCCCGCAGGCCAACAGCCGCCGACGCCAAAGCCGGAATCGCGGGATGCTCAGCCGGAGAAGGAACTTTAGTGTTTGTCTTGCTCTTTATTCGGCTACAATTGTCAATATGAAATATCTTCGACTTTGCTTAGCGATCGGTTTACTTGGACTTCCACTTTTCGCTCAAGAGTCAAAGCCGACTGCGACTTTGTTTGCAGAACTTGGTGTTTCGAAGAAAGCCGCAATTACGGAAACCGTTCAGCGTTGGAAAGAGCAATTATGTCGAGATAACTCCTCGCGAGGCTATCTAATCAGCTACGGTGACTCGGGCGCAATAAAATCTAGAAGATCTGTAATTCTCTCCTCGCTCCAACGATCGGACTGTGGTCATGACGGTCCTAGAATCACGTTTGTTGATTCGATCACAGAAGGCTCAATTCGAACGACATTTTGGATCGTCCCGCCTGGAGCTCTCAATCCTAACCCGGACAAGTAGTTTGGTCGATCCATCAAGATGACTTCGTCTAGAAACGCGAATTTGCCCTCGCCTTTGTTTTTCGTCATACTTTTTAGTTCGCGATGCGTTCTATTTTTAGACTGAACGCATCGCAACGCATTATGACGAATCGACCGACGCCGAACGCTAGTTACAGCCTTACACTCAGAGTCCGCATCCACAATCAGCCCGGAAAACTTGGTCAGATCACGACCGCGATCGGTATCGCAGGCGGCGACATTGAGGCGGTTGATATCGTTCAAGTCGGCAAAGATTTTCTTATTCGTGACATTACGGTCAACGCTGCTAGCGAAACCCATGACAAAGAGATCGTAGCGTCAGTACAAAATATCGACGGCGTCGAAGTCGTTAATGTGTCGGATCGAACATTCCTGATGCACCTCGGCGGCAAGATCGAGACCGTGTCGAAGATGCCGCTCAAGACTCGCTCGGATCTCTCGATGGCATACACGCCGGGCGTTGCTCGTGTCTGCGAAGCGATCGCAAAAGACCCTGAGAAAGCGTTTAATCTCACAATTAAGAAGAATACAGTTGCCGTTGTTTCAGACGGAACTGCCGTGCTCGGTCTCGGCGATATCGGCCCGGCGGCGGCGATGCCGGTGATGGAAGGGAAGTGTCAGTTGTTCAAAGAATTCGGCGGCGTCGATGCGTTTCCGATCTGTCTGAACACCAAAGATCCGCACGAGATCATCGAGACCATCAAGAATATTTCCGTCGCGTTTGGCGGCATTAATCTTGAGGACATTTCCGCTCCGCGTTGTTTCGAGATCGAAGAACGCTTGAAAGAAGAACTCGATATTCCCGTTTTCCACGACGATCAACACGGAACGGCCGTTGTTGTGCTGGCAGCTCTTATAAACGCCCTCAAGATCGTCGGTAAGAAAATGGACGAAGTCAAAGTCGTTGTCAACGGCATCGGTGCAGCAGGTGTTGCGTGCAGCAAGATCGTGATGGCGGCGGGTGTCAAAAACATCATCGGCTGCGACACGACCGGTGCGATCTACAACGGTCGAAAAGAGAACATGAATTGGGTCAAGGATTGGTACGCACGAAACACAAATCCGAACAACGAAACCGGAACGATCCATGACGTGATCAAAGGAGCTGACGTCTTTTTTGGCCTGTCTGCGCCGGGAACATTGACCGCCGACGATCTCGACACGATGGCAAAGGATCCGATCGTTTTCGCAATGGCAAATCCGATCCCGGAGATCATGCCTGAGGATGCGCTTGGACACGTCGCCGTGATGGCGACAGGACGTTCAGACTATCCAAATCAGATCAACAATGTGTTGTGTTTCCCCGGAATTTTCCGAGGTGCGTTGAATTGTCGTGCATCGCGAATAAATGAAGCGATGAAACTCGCCGCAGCGAATGCAATAGCGGACATTATCTCGCCCGAAGAATTACATCCTGACTACATCATTCCGTCCGTATTCGACCGCAGAGTAGGCGAGGCTGTCGCCGAGCGCGTAGAACAAGCCGCCTACGAATCGGGCGTCGCCCGCCGCAGTCGTTCTACTTCGGAATCAGAGTTCTAATTATTCAGGAAAGGTTTTGCTCAGGGTGATTGTCCAATTGTCCGGAATCGGTTCGTCGTAGGATTTGGTCTTTGTAAAGACAAGTTTCGAGCCGTTGTACTCGCTAAACGAAGGAATATCGCTTACTTTTCCGGCGACAGTAAGGAATCCTGAGACGCGGTTTTTGCCTTTGTCGTTGATAAAGTAACTGTTTTCGATCGCAATGCTGTCGCCTTCGAATATAGGCGTGCCATCTTCCGAGTTAGACGAGCGGATCGTCCAAATTCCAGTGCCGTTATCGCGATCTTGCGATCTTGTCGTAAATACTGCGCCTGTTTGATCAACGAACTTTTCGAACACCTTTAGATGCTCGGTCCATCCGCAAGCGTCGAGATATCCGCCGTCGGGATACATATTCTTTAGGTGAACTCGGTCGCCTACAACAAGCTGGTCGCCGTAGGCTTTGCCGTTAGCAGAAACGATCTCCCAACTGCCTGAGCCATTGTCGCGGTTCGGTTCGATGTGAGTAGACACGAACATCGATTCGGTCGGAACTTGCTTGAACTCCGATTTGCTCCATACTGCTCCCCAAGCATCGAGATACGATCCGTCATTGGGATATCGATTTTGCAAATTGACGACGGAGCCGAATTTGATAACGTTCCGGCCTGAATTTGCGGCGATCAAGGCGCGTTGCTTTGGTGTTAACGAGTCGCCTGGAGTCGCGAAGGAATTTCGATAAATGCTAAAGCCTGTAACGGCGAACAAAGTGAACGCAACGCCTACCAATATCGAAACAAAGACCGGCGAAAACCGGCGTGTCGCTGTCGGAGTGTGGACTATCGTTTCCTCAGTTCGAAAATATTGAACCGATTGCTCTTCGACGATTAGGTGTGCGTCGTTATTAATATTAGAAACTTCGGACGTGAATCGATAGCCGATCTTAGGTACGGTTTCGATCAATTGCCTACCATCACCGTCCGCTTCAAGTAATTTCCTGAGCCACGAAACATTGCGTGCCAGCGTCGTTTCCTCGACATAGGTATCCGGCCATACGGCGTCGAGAATATCGTTCTTTGTCGATACTCGTCCGGCGTTCGATGCCAGGTAGTGCAACAGTTCGAACTGCTTAGGTTTTAACTGTATCGGTTCGTTATTTCGCCAAAGTCGATGCTCCGACGCGTCCAATGTGAAAATCCCGAAACGGAAAAGTGTCTGTGTTTGCAATGGTTTAGCCTTATCCAAAATAAATCCACAAAAAATCCAACCCAAATCCGAAATAAATCCAGACAATCTATCCCCACCTCGTTATGTTGGATTATCAGCAGATAATCTAAGCCGAAACGCGATGGAAATCAAGAGAAAAATTGAGTTTTTTACTTCGACGAACCGGAGGTTTGTCGTAACGCAACAACCTGTTGAGCAACGAGTCAATTGTCCGAGTTGTGGAAACGGAATGTTAGCGGCCGATCATCTAGCGAAAATGTTCAAGGTGTCACAGCGAAGTGTATTTAAGTGTATCGAAGCAGGAGCGGTCCATTTTACGGAATTGGTGGAAGGAGGAGCGGCGTTGATCTGCATTGCTTCGTTCGCTAATGCCTCGGGCTTGCAACTCGATGACGAGAGCATTCTGTAGAAAGTACGAAATAAGGAAGGAGAAGAAAGTAATGAAAAGAGCTTTGTTTTTATCAATGGCAATTGCACTACTGCTGGCGCTAAGCGAAGGCGTATCAGCTCAAAGAGGTGTGATCGAGTCTGTTGTCACCAAGGCAAGTACGGGAAAGCTCACTCCAGTCGCCGGCGAGGACATATCGCTTTTAAATGCATACGCCGGGCGGGACATTCCGGAAGTTGGGATCAAAAAAGGAAGCAAGATATGTGTGCTGAATGTACGCCGCGACCAGGAGTTCGCGGCCATTCACTCGGGTACAGAATGCGGGGCGTTGAAGTTCACCAAACCTATGCACAAGATCACCTATGTACACAATCCGGACAACGCGGAGTTACAAAAGTACGATAGGGCGGTGATAGATCCGGCAACCAGATCTATATCTTTCAGTCGCGGCAGCAGCGCTGTTCTAACCATCTTTTACGAAAACTGAAACGAAATTCAATTGACGAGGAGAATCATATGAAAAAGACAACATTATTATCACTAGCATCCGTATTCTTGGTCGCGATGTTTTTTGGTCAACCGACGAATGTTGAAGCGGCAAAGCCACTCGAGACAAGCTTCGCCGCATGCAAGGTCAAGAAAAGCAATGCTGAGTTCTTTGTGAGTTCCACCGAAAAGACGATCAAGTTGAGGAAAGGTACTTCGCTTTCGTGGACAATTCCTGACATTCATCAGGGACTGATCGCCGTTAAAGCGAAGATCGGCACGAAATGGATCAAGGGCGAGATACTGCTCGACGACACGACTTGCAACTAACAGTTCAGATAAATAGGAGAGTTCAAAATGACTAAGAAAATTTCGATGACATTCGCCATCGCGTTCGCAATGTTTCTCAGCACGACCGTAATGCCGTCGTCGGCTAACGCAACGACAAGCAATAGTTCGGCTGCGTACTTTCAGGACAATTGCGTAGTTACCGGCACAAACAATACGCCGCTTAATGTTCGTTCGACACCGAACGGCAGAGTCATCGGCAGCTTAAAACTCGGTGCTCATATCCTTGCTTACGGAATCGAGCAGGACAATTACGGTGATAATTGGACCAAGATAAAGTTCAAGCGGGGTTATGGCTTCGTGTCCACGCAGTTCGTTAGCTGCGGTTAATTGGATCGGGCGTTGGTGTCGGTTGAGGTTAGATCGCCGCCGAAATGTTTGGATGCGTACTCTCCCATTGCGCATTCGGGTTGACCGCAAATTCGCGGCGTATTTAACGGAGAATAATTATGTTTTGTCCAGAATGTGGAACTCAGAATCCTGACCCAATGCGGTTTTGTGTTAGTTGCGGATATCAAAATCCGCTGGCCGGCGGTGCCGGTAGTGCTCGAATGGCGGCGGCACCTGCGAGTAATTCAAAGCCGAGTTATCTCGTCATCTTTAGCGGCGTATTGGCTTTGTTAGTCATCGCGGGCTTAGTCGGCTTTATCGTACTTCGTGGCTCAGGTTCATCTGCTCAAGATGATGCGCCGGCCCCGCGAGCTAAGACGGTGGCGAACACTTCAGCCGCAGCCTCGCCAGTGGCACCAACTACTGCCAGTGCTCCAAGTGCGAGTGCACCTACCGCGACGGCAACGCCGGCGGTAGCCGCGGCCGCACCGGTACCGCCGACCGCACCAAAGGCTACGCCGAAACCCGTGAACTGCGACAAGAAATGTTACAAGGTTTACGACTCGTGCATGGCGGAATACAGACAGTTCGAAGACGTCGAAAATATCTGTCGCGGAAAGCAATCTGCATGTCTTGGCAGATGTTAGATACTGTTTCGCGATACGAATTGAATTATCGAGATGGTCGGTGAATGAATATGTTCAGATCAAAGTTAAAACAAAGGGCCTGCATTGCAGCCAAAATGTCAGTGATCCTTGCCCTATCGATGGGGCTATCAGGCTGTCGGGAGTTGTCTGACCTGCTTCAACCGGCTAAGACTGTGCCAAAGAAGCCAACGAAGGTAGTGAAAAGAGATAAGCCAAATCTGGCTGACGACACGACACCGAGAGAGGTCGATCCGGACGGAGCCGATCTCGTCGAAGCGACCGACGAGCAGATCGCGGAAGACTTGGCCAATATGCCTAAGACTGCTGAAGTCGCTCCGCCGACAGACACGAACACCACCGTTCCAAATGTCGATATCGCAATGATAGAGCAAAAGGCTCGGGCTCTGGCCGGACGTTGGGAACCTGCGAACGATCCGGACGGAGTGATATTCGAATTCACGGTGGCAAAGCGAGAAGGCGACACCTTTGTTGGGTCGTTCAACTTTTATGTGAACGGTGATCGCGATCTGCCTTCGAAATACGTCGTCACGCTCGACCAGATGATCAAGCTTATCCAGGACGGCCGGGAGAGCAAGATCAAATGCGAGCTCTCTGCTGATGGAAATTCAATGAAGTTCACCAATCAAGACGGCGAGGTGAGCGATCTGCGTCGGACCAATGCACAGCCGACGAAGAAACAGGAGCAGCCCAAACCTACAGCCGAGCGGCCCGAGGTTTATCAGTAACAAATTGGAGTTGAAGATGATGACGAAAGACAAGAAATTGCTGCAACGCAGCCTAGTTTTGTTAGCCACCCTTGTATTTACAATATCGATGTTGGGATGCAGTGAAAAGAAGGCCCGAGTTAAGCGAGGGGACGCAGACGATACGTCGGTTGAAGAACCTTCGAAAGATGTCGTGATCGCTCAAGGTAACCCGTCGAGTGCCAGCCCGGCGACCGCATCGGCTCCAAAGGCTTCTGCAAATCCATTTGATGGAACTTGGGACGTCAATGTCAACGGCAATTTTGGCAACTGGACGTTCGGCTATGCGAGCAAGAACGCAGGCAAATTAGAGGGCAAGGTAACCGATGGATCCGGTTCGATCATTGGTGATTACGTTGTGCTGCCCAACAAGACGGTGGAATTGAATCTGCATGCTTCGGGTGTCAATGCCATTTTGCCGTACAAAACGAGCAACAATGGTAATCAGATCGAAATTGATGACGGCACAACCAAGATCGTCATGACCAAGGGCAAATCCAATACGACCGCTCAAAATGACGGCAACATTCTGGCGTCGCATGTTTGGACAAATATCAACAATCCGGGCGATCAGATCGAATTCATGTCTGTCAGAAAATCGAGCTCAGGTTGGAATGGTGCCGTCAACGTATTCAGCGGCGGCGGCTCGGTAAGCGGAACATTTTCTATAACGCCCGGAAAGCTGACGACAACTATCTCCGGTAGCGTTGATACTTTTACCTACAGAATTCGGAACAATGGCACAACGCTGGATATGACCGACTCGAGCGGCAACACGGAGACGTATAACTAATTATGAAAATAAATACGAGATCCAAACGAAGGTTGAAGAATGCGCTTCTGGCGTGCGGTGTGCTGGGCATCTTGATACCGTCGACAGGATGCCAAGCGGCCTCGGATATGTTCAATCCTGATACTTACTCTTGGGATTACAACAAAGAGCCGTGGGAGAAGAACATCAAGCGGAAGAATGCTCCGAAGAAGAACGTTGCGACTGACTATTAGAGAAACACTATGATCTGTCCAAATTGCAAAGTAGCAAACTACGGTAAGAATAAGTTCTGCGCCGATTGCGGATTCAAGCTGCCGGATTTTTCAGAAGGCTTGACGCAAATGATCCCCCCGATACAGCCGCCGGTTCAGCGGCCCGTCCACCCGCCGCCGCCGATCCAATCTGCGCCTCCTGTTCCCGAACCGCAGGTCGAACGGCCAATTCTGCCGCCGCAATACGTTGCGCAACAGCCGCAACCGCAGCAGCAAGCGTATCCGATCCAAGAGGCGCCGAAAAAGAAATCAAAGCTTCTGCGATTCGCGATAGGTGCGGTCATACTGATCGGTCTGCTTTTCGGCGGAGCGTTACTTGCCACTAGCTTTATGATCGTCAAACAATCAAACAGGTCGTACGTGATCGGTGACAAGCACAAAGGTGAGGAAAAGAAAACGCTGGAGTTCGACCCCGACGCCGATAAGTTGTTCGTCACCAATTTGGATGAAGACAAGGCACAACTATGGCAGATAACTCCCGATTCGGGCGTTGAAGATTCATACCGTATCGTCAATCGCGGGCTCGGCGATGTCGAATCGATGGAAATTATTGATGACAAACGAGATAGAACCGTGGCGTTATCGGAATCTGCGATCGACGACGGCCAGCTCTGGGCGATCACAAATGTCGAGGGTGACTATTATCGCATCACGAACAACTGGCTCGGCGACGGCCACGCATTGACACACACCAAATCAACGCATCGTTTCCTGCGAATGCGCGATTCGGGTAATAAAGAAGGCCAGCTCTGGAAGAAGATCCCGGCAAAGAATGGTGCCTTTTACATTGTCAACAAACGATACGGCGACAGCTTTGCGATGGAAGCCATTTACAGCGGCCAGTTCATCGACAAGATGCAGATGCGAAAGACCGGAGATTTCGGCAACTTAATGTGGCTAATGAAACCGGACGGCCGCGGATTCTACACGCTAACGACGGGCTTGCACGATTACGAAAAGAAGAACCGCTCGCTGGACGTCGATGGGAAAGCTACCGACCGCGTAAAAATGGCTCAAACAGGGAACTTCAGCGGGCAGAAATGGAAGGTGACGCCTGTTACCGGCGACTACTTTCGCCTAACGACCGAATTTCTCGGTGACGGCAAATCGCTCGAAGCCGTAACTTTTTATCAGTACCAAGTCGAAATGGCCAAAACGTCTGATAAAGAACCCGGCCAGCTCTGGACGCTAATTCGAACGAATTAAACGGTATTCGTACCGATCAGCATCTCGACCGCAAGTTCCGCTCGACGCTTGCGGTCGATCCCAGATTCCGAATTTTTGTTGCACATTTTTCTGAATGGGAGTAGTCTCACATCTAAATAGACAATTTCTACAAAGTCGTGAGGTTTCGAATGCGGCGTTTCTGTCATTTTCTCGTTTTGGCATTTCTTTTTAGTATCGGAGCTGTGTACTCCGCTGCTCAACGCACTCCTATACACGTCGACCGGCGATTCGAAGAGTTTCGAAAACAATCCGAAAAATCTGTTCACGATGAAATGCAGAGCGAGATGAACGCCCCGAAACTCTCAAAAAAAGAGGCTCAGGCCGAAATGGCTAGGCTGAGAATTGAGATTAGAGAAGATCTTGAAGGTTTACAGGCTGGTTACAACGAGATGGTGCTTCGTCTCCGAGATGGCTCCGCACTTGAGCCAAACTTTGTCCGAGTTTCCTCAGAAAAGATCTACAAGCATGCCTCTAGGTTCCGTTCGAATATCAAGCTTCCAAAACTCGATCCAACGGCTGAAACGACTACCGGAACAAAGGAACGCTTAAATAATCGCACGGAGTTGAAAGAGCTTTGTATAAGCATTTACGCATTGCTAACTAGCCCATTGATCGTTAATCCAAACGTAATCGACCTAGCTAAGGCAGAATCGATGAGTAAGACGCTCGATTCGATAGTCACTATAAGCGAACAGTTGCGCGAAGTCCCAAAATAATTGACGGAAATATTACATTCGAAATGCCAATATTCTGTTACTATTGCGTCAGGTTAGTAGATCTGTGTTCAAAAGAAAGCTCAAAGTTTTGCCGGTCGAGGAAGTCGCAAATACGTTGACGCATGGCTTCGGGTTGCTGCTTAGTTTGGTCGGATTTGTCGTTCTGGTCGTGCTAGCGGCGATGAATGGCGGCGTTTGGCACATTGCCAGTGCGGTCGTTTACGGGCTTTCACTTATTGTGCTATACGCCGCATCAACCTTCTACCATTCGGCGGTTACGCCTCGTTCGAAATCTGTTCTCCAACTCGTCGATCATTGCTGTATATATCTGCTGATCGCCGGTAGCTACACGCCGTTTGCATTGATCGTTTTGCGGGACGGCATCGGTTTCGGGCTGCTAGCGTTTGCTTGGACGTTTGCCGCGATCGGAATTATCACCAAGGTCGTTTTTGAGATACGTTCGGGATTTATCTCGGCGACAATTTACCTAATAATGGGCTGGGTCGGTGTGATCGCAGTTGAACCGTTGTACGCGGCGATAGGTTCGACACCGTTGATATTGGTCGTGCTTGGCGGCCTAAGTTATTCGCTCGGCATCATTTTTTTCGGTTGGAAAAGCATCAAACACAACCACGCGATCTGGCATCTATTCGTGCTCGGCGGCAGCGTTTTCCACTTTATTGCTATCGCCGGTTATATCATTCCATACGTCTCGGCTTCATAAGACCGGAAACTCCCTGACATACGAGATTTGATTATCTGAAACTTCGGTACTACTATCAGGGTATCCAAAATCTGTAAGCTTCGTTAGGAGAGTTGACTATGATGATCGTTTCTCGGTGTCTTTCTCTAGTATTATTCGTGGTTATTTTCTCGGCCGTCGCAAATTCGGCGACATTTGTTGTAAACAAAGTCGCCGATACCAACGACGGGACATGCGACTCTGATTGCAGTCTTCGCGAAGCTATCGCCACAGCCACTGCCGCCGCAGGCGACGATATCATTGTGTTCTCATCGCTATTCGGCGTTTCTCAGACGATCGTACTTGGTGGCTCTGAACTTGTATTGGGAGCGAACGGCTCAACGACGATAAACGGCCCGGGGGCGAGTTTATTGACGATCAACGGCAACAATGCCAGTCGAATACTTTCGACAGGAGCGAATGTTGTCGCAACAGTCAGCGGCATTACATTCACAAACGGCAATGGCACCGGCGCGTTGAACACCGGCCGCGGCGGTGCGATCTACAACGTAGGCGGCACACTTACCATTACCGATTGCGTGGTCACAGCGAATGTTGCCAGTAACGGAGGCGGACTAAATAACGCTGCGTCCACCGGTCCTTCGGTTGCTGGGACACTTACGATCCGAAATAGTGTCGTTTCAAACAACACCACTCCCGGCTCGGGCGGCGGAATGCAGAATTTTTCGACCAGCACCGTCACGATCGACCGTTCGACATTTGTGGGCAATACCGCGACTGGCAACGTCGGCGGCGGTGGCGCTCAGTTGAATGGCGGAGCGACCATTACGAATTCGACGTTCGCAAACAACGTTTCTCCAGTTGGCCCCGGCGGTGCCATTTCATCTAACGGCACGCTCGGGCTGATAATCACGAATTCCACCTTTTCCGGCAATTCAGCGGCGAATACTGGCGGCATTTTTCGCGGTTCAACGAGTCCGACATTTTGGATCAGGAACAGCATCATCGCAAATAATACTGGAGGACCTTCCCCCGACGTTTCTAATCCCGCAGCGGGATTGATCTCTGAAGGTAACAATATTATTGGGATTGTTGGCACGTCTACTGGCTGGATAATGTCCGATCAACAGAACGTCAATCCTATGCTCGGTGCCTTGGGAAATAATGGCGGACCGACGCAGACATTCATGCCGCAAGCCGGTTCGCCCGCTATCAATATGGGCAACAACTGTGTCCTGACAGCTACGTGTGCAACGAACAATCCGCCGTTTTCGGTTACTGCGGACCAGCGGGGAACGGCTCGGCCGCAAGGCGGATCCGTCGATGTTGGTTCGGTTGAGGTTGCCGCTCCGAGCGTTACCTTGTTCACCGGTCGAGTGGTTTCATCCGGAGGCAGGCAGATCCGCGGTGCTACGGTAACACTATCAACACCTGGTTTCGTTGAAAACGGAATTCCCGTATTGGTGCAGACCACTAGGTCGAATGCCTTTGGCGAATTCAGTTTCTCCGGTGTGCCTTCGGGTCAATCGTATGTAATTTCGGCCAGCGTGAAGCAATTCGCGTTTACTCCTCAGACCGTAATGGCGAGCGGAGACACTGTGAATGTTTTATTGACGGGAACTTCGTCTCTGTTTGATTTTGAACAGCCAAAGTAGGCGCGAATTCGTCTAAACAACAAACTTATAGCCCATGCCGTGTACGGTTTGAATGAACTGTGGATGGCGTGGGTTTTCTTCTAGCTTTTGCCGAAGCCAAGCGATGTGGACATCGACTGTTCGCGTCGTCGGCATCGCGTCATAGCCCCAAACCGCATCGAGGAGATCGTCGCGCGAATGCACGAGGCCGCGATTCTCGATGAAGAATTGCAGCAGACGGAATTCCATTGCCGAAAGTTCGAGCGGCGAGCTGTCTTTGGTTACCTCGGCGCGTTTGAAATCAACGCCGATATTGCCGAAGCGGAATTCTCCGTTCGGATGCGAAGGACGTTCCTGCGAACGCCGAAGCAAGACCTCGACGCGAGCAAGCAGCTCTATCATCTCAAATGGCTTTGTTAGATAATCGTCCGCCCCGAGCTTGAGGCCAAGCACCTTATCGATCGTCTCGCCCTTTGCAGTCAGCATCAAGATCGGCGTCGAAATACCACGTTGTCGCAGGTCGCGCGCGACATCGTAGCCATTCTTTTTCGGCAACATTACGTCGAGAAGTATCAGATCGAAGTTCCCACTCGCAGCAGTTTCGAGTCCGGAAATTCCATCGGACGCACTCGTGACTTCATAGCCTTCACTGACCAAACGGTCGGTCAGCGTGACTATCAGTCCGGGTTCATCTTCGACGAGAAGAATATTCATGCGTTGAGTTCGATCGTGAACTTGCTGCCCTTGCCAAGTTCACTGTTGGCTGCGATCTCGCCGCCGTGAGCTTCGACGGTTTTCTTTACGAGCGAAAGACCAAGACCGTTTCCGTGAATTTGGGCATCGACAACCTCTTTTGAGCGAAAGAACGGTTCGAAAATTTGCTTGAGATCGCTCTTGGAAATTCCGATGCCGCGGTCTTCGACTGCGATCTTGACCTTGCCATTGCCGTTCGATGCCGACACGCGAACCCAATGTTCGCCGTTGCTGTACTTGATCGAATTTGTGATCAGATTCTGGATCGCTTGCGAGATCGCACTTCGGTCAACACTCATTTCCGGCAAACCGGCTGCGATGTCGGTTTCGATCGTGAAACCGCGATCTTCTGCAATAGGACGACACTCGTCGATCGCGGAATTTACGAGATCAGTAACCGAAGTAGGCTCGAGTTTGAGCCTTTGCTTGCCCGAATTCGCTCCGGCAAATTCGAGGATCTGCTCGACCATTGCCGACAGTTTGTTGCCTTCGGATTTGATCAGTTCGCCATATTTGTTTACACGTTCAGCATCGCGAGTGACGCCATCAGCGAGGTTTTCGCCGGCTGACTTAATAACCGCGAGAGGCGTGCGAAATTCATGCGAGACGCTCGAAACGAAATCGATCTGGCGTTGTGCCGCCGCTTTCGCTCGGACCGACGAAATAATGATCGCAAGCACAGCTCCTGCAGTTAGCAGCAGCAGCGAAAGGCCGATAGCAAGGCTGTTTCGCAGTTTGCCGGCCATGAACGCATCTATCGAGCCTGAGGTGTGTGTCGCGGTCAATTTGGTTCCGCCTGTGGTGTCGTCGGTTAGAGTTGTCGCTGTAAATACGGACGTTCGCGGCTTGCCTTCGCGTTGGATCTTCAATTCGATCTTACTGCCTTTGTCCGATGTTTCGGTCCATTGAGAACTATGACTTTCGATCCTGGAATCGACCACAACTGAGTTTCCGTCCGGCTTTCGCTGAACAAGGTCTCGGCTTGCGAACATCATTATGTTGTCAGGCCGTAGGTCGTAGAGCTTGGCATTGGCGTCGGTTCCGGCTGCATCCCCATCTGCGATCGCAAGTTTGTAATCCTTGTCAGGAAAGTACTTATCCGAAAGTGCCGGTACAAGTTGATCATCCAAAACCGCCTTGTTCAGAAGTATTGCGACGTAACCAAACCGAGGTGGAACCTTCATCACGGTTCTTTCGGTAGGCTGGTTGATCAGCCTGCCCGGAACGACGTGGATCGTCTTTGCCGGTGCTTCGACGATCGGCAAGTACAGTGTCGACGAAACGAGATCGATCTGCTTGATAGGCTCTTCGCCGCGAGCAAACTGTGCTTGCGCGTCACCGTCCGGGGAAGACGCAGCTACGAACGCTTTCGAGTTGGTGTCGAACTTTAGAACACTGCTCCCGTCGCGCGGTACAAAATAGAAACCCGAGATCAATTCCGGAAACTGGGCGTTTGCGCGCCAGTATTCAAGGCGCTCGTTGAACTCGGCCCAGTCATTCTGCTTCCAGGCATCGGCAGGAACCTGAAAATTGAAGTAGGCATTCTGCAGCTCACGATTGAAATCGGCGGCAAAACGCTTCGTTTGTTCGGTAACACGTTCGCGTTCTTTTTCCGCGTTCGCATGGCTGATCTGCTGCAGCCAATGATATTGCAGCACGCCAAGCGCGACGAAAAGCAGCACCAGTGCTCCGATCAGTAATGATGTCGTCCACGAACGTTTCATCGAATTTCATTCTGTACGCTAAAAATTGTCGTGTCTATGCTTTTTTGCCACATTTTACATTCTTAACAATTTCTTTGCGTTATCTTAATCACCTTAATACTGTTCCGCGCGACTATCATCGTGTTAGTTGAAACAATTTTCAGTTTAGGTTACAAACAACGGAGGCAATTATTATGAAAAGATTCACTATTTCCGTAGTCGCAGTTTCGGTGTTCTTTCTGGGCATCGGTTCATTGGTAGATCGCACAAGTGCGAAGTTCAAATCGGACGAAGCAGCTCTCGCTCTAATCGCAAAAGCACGTCGTGCGATCGGTGCCGACAGTGCAACAGCAGTCAACGGCATGATCATCAAGGGTCGCACCAACCGTTCGATCACTATCAAGGGCGAGACCAAAGACGTCTCGGGCGAGACCGAGATCGCAATGATGTTGCCCGACAAGATGATGAAGTCGATGAAACTCGGCGATGGCAATCACGCTGCCGGCGGCGAGCAGATCGTTGAGAAGGTTGTCGATGTCGTAGTCGTTGGCGATGGCGGCCAGAACGTTAAGGTCGATGTCGAGAATGAACTCAAGCCGGTTCAAGGACAACAGGCACGCGTCGTGATGAAGAAAGATGACGGCACCGTCGTCGAACTCAAGGGCGGCGAAGCGATCAAATGGGTCGCTGAGCACAAGAACGACGCGGGCGGCGAAAAGACCATCGTCCTCAAAAAAGCTGACGGCAGCGAGATGAAGGACAAGATCGTCATGCGTGGTGAACCGGGCGAAACCAGGACCTGGACGACCGAGGACGGCAAGACTTTCACCGTCAAAACTGCCGAAGGCAAGTTTCATCCGACGATGGACGCTCATCACGGACAGCGAAACAACGAAATGCTTCGTTTGACACTTGGCCTATTGCTCACGGCACCGCAGGGAATGGACGTTGTTTACACCTCAGGCGGCGAAGCTGATCTCGAAGGAACCGCATGCAATGTCGTTGTTGCGACATTTGCAGGACAATCGTTTAAGCTCTTCCTCGATCGCTCCACAGACATTCCGGTCGGTATGACATTTACGGGAATGGGAATGCCGAAGATCATGAAGTTCGAAGGCAAACCAATGCAAGGTTCTGCTGATGGCAAGAAAGAAGTCGTCGTGTTCGACCGCGTCGTAGCTGCACCTGCTGATGGCAAAAAGGGCGACGTTGTCATGATGCGTACTGCTGGTGGACCGCACGAAGCGAAAGAGATCACGGTGAAATTCTCCGATTTCCGCTCGACCGGCGGTATCCAGTTGCCATACAAATGGACCCAAACGATCGGCGGCAATGTTGACGAGGTCTTCACAGTTGATAGCTATGACATCAATCCGGCCAACATCGCGGATCGGTTTAATAACGAGAACGTTAAGGTTCGCGTGGCTAAGCCTGCTACCAAGTAATCCTCAACGCAAAGGTGCAAGGACGCAATGATGAAGGGATTATTTCTCTTCCTTTGCGTCTTTGCTACTTTGCGACCTTGCGTTGAATGGATTTCACGGCAGAGCGGCCGCCGTCGATCGCACCTTTAATATGGCGTTGGTTTGTGAAATGTCCGGCGACGAACACGCCGGGAATGTTTGTCTCAAATGTCTCGGGATCGTAAACCGGAACTTCGCCATATTTGCCTTGTTCGGTCGCGACGCCCAGGTTTTTCATCATTGTAAGGTCGGCGTCCGAGCCGATCAGCACGAAAACAACGTCGTTCTCGATCACGACGCGATCGCCGTTCTCGTTTTCTAGTTCGACCTCGTTCTCGCGAATTTCGATGACTTTGCCGAGAAAGAAGAGCCGTAGGCAATGCTCGGCGAGTTCCTGCTCAAGCGGTTCCTTGACCCAATATTTGATACAGCCCTGCTTCGGATCGGTGTTTTCCCAATCGCCGCGAAATATCGCCAATGTTGTGTCTGCACCTTCTTGAGCGAGAAACAAAGCAGCTTCGCCCGCCGAATTGCCGCCGCCGACGATAAGAGCCTTCTTCTTTACCCAAGGATATGTCTCGCGGAACATATCGTGAACCTTTGGTAGATCTTCGCCGGGAACGTTGAGTTTGCGAGGATGGTCCATTGCACCGATGGCGAAAAGGATGTGTTTCGTAACGTATTCGGTCCTGTCGGTCTTGATCACAAAGTGACGTAAACCACCCGCTACCGCAGGTGGTTCTGACACAGACAGCACCGTTTCTTCGGTTTTTATGTTCAGATCGTTGTCGAGAACGAACCGAACATAGTACGACAGCAGTTCTTCACGTGTCGGTTTCTCGCGGGCCGGTTTTAGGTCGCCTTCGTTGAACTCGAGTTCGTTCGTTGTCGAAAAAACCGTGAGGCCTACAGGATAGTTGTAGATCGTGTTGCCGATTAGGCCTTTTTCGATCACGACGTAGTCGAGACCGGCTTGCTTGGCTTCGTAGGCGGCCATGATTCCGGCCGGGCCTGCACCAATAATTATTAGTTCGTAGATCATTTTTGAGAACAGCTGACAGCTATCAGCTGATAGCTGTCAGCTGTTTTCCAACTTCTTTAGTGCGGCGATAAATGCTTCCGTTTGGATGTGCGTGTTCTCCATATTCCGTTTCGACTCAAGATATTTCTCCCATTCGCCGGTGTTGGTTAGGGCCTTGAGCGTGTCTTCGTCTAGAGCGTGGGACATTACGACGAGGAGGTCGCTGAGGGCTTCGTGGCCGTCTAGGAGCGACTGGATGATGGTGTACGCGAGCTTGGCGTGTTCGAGATCGAGGGCTTTTTCTTCCATTTGTCTGATGATTTTAGCATAAACGTGCCTCGTTCCGATTTGCTATACTATTGACAGTTCGGAGGCTTGTAATATCAGCGTAGTTAGCGGAAACACCCGCGGCCTAAAACAGAATCAGCTTCGCCGTATCGAAAAGCTCGGCACCCGCCGAGTTGCATCTGATTCCATCGTTTCACCGGAACTTGCCCGTCAAATGTCGGAACTGTCGCATGAGACAGGCCGCCAGATCGGCGTGCTTATCGACCGCAAGGGCAAGGTCGAATACGTGATGGTTGGCTCAGCAAAGGGAATTGAGCTACCCGATTTCGGACGTGCCCGTGTGTCCGAAGACCGTTTTCGCGGCCTAAGATGCGTACACACAAATCTGCAAGGCGAAAAACTGACGCAGGACGATCTTACTGACCTTGCATTGCTGCGGCTTGATCTGATGTCGGTAGTTCAGGTCGATCGGAAGAACGGCCTGCCGGGGCTTGTCTATTCGGCTCACCTTGTCCCATCGACGTCGGAGACGCTTGAGCAGGAAGCACAGTCGCTGCCGTACGAATATCTCGAGCCTGCGCAGCCGAGCCAGCTAGACACGAATTTTATTGAACTGGTCGAGTCGTTAGAGAATGAAATGGCTCGCATTCGACTGACGACTCGTAATCGAACGCCTGGTCGAGATCGAGCGATATTGGTCGCTGTCACGACCGGCGACGTTGATGACGCGGCGGAATCTCTTGCGGAACTAAAAGAACTTTCTGAGTCTGCCGATGTCGTTATTCTCGACACCATTATTCAGCGACGCCAGCAGATCGACCCGAAAACGCTGCTTGGTAAAGGAAAACTTGAGGATCTGCTGATTCGTTCGATGCGATTGGGTGCCGATATTTTGATATTCGATGCCGAATTGTCGCCCGCCCAAGTTCGTTCATTGAACGAAGCGACGGAACTCAAGATCATCGATCGACCACAACTGATTCTCGACATTTTTGCTCAACGAGCGCAGTCTCGCGAAGGTAAGTTACAGGTGGAGCTTGCTCAATTGAAGTATCTGCTGCCGCGTCTCGTGATCGGACAAAATTCGGCATTCTCGCGTCTCGCGGGCGGCATCGGCGGCCGCGGTCCGGGCGAGACGAAGCTTGAGACAGATCGACGCCGTGTTCGCGACC
>CALMPJ010000099.1 GCA_937871585.1 uncultured Acidobacteriota bacterium | reverse complement strand
GCTCGTCTCGATCTGCGATCGTGGCGACGTTGATGTGATATTCACGACCGGCGGAACGGGATTTTCGCCGCGAGATAACACGCCGGAAGCTACGCGTACAGTTATCGAACGTGAGGCGCCGGGCTTGGCTGAGGCGATGCGACGTGAGACTGCGGCGAAGCATCCGATGGCAATGCTGTCACGCGGCGTTTGCGGAATTCGCGGGAAGACGTTGATAATAAATCTTCCCGGTTCGCCGCGTGGTGTCGAAGAGTGTTTCGCTGTTATTAAAGACGTACTTCCACACGCCGTCGAGCTAATTCGCGGGAACACAGAGCATTAATAATATGAATAAAGATATCCGACGTACATTTTTTCTTTTTGTGATCGTGGCAATCGCAGCCACTGTTCAAATATTTGGTCAAACAGCGGCTCCTGCTCCAGTGGCGACTCCGGCGGCGGTTCATTTCTCAACCGAAGAGGAACTGATGTCTGACGTCAAGGTTGGGCCATGTAAGAACGAAGAACGCCTCGAAGCAGTAAAGGCGATGTTCAAGCGTCTCGGAGCCAAGGACGAAGACATCAAAGTTGAAAAGATCGATAAAGCTCAAAACGTCATCGTCACTAAGAAAGGAAAGACCGATGAGATCGTCGTTATCGGCGGCCATTACGACAAAGTTGATGCCGGCTGCGGCATCGTCGATAACTGGACCGGGATCGTGATCTTGGCACATTTGTACCGAACTATTTCGGCGATGACGCCAAATAAGACGTTCGTGTTTGTGGCGTTCGACAGAGAAGAATTGGGGCTCGTAGGTTCGCGGGATATGGCAAAAGCGATCCCGAAGGATTCGAGAGCTAAATATTGTTCAATGGTGAACCTCGATAGTTTTGGACTTGGCTATCCTTTCGTACTTCAGAATGCGTCCAACCCAAAATTGATCAAAGTCGCAAAGGAACTCGGAGAAACTCTGAAAGTGCCTGTTAGCGTCGCCGAGATCCCTGGTGCAAGTTCGGATTCTGCCTCATTCAACAACATCGATATTCCGGCTATTACACTGAGCGCACTATCTGCAAAATGGCCCGAGATCATGCATCAGTCGAAAGACAAGATCGAAGCGGTTATTCCAGGAAGTGTTCGCGTTGGGTACAATTTTGGCCTGAGATTTATCGCCAAAATGGAAGAAGCCGGCTGTGCCGATTTCAAATAGATATTGTGCCCACGAAAGGTGAATCCACCTTTCGTGGGCAAATCCGAATTACTCGCCGCACATAAAGTTGAGAGTACGTTTCATTGACGATTTCTTCGTTTGGCCGGTCATCGATGCGGTGATGGTGACTTCGTCACACATCGCGGCTTCGAGCCAGATCGGCACCCAATATTTACCGTTTTCGTTCAGCACGCCGGGATAGCCGACCTTTGTAAGTTTAACCTTTTTGCCTTCGGTCACTCGGACGGAGACACGTCGAGCAGTGACATACTCGCCCGCAGGACCAGTAACTTCGACCAAAACCAGCAGCGACTTGTCGAGGTCGTTGAAGTAGCCGCCGAATTCGTCAGGCTTTAATTCATCAAGAAACTTGCCCTGCGAAGCCTCATACGGCATCACGCGTATTGCGGTGATCGAATATGGTGCGACGGTCTTTGTCTGAGCGGACGCGTCGATGGTGCCGATCACCAAATACACGACTGCGAAAAGTAAAAGAATATTTCGTTTCATAGATTTATCGTTTCAATGAGTTGGCGATGAACGCCGCCGCATCGGTGTGTAATTTCTTCAACTCGCGGACATCGATGTACATCATATGCCCGGCTTCGTAATATGTGAACGACACATTGCGGCGAAGTGTCGGATCGAGGTTCATAGCCGAGACCGTGTACTCCGCAGCAAAGAATGGCGTTGCCATGTCGTAGTAACCTTGCGACAGCCAGACCTTCATATACGGATTTTTGCCCATCGCGTCTTTTAGCGTCATGCTCGTGTCGGCGTAGCCGTTGCTGACGTTCCAGTTCCAAGGGCTTGTGATCCCGCCGCCGAGAATGAAATATTCAACGTCAGACTTGTAGCCAAGTTCGCCGCGAACATACGCATTGAACGCCGCAGTATACGGCGGGCGAATAGCGTTCATCGACGAATCGCTGTCCGGATTTGTGCCTCCGGCGTCGCGATCGATGCCTTTGAATCGACTATCGAGACGGCCGACGCTGCGGCGTTCGGTTCTGAGCAATTCCTTTTGGAATTCGCCAAGGTCGACGCGGAAATTTTGATTCTCGATAAAATCGGTTCGAAGTCCTGTGAATGCAGCATAACTTGCCGCGAGATTTGAACGTTCAGTCGGTGTGAGTTGGTCGATCCGCATCATCGCTCGCAAATATTCGTTCGACGCCCAGCGACGCGATTCTTCGGTTACTTGCTCGATCGTTTTCGACTGCAACTGCGGCGGCAGACGTTTGTGGTACCACGCAGTCGCTGTGTAACTTGGGAAGATCAGCACGAGCGGCATGTCGTTATTCTCCGCAAATCTGATCGAACCGAAGTTCAGCACGGTAGAGACGAGACAGATGCCGTTCAGAGCAATGCCGTGGTCGAATAGCCAGTTCGACAGGCCGGCGGCGCGTGTCGTGCCGTATGATTCGCCGACGAGAAACAGCGGCGACATCCAGCGTTCGTTGCGGCCGAGATAGAGTCGAATGAATTCACCGACAGATTCTACGTCGCCGTTCACACCGAAGAATTTGGCTGCGAGTTCCGGTTTCGCGGCACGTGAATAGCCGGTTCCGACGGGATCGATAAAGACGAGATCTGTTTGAGCGAGCCATGTCGAGGCGTTGTCTTCCATCTCGAACGGCGGCTGCGGAAACGTGCCATCGTCTTTCATTTTCACGCGCCTTGGCCCAAGTGCGCCGAGATGCAGCCACACACTTGCCGAGCCCGGACCGCCGTTGAACGAGAACATCAGCGGCCGCCCAGCCGGAGCATTATCGAGCGTGTACGCCATGTAAAAGATGCGTGCCTCAACCTCGCCCGTGGTTGCATTTTTAAGCGGCATGAAGCCGGTGGTTGTCGTATATGCGAGAGTCTTGCCGCCGACGGTGATCGATTTTTTGGTTACGACAGGAACATCGTCCTTTGGCGGCTCAGCCGGACGCGGAGCAGGCGTCGCTGCGGGCTGGCCAAAAGTGACGAGCGAAAACACGAATAGTAGAGACAATACGGCTATTGTTTTCATATCAGTTCAACAAAATGTGTGAGTGCTAGCGAAGTCAAGATTAGCACAAACTGCGAAAAACAAAGAGAAGCGTTCGATGTCGTTAAGGTTCGAGAGTGAAGCCTTTCGTGACGAAATCGAGTGTCACAACGGATCCTGCGTGTTTGTCTTTTGAATTCGTTGAGACTGTATAAACGACGACTGCAGGATACTCGACGGCCTTCATTCCGCAGCCTAACTGCATTCCTGCGAGGTCAGGTGTGAACATTCTGATCTCCGGGCTTGCCATATCGAGAAGTAATGTCGATGTTGCCGTTCTTAGTTTTAAGTACCGACCTTTTTTATTGCATTCGATCGTTTCGAGAAATCCGATTTCGCGTTTTTCGCCTTGTGCCGGAACGCGAATGGCGGCGCGCATTGCGGCGTAAATTGATTCGCGGCGTTCCTTTTCACGCTCCAGATCATCGTTTGGGTTCTTTACCAGACTCTCGAGTTTGATGACATCGCGTTGCGACGAACCGGCGGGCATTTCGCGAATCAGCACGGGCTGTTTGACCGCGAGTTCGGCGGCCGTCATTGGAACGAAATCGGACGCGACAAACTCGATCGCGACGATCTCGCCGCGCGTTGCGGGCTTTGTCGTTGGCGTGTTTTTGTAAGTCACCAGTGCCGTCAAATTGTCGATCTTCGCGTCACAGCCGACCGATACACCGTCAGCGTCGTTGCTGAAAACGCTGATAGAGAGGCCCTCGAAATCCTTGCTCGATAGCAAGACGGTCTCGGTGGCTGTCTTAACCGAATAAACGACCGGCGACTGTTTGCAGCTAATTGACATTACTTTGCCGAGAATACGCGTTTCGCCGTCGGCTACCTTTCGCAGGGCTTCGGTTGTCCAACGCCGTTTCGCTTCGGCTTCGTATTTATCGATCTCGGCTTGCGACGTGACCTTTATGATCGGCGTGTCGCCGCTGTTGGTGATCGCCCCAACGTCATTCGCGTTCTTTGTAGTGAATTGTTTCCACTGATTAACGTAGTTCAGTACCGATTCTGCTCGTTTTTTTACTTCAGGCTCATCGGTCGTAGCCGCGATTCGCTCGGCGATCTTTCCGGCGTCGTCAAATTTGTTCTGCTTGATCAATATTTCCGCCATCCGAAGGGCATACCTTTGATTGTGCGGCTGAGCTTTTTGAGCTTTCTTTAGTGCATCAAGAGCATCGTCAAAATTCTCGCCGTTGACGAGTGAGACGTATGCTAGCAGTTCATAAGATTCGCCAAATGTCGGTCCAAGCTCGATGGCACGTAGCAGAAGTTTACGCATTCGATCGGCAGATTCTTTCGGGAATGACTGAGCCATCCCGAATTCGTCCTGCGATTCACGGCTTAGAAGATATGCATAGCGATAGTAGGGCAGATGGCTCGTCGTGCCGCCGGTCGTTGCAACTTCGAGATGTTTTTTGGCTTCTTCCCATTTGCGTTGCCGCATCTTGACCATGCCCATTGCGGTGTTTGCGAGGACGGAGGTCGGTTCGCCGGCGATAGCTCGGGCAAGAAACGGCTCGGCGTCATCTGCTCGATTTGAGTGCAGCAACAGATCGCCGAGCAGGGCATCAGCCTGGGTGTCTTTGAGCAAAGACGTTTTCATTCCAGCGTCGAACAGCAACTTGGTTTTGAAAGTCAACAGGTTGTACTGATAAGTACTTTTTGAAATGTATTGCCGGAGCTCTTTGTCCATCTGTGCGTAGCTGATCTTGAAAGCATCATTGAACGCCTTGTCCTGAGGCACACCTTGTGTCGACAGTGTTAGGAAAGTGCTCATCGCATCCGAGCGGCCGGTTTGGAAGAAATAATGTATCAACGCCCATGATTGCGCGTAGAAAATGCTACGCGAGTGGCCGCCGGTTGCGTGGAGTTGATAGTTGCTGACGCGAAGAAGTTGTTCGAGCGGCATCAGCTTGCTTTGCTGAAGCAGAGCCAGATGGTTATTCTGCGGAAATCCGAGCTTTACCTTTTGATCTTCCTCGATCTGAAATGTTTGATAATACTCGGCGAGGCCCTCGTTGAACCAAGTCGGCACGTCGGACTTACCAAAATTAGTATCGACAATAAAATGAACGTATTCGTGAAAAATGGTGCCAAACGTGTCGGCGTCTTCGCCTTCGGTCGAGAGTGTGATGTAGTTAACGTCTTCGCCCGGCTGAAAGTAACCCGCGATGCCGTCATCAGGCTTGCCGTCGGCACGTTTGGGCTTGAACGGCTTGAAAGCCGAATTGCTCTTAAAGACGAAAACCGTCGTTGGAATAGGTGAAGTGAGGGATGCTTTGCTGAAAAGCTGACGAAAGGTCTCTCTAAACTGCTCAAGCTTGGTCGCAACACGTCGGATATCTTTGTCCGGAGCATTACCAACGAGAACAAAATTCTTCGACTTGACCTCGATCCAATCATCCTTAGCGGAGACATTAGCGGCAAAGAAGAATGTGACGATCAACAGTGCAACGAGAACATTTTGGTACTTCATACTTGTCGGAGCGGTTCTATCGGTTTTCTATAAATCTAGCACAAAAAGAGCGTCGTTAAACAAAAAAGAACGCCCGATTACCGAGCGTTCCAAATGAGTTGGAAAAAAGCGGCCACTATCTGATCACTTCGCTCACAACCCTTCCGTTAATGATCGTTCCGGTGCAGTGTGACGTCCATTCTAAAGGGTCGCCGTCGTACATTGCGATGTCGGCGTCCTTGCCGACTTCGAGCGAGCCTATGCGTTTGTCGAGGCCGAGGATCTTGGCGGCGTCGATGGTGATCGTCGCAAGTGCATCGCCTTTCGAGAGGCCGTTGGCCGCTGCCATCGCGGCTTCGTAGAGGACGACGCGTGTTTTTGGAACGTAGCCCTCATAACCTGACTGAAGAGCGACCGGAATGCCGGCTTTCATCAGTTTTGCGGCTGATTCCATCGACAGCGATTCACTATCGCCGCCCGGACGAGCCATCGTCGGATGAATCAGTACAGGATAGCCGGACGCTTTTACATCGTCGATCACGAGCGGAGCCTCGGCGGCACCATCGAACACTATCTTGATCTTGAACTCGCTGCCAAGCCTGATCGCCGAGATGACGTCCTGGGCCTTATTCGCATTGATCAGCAAAGGAACCTCGCGTTTTATGACGCTGATCCAAGCCAACGAACGCAGGTCTCGCGGAGCCTCGGTCTTCTTTGCGTTTTCTTGCGCTTTGATCAATTCGGCACGAAGCATCGCCATCTGCTTGCCGCGGGTTCCGGGGGAACGGCCTTGCCCCGCATTTGCGGCATCGCCGAGTGTGACCATGATCATTGCCGTCGGAACGATGGTCGCGTCCTCGACCGTCTTGCCCCAAGTTTTGGCTACCATCGTCTGGCCCGAAACCAAAGCGGAAGGCTGGTGGCCTGTGTGTATCGTTGTTACACCGAATTCGCGGACCCAAGAGACTAGAGTTTCTTCGGGATTATACGCGTCGGTGGCTCGAAGTTCCGGTTGAACACTACCGCCGCCGTCAAGCGCCATCTGGTCATGCGGCTGATTGAGATAGCCATTCAAACCGATGACCGTGTGAGCATCGATCAAGCCGGGCGTGACAACCTTTGCGTTCAATACACGATAACCGGCCGGGATCGTGATGCTAGATACCGGACCGACTGCCTCGATCTTGCCGTCTTTGACCAAAACGACGCCGTTAGTTATCGGCTGGCCTGCCATCGTCCAAACGGTTTCGCCCTTGACGGCGATCTGCGCGTTAGCAGTAAGCAGTGAGCAGCAAGCAGTCAGAAGAAGAAATACGATCGATCGGAAGTTTTGCATTTTGAATTTTACATTTTGCATTCTAGTTGTCACCTCCGATGTCGCCGTCGAAGCAGTCTAGGTGCTGTAGTTGGTCGTTTCCGGCACCTTTGCCGCCGACTGCGATCAAATAGTCAGCCGGATTTGAGCGATCGAATACCTTTTTGCCTTCTACCCAAGTTTCGAGAACATTTGTGTAAACGCTGAGCGGATCGCCCGAAAGCAAAACAAGGTCGGCGTCTTTTCCGACTTCGATAGAACCAACGCGTTTGTCGAGATCGAGCATGATGGCATTTGCCATGGTCAGTGCGTACAGAGCCTTGTCGCGGCTCATGCCGGCACGAACGGCCATGCCGCCGCTTCTAAGGAACCAACGCGAATCGGTGATGCTGTCGTCGGTGTGAAAACCGACCAAGGCACCTGCCTTCTCGAGTGCAGCGCCATTTTCACCTTTGAGGTCCATTGTTTCGAGTTTGCCACCGGGCGAATCGATAAAGATGATCGATGCAGGAGCTTTTGCCTTAGCAATTTCATCGGCGACCTTCCAAGCTTCGCTGACGTGCTGCAAGACGATGCGGAAACCGAATTCTCTCTGTAATCGCAACGCCGTCATCACGTCGTCGTGACGATGCGTGTGGAAATGCACCATACGCTTGCCGTCGAGAGCCTCGACGAGGGCTTCCATAGCGAGGTCACGCGGCGGCATTTTCGAAGCATCGCCAGCAGCTTTCTTCACTTTGTCGCGATATTCCTGAGCCTTGATGAACTGCTCACGAACGAGAGCCACACTTTTTGAGCGAGTTCCGGGAAAAGCCCCACCGCTCGCACGGAGAGGATTCGTGCCGTTCGCGAACTTGATGCCGCCCATATATTTGCCGCTAGCATCGAGGATCAACAGGTCGTCGATCTTTGTCGCTCCGTCCCGCAGTTTTAGGTAAAGCGTCTGGCCGCTGTCGAGATGTCCGGAGCCGGGCATTACGTTTCCGGTCGTGATGCCGCCGCTTTGGGCGCGTTGCAGCCTTGCGGCAGGGGCGTTCACGCTGTCGAGAATTCGGACGTCTGGTTGTATCGGCGACGAACCGTCGGCACCCGCAGGTTCGCCAATATGGCTGTGCGAATCGACAAGGCCGGGCATGAGAACCTTACCTTTGGCGTCGATGATCGTCACGTCAGACGAGAGTTTTACGGTTCGAGCATCGCCGACGGCCGTTATTTTACCGTTTTGGATGATAACGATACCTTGCTCGATCGGGGCACCGACGATCGGTATGACCTTGGCATTAATAAACGCGATCGGCTTCGTCTGGGCGGCGGTGGCGATCGAGCCGGCGCACACGAGGACGAAGACCGAGATCAGTCTTTTCATTACGAATTCCTCAACTATAGAATTTAATTCGAACTTAATAACTTAAGTTTCTACGAATCGAAGCGTTAGTCAATCAGTCATCGGAATTTTGTTGAGTTAGCGGCATACGAAGGCGAACGATCGTTCCTTTCGGCTCGTTGTTGAGGATCGTTATCGTTCCGCCGTGAGCCGTAATGATGCTGTCGCAGACGGCGAGCCCGAGACCTGTACCTTTGCCGGCAGGTTTTGTCGTGTAAAACGGATCGAACACCTGCTTTCTCTGCGTTTCAGAGATACCAACGCCGGTGTCTCGTATCTCGACATACGCTTCGTTGTCGACCGTTTCTGTTAACAAGGTCAAAGTGCCGCCATCGGGCATCGCGTCTTTTGCGTTAAGTAGAAGATTCAAAAAGACTTGATGAAGCTGGTCCTCGTCGGCGGCGATAATGATCGGTTTGATATTGATGATCTCGCGAACTTCGATGTCCAGAAACGAGCTGTCAAACTTCACAAGTCTCAATGCACGTTTGATCACTTCATTGGCATCTACATTCGTCCGCACCGACGGGCGTTGACGCGCGAGATTTGTCATTTCGCCGGTGACGCGTTTGATGCGTTCGATCTGCTCGGCGATCAAGTTTAGCCGTTCGGTGGTCTCGGGCGAATTGTCGCCGTTTCGTTGCATCAGTTGGATCATCGACGATATCGACGCCAATGGATTATTGACTTCGTGTGCAACGCCCGCGGACAAAGTTCCGATCGCGGCGAGTTTTTCGGTGCGGACAAGCTGATCGTTCAAGCGTTTCAGTTCGGCGATATCGTCTGCCATTTTACGGCTCATTTCGTTGAACGAATTGGCAAGCAAGCCGATCTCGTCGTTCGTTTTACGCATGTCGACCTCGGTGCCGTATGCTCCGTCCGCGACCGAAACAGCCGCGACCGTCAATCGCCTAAGCGGACGAGAGATCGTTCTCAATATCAGCAAAACAAGCAACAAATTTGGCAGTAATGCCGAGACGATGCTGAATACGAGATATCGACGCCAGCCTTCGGCGTCCATTCCGTTGTGAAACGACCACCAGACGATCGGTATTTGAAACAAGAGAAAGCTGCCAACCGCAACCATCGCAATGCTGATCGCCACTTTGTAGCCGACAGGGAACAAGCGAAACTGATTCAATGCGGAACCAAGCGAGAAGAGTTTGAAATTCAATATTGCATACGCAAATATCAGCACGCCGGGAACGACCAAGATCGAGCTGTAGGGCAGCAATTCGTATCGGTCAAATGTTGGCAGTGCAATGTTTGCGAGCGTTTTGAGAACGCCTGTGATCATCAAGCCCCAGATGATCGCACCGATCTGTTGCCCTGCCTGTGTTCCGCGATGCTTGGCGTATTTTCGGAACAAAATGAATGCTCCATATGCGAATACGAAATAGACGTAAACGACAAACGCAAAGGCCAGCGGCGTAAATTCGAGTTTGAGAAGACCGTTGTTGAACGCGGTCGAATTCCATAAAAAGCCGAGCAATGCCGCAGGTATCAAGACAATTCCGGGAGCGAACAGTACGGCGGCCTTTTTACGCGGCGTTCGCTGGTTCTCAGGAAACACCCAAGCAAAAACGACGAGCGAGAATTGCATCAACAGCGCCGTGACAAAACTTGCTGCTGCCCAATAGCCGACGGCCTGATCGAGCGTGAAAAAGTTCCAAAAGACAAGATCTTTTGTCGTCCAAACCGCAAGAAACGCAATGAAAGTCGCAAAAGTTTGATGCGCACGGCTTCGCGGATCGGCCACAAAAACGTAGAAACCCAACGCGACAAGCAGCAAGAGCGTCAACAAATGCAATACGACCAGCACAGGTCAATCTTAAATTGAATTGAGAATATTCTAAAGCAGACGTTAGGCGGCGCGGCGTTCGAACTTGTGCGAGTCGTTAGAAGCATTGTGAGAAACTAGCGTTTCCAGTTCAGTGTCGCCGGCTAATTTCGAAAGCTTTGAGACAAATCCTTCGAGGTCAGAAGAAATAGAGATCGTTTCTGATGAGAGTAAGCTCACGAGATCGCCGCGGCTTTCGATGAAACTTGCACTCACTTTCGCTGCCATCTTTCGGTTCAAGCATCGTTTCGCAAGATCGGTTTTCGGGTGTTCGGCGATATTTAGAAATTCGGAGCTACCGTTATTGATATCAGGCACCGATACTGCGGCTGCCAACGCAAAGTATCGGTCGAAGATAGATCGCAATTCAAAGATAGCGGAGGTGTTCCAGCTTTCCCGAACCATACTCTCGAGTTCGTTTCGCAGTGTTCTTGCTTTCTCCGCTATTTGTCTCTCGTCGTTTCGGATCCGCGTCTTGATAGTTGAAAAAGTGATCAGTCCAACAAATATCGGCCAAAACAGGAGCCGCGTGACCGAATTAAGTACAACTAACGGACCAATTTCAGGGCGCGAGTACAAATAGTGCATCGCTACGGGCGATCCGCACGTCAAATAGATAATTACAGCCGAAGTCAGGTCCACGAGGTGTTTATGGCAATACTTGTACCGCAAAAAACGGTAAGCAGGCATCTTGGCTCAGCATTAACTTTGTGTAACAAATGCAACTGTTTACAAAGATTTAGCGAACAAATATCGAAAGGCTGTCGTAAAGCAAGTTTGGCAAAATGCAATTATTCGCCCGAGAATTTGCAAAATGCGAATTTTCGTAGTTTTTGAGAATTAACGCAAAAGCTCACGTGAGCTTCGTTCTAAGTATGGAACGTGAATTGCCAAAGTCATATTCAAGCAGGTTGAGGTCAAAAGGCCTATATGAACAAGATCGTTAAAGTTAAAGTTATCAAAAAGAACGAACCTAAAGCGGAAGCTGTGGTTGTTTCGAAGGCTGTTGAGAGAAAGACTTCGCGTCAGGCGGCCCGCGAAATGGTGTCTACCGTTGGCGATTGGGTCAGCGAATTCAAACAGCGAAAGCAAGACGAAACGCGGGCTGCGATCGAGCTGCTCATTCAACGACCACAAACGAGCGGTTCCTAGAGACGATCTTTTTGCGTAGTATATACGGGCGTCAGAGCGTTCTGACGCCCGTTTTGCATTTGTTGCGGTTACATCGAATTTGAAACTTGCCGACCGTCATTGTTATGCTTAAGCCACTGACCAATTATGAAAGATAAGGTTGTGATAGTGACCGGTGCCAGCAGCGGTATCGGCAAAGCTACGGCGGCACTTTTTGCTCGGAATGGAGCAAAGGTCATTGCCGTCGGGCGTAAGCAAGGGGAACTCGACGACCTGAGAGCTTCGCTCCCGGCAAAGGCCGGCGAAATGAAAATTCAGCTTGCGGACGTCCGCGAACATTCGCAAATTGACCGAATGGTGGCCGAAACGGTGGATGCATTCGGTCATATCGACGTATTGGTCAATGCCGCCGGTATCATCAAAGGCGGAAGCATCGAGGACACGACGCTCGACGATTGGGACAAGATGATGACCGTCAATCTTCGTTCCGTATTCTATTTGACGCAAAAATGTGTGCCGCACATTACCGAGCAGACCGGAAATATCGTCAATATTTCCAGCGTCGCGGGTACGCGGGCGTTTCCTAACCTATTGGCATATTGCGTCTCAAAAGCAGCGATCGATCAGTTTACGCGATGTACGGCGCTAGAACTCGCGGCAAAGGGAATTCGTGTCAACGCCGTAAATCCCGGAGTCGTTGTTACAAATTTACATAGCCGGGGCGGAATGGAAGACGAGGCTTATGCTGCGTTCATAGAGCGTTCAAAAGAAACGCATCCGCTAGGCCGGCCCGGAACTGCTGACGAGATAGCCGAACTGATCTATTTTCTTGCTTCGGACAAAGCTGGTTGGATCACCGGAGCGACATACGCTATTGACGGAGGCCGTGCCCTGACTTGTGCCCGTTAGACGATGAAGGTTCAGTTGCTGCCAAGTTCGATCGAGAATGGTGTTGCGTCACAGCGGCAGAGGCTTTGCACGTTTATTGTTAATGACTCCGTCGCGATCGACGCGGGAAGCTTGTCGTTTTCTTGTTCTGACGCTCAACGAGGCTCTGTCCGCCATATCGTATTGTCTCACACGCACCTCGACCACATCGCTGGCCTGCCCATTTTTGTTGACGATTTGTTCGCTACGTTGACCTCACCGGTTCAAGTTCATGCTACTCAGGCAATGATCGATGTTCTGGAGGCGAACGTATTTAACTGGGACGTTTATCCAAGGTTTTCCGAGCTGGAGAATGAATTTGGACCGGTTCTCGAATACAGGCCGTTCGATTTTGACGTATCGTTTCAGATCGGAAGTCTAGAATTTACGGCGATCGCTGTCGACCATCACGGACCGAGTGCCGGCTTTATTGTGAGAGATGGAAGTTCCGTCGTCGCATTCACGGGCGACACGTCGGCGACGGTTGAGTTTTGGAGTGCATTAAACCGCGAAGTTGCCCTTGATGCGGTCTTTATAGAGTGTGCATTTCCGGATCGGCTTGGTGAATTAGCCGAAAAATCACATCATTTGTCTCCCTCGTTGCTTGCAAGCGAACTTGAAAAACTTGCAGCTCCGACAAATCACATCTTTGTGTCGAATATCAAGGCTAGCTATCGCGATGAGGTTGTGGACGAGATCGAGAGATTGCGAATCCCGAACCTTGAGGTTCTGACGGTCGACAAAATCTACGAATTTCCTTCCTAATTCCCTACGTTACGAAGAAAATCGATCTTTTCGAATGCGGTTTGACGGTATTCACCGTTGAAATTGTGCAAGACGACTCGGCCATTTGGCATCACTCGGGCGATGCGAAATGTACGCTCTTCGCGATTTTTTCCGGGCATGATCTCCGCACGGAAAACCACTGACATTTCAGGACGTGCCCAAACATCTGCTTCGGAATTATCTATCATCATCGCCTCCTGAAATGTCGCTTTTTGCGGGTTTGTGCTTCGCCTTTCTGAGTGACGGCCGAGCCAGTTCGTCGGGTTTTTCTGCACCGAATTTACGAGAAGGCGGAGCAGTCGGCTTTCGGATTGCATCGAAGACCGGCATCTCGTCTTTCTTTTTGTTTCGACGTTTCATTGTTTAATGATAGCCAATTGCCGCACGCAATCGCAATTTTCGGGCTGTTGCAACAATTGACAATACACTTCGAAAATCACAACATTACATCACGCTCGTTTGTTTTTTTCGAGCTTTGCATGTAGATGCGACAACGAAAACCTCAGCGACCGCAGCCCTTCTACCTTCCCGCTTCAAATTACTATGTCCTTACATTCGCGATCGGCACTGCCGTGTTCTTTATTGTTTGGGGCCTGCTACACGATTCGGGCGACGAAATGCCGTGGGTGACTGCCGGAATTGCGTTTAGTGTTGTGATCGGCGGTGCTGTTGTCGTTCGGGAAGTTCTGATAAGACGAGCACGTCGACGTTTTCAGCAAACAAAACGCGAGATGGACAATCAACTCGCCGAGGCGATGATGAAGGTTCGTGCAACCGAGCGTGCTCCAAAGTTAACGATCGAGCAAAATCAACTGTTGCTAGGCGAGATCGCCAAGAAATCAGAAGCCGCAAAGGTCCTTGGTAAGTTTGCGGATGCACATCGCGAAGTTTTCGAGCTATGCAGCCGCTATATTGCTGTTGCCGAACGCGAATTGCCGCAGGTCAACGTTGGTTCGCCACGACTGCCGGCACTGCGAAAAGGTTCGAACAAAGCGGCAAAGATACGGCGATTTCACGTGTTGGCTTGGACTCAGATCGAAACAGCACGGCTCACGCAAGCCGCCCGAACGACTGATCGTTCCGTCGAAAAGATAGCTTCGGTGCAGGAAGCGATCTCGCTGATCGACACAGCGATGATGCATTGCCCTGATGAGATCTCGCTAGACGATACGAGGTCGTTGCTCACTGAAATGCTGGCTTCTGTGCGCGTTTCACATTTCGAAGAAAAGGCGGAACGAGCGATCTTCAACGGGCAGCGGCGAGAAGCGTTGGCGTATTATCGTGACGCATTGTTCCACTTAGGACGTGAAAACCATGCGTCTGCCGAACGCGACGCTAAGGCGGAAGATATTCACAAACGCATCGAAAAGTTGAGGTTTGAGATCGAATCGAATAGCTAACACGTTTCTCAGATGTTACAATCTTCGATTGGATTTAAGATGATTTCCCAGAAGTGCCCAAAATGCAAAAGTAGCCGCATCCGACGAGGTTACCGTCCGACGCCGTTCCTTTCGAAAATAATCTTCAGATACTGTCTGTTGTGCGATTCGTGTAACTGGGAGTTTTGGGGTTTTGCGGTTCCCGGAACTGTAGACTCAAAGCCCACCAGCCGCAAGAAACCTCAATCCGAACGCAAGTGATCCGATCAAAATGAAGCCGATACTCCGACATTTCGTTCTTTGGGATGCCGAGTTTCGGCGTTGGCGGTTCCTAGCGGTTACCATGGTATTGCTGTTATGCGTTTCGGCAGCAGTTTCCCAGGACAAGATTCGGTATGGCGATATTATCGACATTGACGTAGATAGCGGATTTGAGTTCGACTGGCGCGGCAGCATCGACCCAGAAGGTAATCTCGAAGGTATCACGCCATATGGCGATTTGGTTCCGGCAGTTTGCCGAACTGAGAACGACCTAGCGACGGCGATCCAAGAACGTCTAAAAACCGTGCTGCGCGAGCCCAAGGCGAGAGTTCGAATAATAGATCGTTCGAATCGGGCGGTAGCCGTTTTAGAGGGCTCGATCCGGACGGCAACGCGATTTCGGATCGGTCGAGATGTCAGGTTGCTTGAACTGATCGTTAGGTCCGGCGGATTAACCGACGACGCGAGTGGCGAAATTCAACTGTTCCGCCCCGACGCGCTGAACTGCGAGAAGGGAATGGACGGCAACGCTTCGCCGTTCAGGAACATCCGAATAAGTGAACTAGTTGCAGGCAAAGTCGAATCCAATCCGCTGATACGAAGCGGTGACATTGTCAGTATTCGGACAGCCGACGAGATCTATGTGATCGGAAGCGTGGAAAGTCCGAGATCACTGTCGGCTCGTTCGCAAACGACGCTGTCGCGGGCAATTGCCGCGTCGGGCGGCCTGTCAAAACGCTCGGATGGCAAAGTCGTGATCTACCGACGTGAGCAAAACGAGACGAAATTGATCGAGTGCGATATCGCGGCTATTGCGGCGGGAACACTGCAAGATGTGCCGCTCAAATCGTTCGATATCGTGGATGTTCGCGGAAAAGGCGAGGGTATCAGGAAATTTGTTCCGATCTTGAATGGCAGGAATCGGCCCTCAACAGGTCAACTTCCGTTAAAGATAGTCGATTAAAGGTTGTATAGAGCAACCAAAAGTATCTATACTTTGATGTTTATGGCTAATATTGCATCTAGATTCAGCCGACGCACCATTGCTTTGTTTTGGATGGTTTTGGTCGGCATCGTTATTGGAGTTTTGATCGCCAAAGAACAGATCTCCGTTCTCTACGTACTTGTAACATTATCACTTGTCGTATTGTTGCTAATAGTTGGATTTGCCGATCTTGAAAAGGCGGCTCAGCGAATGAAAGACGAAGCAAGCGAAGGTTGATCTCAAAAGATAATGCGTCGCAGTTCGATACCATTGTCGATGTTGATCGTCTTGGCCATTGTTGGCCAAGTTTTCGGCACGTCGATGATCGAAGTTCAAGTTCGCGATGAGGTTCGGCGGCCGGTTTGGCGAGGTGCGATCACTATCGCGATATCGAGTTCGGTTTCGGACGCGAATCCCAATATTGTAAAGGGAAGCGATGTTTCCGGCGCGGTCCAACGCAGTATTCAAGCATGGCGAAATGCCTCTGGCTTAGAGATCAAAACGATCGAGACTGCTCGTTTAGATGTAAGTCCGTCTGGTAATGCTGGCGACGGCGTGAGTTTGCTCACGATGGCTCCGACCTCGGCAAACACAATCTTCTTTTCTCGTTCTGACGATTCTCCGGCAAAGACCCGCGTTTTCTACAACCGACGAAACTATATAACTGAGGCAGATATCGTTCTGAATCCGGCGGTTCAATTCTCGACCGATGGTTCGTATGGGACCTTTGATCTTGAGGCGGTCCTTACCCATGAGATCGGACATCTTCTCGGACTTAGGCACAGCTTCGTTCCGGGCTCGATCATGTACGATACGATCATTCGAAATGGTGCGGTCGCGAAGGACAACATCGTCGGTACGATCTCAAGCTCGGATGTTTCGGAGCTTCGTTCTCTGTATCAGAAAACGGCCGATAGCGAAGATTGCTGTGGAGAAGTCGTAGGTCGCGTACCAACGAGTGTCAGAAAAGATGCTAGTTATGAGGTTTGGGCCGAGAACACAGTAACGGGCGATGTCGCAGCGGCTACTACCGCACTTCGCGGACGATCATTTCGACTTGCAGGATTAGAAAAAGGGAAGTACAGCGTTTTTGCTCAGGCGTTCGCCGGCGAGAGCAGGTTCGAAGTTCGAGATCTTGGCGAGGTGGAAATTGTTACCTCTTCACGAACAGCGGTCCAACTTGACGCTCCGATCGGACGACAGGTCGATGGAATTGTCGCTGTCGGAATGAATGGTATGCTCGCTGACCGGTCGATCTCGCTGTCAGCGGGAACACAGGTTCAGATCATGGTGGCGGTCGAACAAGGACGTAATTCGCCGACAGGTTTCGAGTTCCATTCACCTTTCGTTTTCATCGATCCTGCGAGTGTGACCGAGATCGATCACGCCGACGGAGTTCGTACATTTATGATGAATTTGCTCGTCGACGAAGCCGCAACAAAAGGCAACTATTCGATCTGTTCGGTCGATAATGTCGGTTCGCGGTCTTGTTTAGCAGGTGCGGTCAAGATTCGTTAACTTCCATGATGATAATCGGTTGCATTTCAAATTAGTTTGTGCATAATTATGTTTGTTCACCACCCCGGTGAACATTAGTTGGGGTTTGTGAGGAGCCCCAGCGCCCGAGGGCGACGGTGTGGGAGACGTCGCCCTCACTTATTTATGAGATTCGAAACCACTAGTGGTTGTTGAGAATTGCCGTTACAAGCTCTGATCATTGTTCAGTGTTTTGTACGGTTTTTTTGTTTTTTTTACAATGAAAAGTGCAAAGCCGAGTTGGCTGAAAAAATGGCTCTATGAGGGTGTTGCCGAAATGGAAGGCCCGCACGAGCCCGAAGGACGCCATAAAAAGCACTCGTGGTGGCAGGTAATGTGCCTCACCGGCGTCGATTATTTCTCGACACTTGGTTATCAGCCTGGCATTGCTTTTCTGGCCGCAGGTGCGATCGCACCGTTCGCGACTCTCGTACTAGTCCTACTTACGCTCATTGGTGCACTGCCGATGTACAAGCGCGTTGCCGAAGAAAGTCCGCACGGCGACGGCTCGCTGTCGATGCTCGAGAATCTGCTTTCGCGTTGGAAAGGCAAGATGTTCGTGCTGATCCTGCTTGGCTTCGTCGCGACGAGCTTTATTATCACCATCACGCTGTCGGCAGCAGATGCTACGGCGCATATTATTGAGAATCCATTTGTTCACGAGCATCTTAAGTTTTTAGATCACGCGGTTATCGTCACTCTTGTTCTGATCGGTCTTCTCGGACTCGTTTTCTTACGAGGTTTTAATGAGGCGATCGGAATTGCTGTCGGCATCGTGGCGATATTTCTTTTGCTCAATGTAGTGACCATCGGTCGCGGCATTTATGAGATCTTTTGGATACATCCTGAGGCATTTTCTAACTGGCAGCAGGCTGTATGGCAAACACCGTCGGTTGGCGGCAGCATACTTTGGCTTGCCCTTGCGTCGCTTCTGGTATTTCCAAAACTCGCACTCGGATTGTCCGGATTTGAGACAGGCGTCGTGGTGATGCCGCTTGTTAAAAGCGACGTTAAACTCGATCCGGAACAAAAGAAACACATCAAGAATGCCTTTAGCGAGGCGGAGATCGGAGACGAAGAGCAGCGTTACATCGAGGGTAGGATCCGAAACGGCAAGAAGCTGCTTTCCGGTGCTGCCGTGATCATGAGCATTATGCTCGTTGGCAGTAGCATCATCACAACGATGCTTATTCCTGCTGAGAAATTCCAGCACGGCGGCGAGGCGTATGGACGCGCACTCTCATATCTCGCCCACAATCTGATGGGAGCCGAATTCGGTACTGCCTATGACATCTCGACCATCCTGATACTTTGGTTCGCAGGTTCTTCGGCAATGGCCGGACTACTGAATATTGTTCCGCGTTATCTGCCGCGATATGGTATGGCTCCCGATTGGGCTCGTGCGGTTAGGCCTCTAGTGTTGGTCTTCACGGTCGTTTGTTTTCTCGTGACGATACTGTTCCAAGCTGATGTTTCGGCTCAGGGCGGAGCGTATGCTACTGGAATTCTTGCATTGATGACATCGGCAAGTCTTGCGGTGACGATCTCGGCACGTAGAAAACGTTCGTCAAGCTGGTTATTCTATGCCCTTATCACGCTTATCTTTGTTTTTACGATAATCGTGAACATAGTCGAGCAACCGAGTGGACTTCAGATCGCGTTGTTGTTCATTCTGGGCATTATTCTAACGTCGTTCATTTCGCGAGCTATGCGTTCGACGGAGATACGTATCGATCAGATCGAGCTCGACTCGGTTGCTCAGGGATTTATCGATGAGCTTAATGACGAAGGCGAATTGCGGATCGTGACGAACCGCCGAGAGACAGGCGATGTGACGGAATATCGGTTCAAGGAACATGAAAAGCGTGTAGATAATCACATTCCTTCGTCCGATCCGGTGATCTTTTACGAGATCGAGCCTGGTGATTCGTCGGAGTTCAAAGGTAAGCTGTATATTCGCGGAGTCGATGTTGAGGGCTACAAGATCTTGCGAACTCAAGCTCCTGCCGTCCCAAATGCGATCGCAGCATTTTTGCTATATTTGCGCGACAAGACCGGCAAGATCCCGCACGTTTATTTTGGCTGGAGCGAGGGGAATCCGATAATGTACCTCGCGCGATACATTTTATTTGGCGAAGGCGACACGGCACCAGTTACGCGAGAGATCTTGCGGCAAGCGGAGGAAGATCCGGAGCTTAGGCCGAGTGTACATGTCGGCGGCTAACTGCCGTTGGACACTCCAGCCGAGCGATCGTCCGACATTGCGGAGTAACATTCGCGGCAGTAAACCGGACGGCCCTGAGACGGATAAAACGGAACGGTCGTTACGATGTCGCATTTCGCACATTTGGCACGAACGTCGAGACGCTGGCGTTTGCCGATTACCCGACCTAATTCGATCGCATCGATGCGTTTGGTTTTGGCTTTCTTGCAATCCTTGCAGCGTTTTGGAGGATTAAGCAGGCCTTTGTCGCGGAAGAATACTTGCTCGCCGGCTGTGAAGACAAAAGTCTCCGAGCAGTCGATGCAACCAATCTCAAGGTCAGTAAACTCGGCCTCTAGATTGGTTGTTGGATTCGGTTCGTCGCAACGTGTGTCGGACATACGAATTATTACGCTATTCGGTTACGACAAACGGCTCGTTACCAAATAGGTCTATGACCAATGACCCCGAAAATTGTTTGGTCAGCGACAAGGGAACTCATTGAAAATACATCTAACAGATTTTGGTGTCAAGCCGGAATGGTATTACCAAAGTTCTATATTGATCGAGAGTTATGAAAGTACTGGTTATCGGTTCAGGCGGCAGAGAGCATGCGATATGTCACACGTTCGCTAAAAGCGAGCATGTATCCAAACTATTCTGCGCAAATGGTAATGCCGGTATCGCCGCAATTGCTGAGTGTGTCGCGATCTCACCGACCGATTCCGACTCGCTGCTGGATTTTGCAATTCGCGAGCAAATAGGTCTGACATTTGTCGGCGGCGAATCGACATTAGTAACAGGGATCGTCGATAAATTTGAGGCGAAGGGCCTACGTATTGTCGGACCGTCGCAAGCGGCGACGCGGCTTGAGTCAAGCAAGACGTTTTCGAAAGATTTCATGGCCCGCCATGGCATTCCTACGGCCAAATACTCTAATGCAAACTCGCCGAGCGAAGCCGTCGCGGTTTTAGAAGCGGGCGAATTCGGAGATGAAGGCATGCCTGTCGTCGTAAAGGCCGACGGTTTAGCGGCCGGTAAAGGAGTCGTTGTTGCAAAAGACCGAGCCGAAGCGGTCGCGGCGATCAATGACATGGCGGAACTGGTCGGAGCAGACGCTGCAGAAAGAATCGTTCTCGAAGAATGTTTGTTCGGCAAAGAAGTTTCTTTACTGATGTTTGCGGATCGTGATGATTACGTCCTGATGCCGCCAACCCGCGACCATAAGCGAATCGGCGAAGGCGACACCGGCCCGAACACGGGCGGCATGGGAACCATCACCGATAGTTCGTTGCTCTTCGGCGATGAGATCGAGGACATTAAAGAATCGATCATCGAACCGACTTTACGAGGCTGTATCGATGAAGGATTTCGCTTTCGCGGGATCTTGTTTTTAGGGCTGATGATGACCGAGAGTGGTCCTAAATTGCTCGAATACAACGTGCGATTCGGTGATCCCGAAACGCAGGCGATACTCGTGAGGCTTGAGACCGATCTTGTCGATATTTGCGAAGCAATGATCGATGGACGACTGTCGAGCGTCGATGTGGAGTGGCAGCAGGGAAGCTCAGCGTGCGTCGTCCTAGCGTCTGAGAATTATCCGGCGAAACCACGCACCGGCGATGTCATCAACGGTCTTGACGACGCAGTACTAACGCCGAATACTACGATATTTCACGCCGGAACGTCGTCGCTCACGGATGGTGAATACTTCACGGCAGGCGGTCGTGTTCTAGGCGTCACATCGACCGGAGATAGTCTGGACGAAGCATTAGCGACTGCGTATTCAGCAGCCGCTAAGATCAGTTGGAAAGGCATGCAATATCGCCGGGATATCGGCAAATAGTTAGGGTTTGGAGCCGGAATACGGTATGTTTCCGAGGCCTTCGAGCACTAATTCGCCCGCGAGTTTTCCGTCTTTAACGCCGCCGCTGATCGTGCCGCTGAATGCCTGTCCCTGTGCATTTACGACGATCTTTCCTGAGAATGTATCGCCGGCGACCTTAACATCGCTCATTGGCGCGTCGCCGTACTCAGTTACCGCATTGCCTTTGAAAACGTCTCCGACCTTCTCGATCGTGATCGTTCCGCTGACATCCTGTCCCGGAGCCGCGAATACGACGTTCCACTTAGCAACCACGGCACTATCCTTTCCGGTCTGCTGAGCCGACGCTGCAACTGCAAAAAATGCCAAAACAGCAATAGATAACATCAAATTAATTCGTTTCATAATGGTTCGTTCCTGTTCGAGATTCTAGCATACCCGCCGACAAAATCTAGTCCTGCGCCGTTGCCACGGCAGCGGCTTTCTTCTCAAATTCAAGTGCTTCATTGGTCAAACCGTTCGTCCGACAAAACGCAGCAAGTTTTCGGTAACGTTCAGCCGGCATGACGTCCGAGATCCACGCGATCTTTGCCATACACTCAGGACATGCATCGATAGGCCGACGATCGGTTTCCCCGAGATGATTAGTGCCGCTCATTAGGCACTCGTATTTCGTGCAATGCATCATCGAGAACATATGTCCGGTTTCGTGAGCCGCGATCTTTAGCGTCCGACGCAGGAATTTGTCGTAATCGGCATTGTCGTCGAGCCTCGCCAGTGACCATACGCCGACGCGATTCTCGAGGCTCGCCTGTCCAAATACGTAGCTCATCGATTCGTCTGGATAAAGATCGTCGGTCGTAAACGCGATCAGTGCCGCAGCGTCGGCTGGCAGCATCGGTTTGAGAATGTCATTCAGAATGTAGCCGGTCTTGATCTGTCGAGCTTTAGTCGCGGTATTCTGGCGGATATTTGACGAAGCGACGCGAAGTTCCCGGCCTTTCATTTCAACGACCTCAAGGTCGTAGAACGCTCCTAGATAATCAGCGGCCGCTTCGACGATCTTCGTCTGTTGTCCATTGAAAGTCCCAAGCGGCAGCACGTAGATCTTCTGCCGTTCCTTCGTCGGTTTGGTAGGTTCGCTGTCAAGATATTGTTCAAAAGTCTGTCCGGGCTCTTTATGCGAAGCCAGCCAATCGTTCGCCAACGGTGTTGCCATGCCCTTAAAAAAAGGCTCGACTTTCTTGATCGACTCGCGAAGTTCCTTTAGCTCCTTTTTAGCCTCGCGTGCAGTGGACATGTTCGACGCCGGCTTTTCTTCGGTTTTAGAACATGAAGAGATAATGCCCACGAAAGAGACGAAAAGCACAAAAAAAAGAGGGAAAGTTCCGGGTTCCCATTGCGTGATTTTCGTGTATTTCGTGGGCAATCTCATTGTCTAGTATTCGGCGATCGATCGTTGATAGGATTCGTGGTTCCTCAGCATCTCGTCGATCGAATCGCCGCCAAATTTTTCTCGCATTTCATTAGCGAGAACGATCGCCAGCATCGCTTCGCCGATGACTCCTGCTGCGGGAACTGCCGTAATGTCTGAGCGTTCGAATGCTGCGTCGCTTGGTTCTTTAGTATCGATATCAACACTTCGCAAGGCCTTTCGCAACGTCGCGATCGGCTTCATATAGCCGCGAACTCGAAGCTCTTCGCCATTGGTAATGCCGCCTTCGAGTCCACCGGCTCGGTTTGTCTTTCGGACGAAGGATGAAGTTTGAGGGATGAAGGATGAATCCGAATCTTCATCCCTCATCCCTTCGCCCTCATCCTTCAGGTAGATCTCATCGTGTACTTGCGAGCCCGTAAGTCCGGCATTCGCAACGCCTTCGCCGATCTCAACAGCTTTTGTAGCGTGGATCGACATGATAGCTCGTGCAATTCGTCCGTCGAGTTTATCTTCCCACGAAGTATGCGAACCCAAACCGACCGGCAGACCGCGGGCGATAACTTCGTAAATGCCGCCAAGCGTGTCACCGTCGGCTTTTGCGACTTCGATTGCGGCGATCATTTGCTGCTGAGCGTCGTCGTATGCACAGTTGAGCGGTGTGTTTTTTGGGATCGCTGCAACTTCGTCGAATGTTGCGGAGATCGGAGTATCAGGAACACCGCCAAGCTGAATTACGTGGCTGCGAAGTTCGACGCCGAATACTGCGAGCAATTGTCTTGCGATCGCTCCGCATGCGACACGCGCGGCAGTCTCGCGTGCCGATGCTCGTTCGAGGATGTCTCGAAGATCTCTCGTTTGATATTTTTGTCCGCCGGCAAGATCGGCATGGCCGGGACGCGGGCGTGTGACGACGCGGTCGTTTTTCGGAAGGTCATCAGGTTCCGTTACCGACATTACTTGTTCCCAGTGCACAAAATCGTCGTTTTTGATCATCAACGCGATCGGCGAACCGAGGGCTTTGCCATGGCGAACCCCCGACAATATCTCGACGGTGTCCGTCTCGATCTTCATGCGTCCGCCGCGGCCGTAGCCTTGCTGTCGACGCCAAAGTTCGTAGTTTATTGCGTCGATATCGATAGGAAGGCCAGACGGCACGCCTTCGACAATAGCGACGAGAGCCTTTCCGTGAGATTCGCCTGCGGTTGTGAACTTGAAGTACATAGAAAAATCATCCACAGATTAACACAGATGAACACAGATATAGTGCGGTTCCTATCCGTGTTCATCTGTGTCCATCTGTGGAATATTTCTTCTCCGCCGAAATACGATCAGCCCGATGCTGGCGATGATCAGCAGGCCGCCGATGCCGGTCTGCGGCGGGAGTTGTTCGCCGAGAACCATCCAACCGATAACGACTGCGAGAAGCGGCGTGACTAGCGAGATCATCATCGCTTTTGTCGATTCGATACGTGCAAGCAGCCAATAGTAAAGCCAGAAGGCCGCGACCGTGCCGAAAACTGCGAGATATAAAACACAGGCAATTGCTTTCCACGACCAATTGAACGACAGCGGCGAGCCTTCGGCAACGAGACTATAAATAATGATCGCGGGCAATCCGCAGATCATTTGGCTGAACACGAGCGACGCCGGATGAATGTCGGTCGCCTTTGCTTTCACGAGAATGGACGCTTGAGCTGCGGCGTATGCCCCAATGACGATCGCGGCACAACCTGCGAAAGCCATCCAATTATCGACCTTTAGCTGATCGAGAAAAATGATCGCAACTCCAATTACACCAACAATTACAGCAATGATCTTTTGCGGCGTGATACGTTCGGCGGGCAGCATCAGCCACGCGAGAATCAGTCCGAAGACGGTTATGGTAGCTTGAAGCACCGCAGCCAAGCCCGACGTAATATACTGCTCGCTCCAGAACACCATCGAATAGTTGACGGAGAATTGCAGAACACCGGTAATTGCGATCAGCTTCCACTCGGCGCGAGATTTCGGCATTGCGATGCCTTGAAGTCTGATCAATATAGCGAGCAGTGAAACTGAAACGAGAAATCTTGCAGCCGCGAACGCTATCGGCGGAATATCGTCCAAACCGATCTTGATAAAGATCCAAGTCGTGCTCCAAATAACTGCGAGCAGCAGCCATACAAAGATCTTCATATTATTTTCGTTCGTAAAAACTCAGGCTCGATTCGCCCTGTTTGACGATTCGCCAACGTCGTATCGACCCCGTAAGGTCCGGAAGCGATTTCTTTGTGTGATGTTCGACGACGAGCAAACCATCGTCAGCCAGTAGGGTCTTGTTCGCACCAAATTCGTGCATCACTAGCGAGTAATCCGCATCATACGGCGGATCGTAATATGCGATGTCCCAGCTGTTTGAGTGTTCGCGACCGGAGAACGTTTCGGCCTCGATACCGAGGATCTCGGTTCGCTCATCCGCGATGGCGAGTTTGTCGAGATTTTCTTCTATCAGCGCACACGATCGTTTTGATCGATCGACAAACGTAACAAACGCTGCTCCGCGAGATAGAGCCTCGATCCCTATCGCGCCGGTTCCGGCGCACAGATCGAGAAATCGAGTGTCCTCGCCAATGTTCGGAGCGATAATGTTGAATAGAGTTTCACGAAGTCGGTCCGATGTCGGCCTTGTCTTGGAATCCGGCGGACTTTTGAGCACGCGGCCGCGAAATTCGCCTGCGATGATCCTCATAACTAGTTATGAGTTTAAGAAATCGCCGAGGCATCGGCAACGAAGCCTTACGCAATGCTGCCGAGGGCGACATTTTTGTGGGCACGTGCCGTTTTTACAAGGCTGGCCGTTTCGGGCGAGAGGCGTTTTTCGGTCAGGTAAGTTTCGGCTTCTTTCTTTGCAATGACGAGGACGTCGAGGTCACGGACGATGTTTGCAAGTTTGAACGTGCGAATTCCTGATTGCCGCGTGCCGAGAATTTCGCCTTGACCGCGAAGTTCGAGGTCTTTCTCAGCGATCAGAAAACCGTCCGAGGTTTCCTCCATGATGCCTAGCCGTTCCTTTGCGACTGCGGTTCGTTTGTAGTCGGCGAGCAGCACACAATAGCTTTGTTCGGCACCGCGACCGATACGACCTCGCAATTGATGAAGTTGCGACAAACCAAATCGCTCGGCGTGTTCGATCACCATCAACGATGCATTCGGCACATCCACGCCGACCTCGATAACGGTCGTCGAGACGAGAATGTCGAGCCGTCCGCCGACAAACTCGCTCATCACTGCTTCTTTCTCAGGCGGCTTCATCTTGCCATGCAGCAGGCCGACGGTGTATTGCGGGAAAATGTCGAGCCGCATCTTGTCATACATTGCGGTCGCAGCTTTGAGGTCCATTTTCTCGCTTTCCTCGATCAGCGGATAGATGACGTATACCTGTCGGCCAAGTTTGATCTCGCGCTCGATGCCGCGATAAACGCCATCGCGTTTGTCTTCGCCGAGGACTACGGTCTTGACAGGCGTGCGTCCGGGCGGCAGTTCGTCGATGATCGAAACGTCGAGATCGCCGTAAACCGTCATTGCCAGACTGCGCGGTATAGGTGTCGCCGTCATCACCAAAATGTCAGGGTCCCGGCCCGCTTTTTTGAGATGAGCACGCTGCATGACGCCGAAACGATGTTGTTCGTCGATGACGGCGAGAGCGAGATCCTTAAACTTCACGGCGTCCTGAATAAGAGCATGCGTACCGATTACGAGGTCGATGTCGCCGAGTTCGATGCCGCTGTGAACTCGCTTTTTCGACGACGCTTTCATACTACCCGTGAGCAGTTCGACGCGGTATTCGGTTCCGGCGAAGAGCTTTGTCGCGTTTCGGTAATGCTGCTCAGCGAGAATTTCGGTCGGTGCCATCAGCGCGGTCTGATAGCCGTTTTCCATCGCCGCAGCCATCGCGAGGAATGCCACGATCGTTTTGCCGCTGCCAACGTCGCCTTGTATCAAGCGATTCATAGGATGATCGCTCTTGAGGTCGCCAAAGATCTCGCCGATCACGCGTTTCTGAGCGTTTGTCAGCGTGAACGGCAGCATGTCGGTCAGGCGTTTTTTTGTTGCATCCGTTACCTCGATTATCGAGCCTTTCGGCTCGCTCGTACGCTCGCCGCGAAGCAACTGCATAGAAAATGAAAGCCAGAAAAATTCGTCAAATATCAGTCGCCGCTGAGCCGCCGAGCGAAACATTTCGTAATCGGCAACGCTCGCATCGTCAGGCGGGAAATGTACTTGAACCAAAGCATCGAGCCGCGAGATCAGCTTGTGCCGTTCGATCAGGTCGGCAGGCAATTGATCCTTCGAAGTTCGATCCAATTGCTGACAAACAGCGTAAATGATCTCTCGTAAACGCTTCGTTTGAAAGGGCCCGAGCTTGCGATAGACCGGGACGCAGCGTGCTGTGTGAATGGTCGCAAACTCGGCACTTGCGGTGTCTTCGGTGAGTTCGTCAGCGTCGTCGACGGCCTCGTTGTCGTCGGAGTCTATGACCTCAAGTTCCTCTGGCTTTGCGGTTTTTAGGGCAAACGTGCCTTTGCGGTCGTCGAATTCCCACGTTCCGTAAGCGACGAAACGCGTGCCGCGTTTGAATCTGTTCGTTTGATATTCGAGGATGTGTTTGGCGTTCTTTCCAGAGATGAACCATTTTACAGCGACCGGCCGGTGCGCGTGTTCTTTGTCACCGCCGATGATCTCAAACAGGTAAAGCGGCGGTTTCCAACGCTCGCGGTTTTTGCCGACCTGTGCGCCGCCGGCCGTTCGCACATAGATCTCGATCGCAGCGTCCATGCCGTCGGAAAGTTGATCTATCGAGATGAACTTCGACCTATCTTCGTAACGGGCAGGGAAGTAATGCAGCAGATCTTCGACCGTGACTTCCTCGGCCGTCGGACGCGAAGAATGCGGAGCAAGCGCCGATGCAAGCTTCGCCGCCATCACGCTCCCGACACGCGAAATGCCGTAGCGATGCAGTTCGTGAACAGGCGTGTCGAGTGAGATCGTCATCGCGGGTTAGACCTCAAGAGTGAATGGATTGAAATTCGTGTCGCGGTCGAAGTAGTCTTCGTTTTCTGCCTTTTTGAGGGCGTTAACGATGATATACGTGAACGGCGTAGCTAGGACTTCCCAGAGGACTTTTAGGATGTAGTTGCCGATCATTACGGCGATTACTTGTTCGGTCGGCCAGGTGCCGAGGAACGCGATCGGATAGAAAATTATCGAATCAACAGCCTCACCGGCAAAGGTCGAGCCAATGGTTCGCATCCAAAGGTATTTTCCGCTTGTGAGAATTTTCAGCTTTGCCAGTACGAACGAATTTACAAATTCTCCGGCCCAGAATGCGGTTAGAGAAGCCAAGACAATTCGCCAAGTCTGACCGAAGAGCATGTTGATCGCTTCGTTCATCTCGGGCGACATCGTCGGCGACGGCGGCAGGCTTGTCACGACAAATGCCATGAACGACGCAAATATCAGCCCGCCAAATCCTGCCCAAATGACTCGCCGCGAACGTTTGTAACCGTAAACTT